>JBIKWD010000303.1:0-2953 GCA_044356505.1 Phycisphaerales bacterium
CCGCCGCTCAAACCTCGGCGGCTGCCGCAGCAGCCGCCGCTCAAACGTTCGTATCGCCAAAGGCGGCTGCCGCAGCAGCCGCCGCTAAAAGAAAGGGAGACCAACGGGGATCGAACCCGCGACAGCCGAAACCACAATCCGGTGCTCTACCAACTGAGCTATGGTCTCCGTGAGGCGCAAACAATAGCGGACGCGGGGTTTTGGGTCAATGGCCGCGGCTGCGGATGGTCGGGGGGTTGTGCTACCATCGCCCGCTTCCAACCCCGTCTGGTGCGCTGCTGACTACAGACCCCGGACGGGTTCGGTCGAGATGTATGGACCCCCGTGCCCAGTTGGGCCGAGGCGCCCGACCGAGACAGCCTGACCCCCATCCAACCACCGACATGGCACTTCCCACCCTTTCCGTCGACTTCGGTTCCGCCAAGATCCACGCGAACCTCGCGACCGCCCGCCTCATCGAACTCGCGCTCGCCCGCGGCGAGGGGCAGCTCGCGGCGAACGGCGCACTCCAGTGCGACACCGGGGAGCGGACCGGCCGCAGCCCCGACGACAAGTATCTCGAGGACACGGCAGGGATCCACGGCAACATCAACTGGGGCAAGGTCAACCAGCCGATCTCGGCCGACAACTTCGAGAAGCTGAAGGCAGCGGCGCTGAAGCATCTCTCGTCGAAGGGCGACATCTTCCGCTTCGACGGCTACGCGGGCGCCGACCCGAAGTTCCGCCTCAAGGTCAGCGTCTTCACCGAGAAGGCGTGGCACTCGCTCTTCGCGAAGACCCTCTTCATCAACGTGCCCGAGGCGGAGATGCCCGCCTTCAAGGCCGACTGGACGATCATCAACGCCTGCGGGATGAAGATCACGAACCCCTCGGAGTTCGGCCTCAAGACCCACATCGGCATCGCCCAGAGCCTCGAGAAGAAGACCGTCATCATCGTCGGCACCGAGTATGCGGGCGAGATGAAGAAGTCGATCTTCTACGCGATGAACTACGACCTGCCCGACATGGGCGTCTTCCCGATGCACTGCTCGTGCAACGTCGACCGCAAGGATCCGTCGAACGTGGCGCTCTTCTTCGGCCTTTCGGGCACGGGCAAGACCACGCTCTCGGCCGATCCGAACCGCGACCTCGTCGGCGACGACGAGCACGGCTGGTCGGATTCGGGCGTCTTCAACGTCGAGGGCGGCTGCTACGCGAAGTGCATCAAGCTCTCGAAGGAAGGCGAGCCCGAGATCTGGAACGCGATTCGCTTCGGTTCGGTCCTCGAGAACGTCGTGATGGACCCGGTCACCCGCGTCCCCGACTACGACAGCGCGAAGAAGGCCGAGAACACCCGCGTCACCTATCCGGTGTCGTACATCGCGAACGCCAAGATCCCGTCGGTCGCCGGTCACCCGAAGAACGTCGTCTTCCTTTCGGCCGATGCGTTCGGCGTGCTGCCGCCCGTGTCGAAGCTCTCGCCCGAGCAGGCGATGTACTACTTCCTGAACGGCTACACGTCGAAGCTCGCAGGCACCGAGGCGGGCGTGAAGGAGCCGCAGCCGAACTTCTCGCCATGCTTCGGCGGGCCGTTCCTCCCGCGCGCCCCGATGGTCTACGCGGAGATGCTCGCCGAGCGCATCAAGAAGCATGGCGCCAACGTGTGGCTCCTGAATACCGGTTGGACGGGCGGCCCGTACGGCGTCGGTCACCGCTTCAAGCTCGCCTACACCCGTACCTTCGTCACGCGGATCCTCGACGGCTCGCTCGCGAAGTCTTCGTTCGAGACGCACCCGATTTTCGGGCTTTCGATGCCGACCGCGGTCGAGGGCGTGCCGAGCGAGGTGCTCAATCCGCGCCACACCTGGGCCGACAAGGCCGCGTACGACGCGAAGGCGACCGAGCTCGCCATGAAGTTCCGCGAGAACGAGTCGAAGTTCAAGATGTCCGACGCCGTGAAGGCCGCCGGTCCGAGGGTCTCGGCCGCGAAGCCTGTCGGCGTGTGACGCCCCGCACCGGTCCCGCGAAACTCCGAATCGAGAGACTAGACGATGGCGATTCTCTACTTCGAACTCGATGCCGACGGCGCTCCCGGGCTCCTCGGCCGCACGCTGCGCGAATTCGGCCAGCAGGTCCGTCAGGTCGAGGCCCACAAGGCGGAGACCATGCCGCTCGACCTCGACGAGGTGCACGGCGTCGTCGTCTCGGGCGGCGGCTCTTCGACCGGTGCATCGGCGGGGGCGATCGAGGCGTACGTGCGCGAGGCCGTGAAGCGCGAGCTTCCCGTACTCGGGATCGGCGCGGGCTCGCGTCTCATGGCGCGCGCGCTCGGCGGCGAGGTCGGTGTCGGCACCGAGCGCGGCATCGTCAAGGTGACGTTGAACGCCGTCGGCCGTGAAGAGCCGATCTTCGCAGGCCAGCGCTGGACGAGCGAGCAGCCGGTGTGGAACGACGAGTGCGTTGCCAAGCTCCCCGAGGGTGCGCGCGTCTTCGGCTCGACGCCGGGCGCGAAGTTCGCGGCGTGGGGCCTTGGCCCCTGGGTCGTCGGCATCGACTGGCACCCCGAGTGGGACGCGAAGGAGATCTCCGAGGCCGCGAAGGCAAGCGGACCTGTCGCGTCCACCTCGATCGCCACGATCGAACGGCTCGGCCGCCTCTTCGCCGAGCGCGTCAGCCTCATCCTCATGCCGGTCGACCGCATGGTGTCGGGCAGGGCGAAGGACGTGCGGCACTAGATTTGAGCGGTCGCGGCTGCGGCCGCTCCCTCTGGAGGCGCTGACAGGTTGGGCAAACTCTCGCGGCTGCGGCCGCTCCCTCTGGAGGCGCTGACAGGTTGGGCAAACTCTCGCGGCTGCGGCCGCTCCCTCCGGAGGCGCTGACAGGTTGGGCAAACTCTCGCGGCTGCGGCCGCTCCCTCCGGAGGCGCTGACAGGTTGGGCAAACTCTCGCGGCTGCGGCCGCTCCCTCTGGTGCT
>JBIKWD010000304.1:0-2944 GCA_044356505.1 Phycisphaerales bacterium
GCTCCCTCTGGCCAGCCGCGCCGCGAGTGAATCGCGGCGGGCTGAGGGAGAGCGTGAGTTGAGCGGTCGCGGCTGCGGCCGCTCCCTCTGGCCAGCCGCGCCGCGAGTGAATCGCGGCGGGCTGAGGGAGAGCGTGAGTTGAGCGGTCGCGGCTGCGGCCGCTCCCTCTGGCCAGCCGCGCCGCGAGTGAATCGCGGCGGGCTGAGGGAGAGCGTGAGTTGAGCGGTCGCGGCTGCGGCCGCTCCCTCTGGCCAGCCGCGCCGCGAGTGAATCGCGGCGGGCTGAGGAAGAGCGTGTCTTGATTTGAGCGGTCGCGGGCGAACATCGAGCGCGCCGTCCGCTCACCGCTTCGTCGGGATCCACGGCACGTCGCCGATTCCGGCGTCGGTGTTCGCGCGGCGCGCCATCGCGAACAGGAGGTCGCTCAGGCGGTTGACGTAGCGGAGCGGGCCCGTGCCGACGGGCTCGAGCTGCGCAAGCGACACCATGAGCCGCTCTGCGCGGCGGCAGACGGTACGCGCCGCGTGCAGGCGAGCGGCGAGCTCCGAGCCCGACGGCATGACGAAGGTCTTGAGCGGCGGGTTCTTCCCGTCGATCTCGTCGATCCAGCCCTCGACCTCGGCGACGTGGTGCTCCTCGATGCGGACGATCTTCGAGCTGTTGTTGGCGCCCTCGGGCGTCGCGAGGTCCGCGCCGATGTCGAAGAGCCGCGACTGGACCTGCGAGAAGATCTCGAGCAGGCGCGCCTCGAACGGATTGGTGGCGCGGCACGCAGCCATCGCGAGCCCGATGAACGCGTTGAACTCGTCGACCGTGCCGTAGGCCTCGATGCGCGGATGGTCCTTGGACACGCGCGTTCCCGAGAAGAGGCCAGTGGTTCCGTCGTCACCGGTGCGGGTGTAGAGCTTCATGGTTGGATCGAGACCTTTTGCCTTTCGCAGAACGCGCGCTTCGCCCGCCATACGTCGGCGGATGCGAGCCTCGGCGACTTATACTCCCCTTCCCATGGACCGTGCAGCGGCACACCTTCGATTGCTCCTCTGCGCGGCCATGCTCGCGCCCTGCGGCGGCTGCGTCTACACCAGCGGCCGCACCGTCCGCGAGATCGGGCCGCAGATCTCCGAGGACGCGCTCGCGGCGGTCGTCCCCGGCAGAACAGGGGTCGACTGGCTGACCGCGACCTTCGGCGAGCCGACGAGCGCCGTCTGCCTCGACGACGGCACCGAGGTCTACCGCTACGACAGCGATGTCCGCACGACCGAGGGCTCGTACCTCTTCATGGTCTTCTCGTCTTCCTCGAACCGGATCGAGCGCACCTCGTGGTGGTTCGAGATCCGCGACGGCGTCGTCCTCCGCTGCTGGGGCGAGCGGTGCGCGCCGATCTCGCTGACGTCGAATCAGGCTCAGCGCCCGCCACGCCATCCGGCGGACCTCGCAGAGGACGCGGTGCGCCTCGCGCCGCCGATCGAGATCGATCCCGCGACGGGCGACGCGCTCGCCCCGACGCAACGTGCCGAGACGGACACCGACCTGCCCTGAGACTCACCCAGCCCTTAGACTCACCCAGCCCTTAGACTCACTCAGGGATCGCGACGAAGCAGGGCTCGACCGTGCGCGCGCCTTCCGAATCGCGCACGCTCGTGCGATAGCCCGGCCGCAGCGCAGCGGCCGCGAACGTGCCGTCGCGCGACATGGCGAGGAACGCGGCCTGATGATGGGGTTCGAGCGCGTAGCTCTTCGCAAGCCGCGTCGCTGCCTCGCGCACCGCGTCGGCAGCGCCCGCGCCGCGCCGCATCGCCTCGACGACGAGGAAGGCGCCGCACACGCCCATGATGAGTTCGCCGGTTCCCGTCGCGGTTGCGCCGCCGACGTCGGGATCGACATAGAGCCCGTGGCCGATGATGGGCGAGTCGCCGACGCGGCCGGGCGTCTTGAACGGGGTGCCGCTCGTCGAGCAGCCGCCCGCGAGGACGCCCTTCGCGTCGAGCGCGAGGCAGCCGATCGTGTCGTGGTGGCGCCACTTTGCCTCGTCGGCGGGGAGCGCCTCGTCCGCGGGGAGCGTCGCTCCACCGAAGAGGCGTCCATCTTCGCCATGCCGCCGGTCGATCGGCCGCATCGGGTCGAACCCGAGTCCGCGGCCAGAGTCGCGGCTTTGATCGACGACGCCGCCCTCGCGCAGCCACTTCTCGTAGGCGGCCCGCGCATCGCCAGAGAGGAGTTCAGCCCGGGCGACGCCGTGTGCGTCGGCGAAGGCGTCCGCATCGGCCCCGACGAGCATCACGTGCGGCGTCCGCTCCATCACGAGGCGCGCCACCGACACCGGGTGGAGGTGGTGCCGCAGCCCGGCGACGCTCCCGCAACGGGCCGGCGAGAGCATGATGCAGCCGTCGAGGCTGACCCGGCCGGATGCATCGGGAAGCCCGCCGAAGCCGACGCTGTCGATGTCGGGGGCGGCGTCGGCGTAGGCGCAGGCCGCCTCGACAGCGTCGAGCGAGCGCCCCTCCACGGCGGCCGACCAGGCCGCTTCGTTGGCGCGAAGGCCGAAAGACCAGGTGCTGACGATTCGCATGGGGGACATTGTGGCCTCCGGCGCCCCGTCGCGGGGGCCCATCCTGCCAGCACGCGTCCGAGAATGGGTCTTCCCGACAGAAAACGCCAAACGATTTGACAGCGCGCCTTTCCGAAGCACTCTTCGCATGGAGAGAAGGCCGAAGGGCTGCGCGCTTTGTCGCGCTGTTCGCTAGCGAACCGCCCTCGGACACTCCCTTCCACTTTTCTCAGTGGGTCCAGAGGGCTGCACGGAACGCCTGTGCGCCCCGGCTTTCCGTTCCCTCACCAAGGCGCCCTGAGAGAGAAACCCATGAAGCTGACCGCTGTTCTGTCCGCCGGAGCCCTCGCGCTCGCCGTCGCATCCACCTCGAACGCCGCCCTGCTCTACGGCGGC
>JBIKWD010000119.1:0-10236 GCA_044356505.1 Phycisphaerales bacterium
GGCAAGGAACTCTGGACGACGAAGGGCTCGATCGGCGCCGCGTACCGCCGGGAGCACAAGGAGCTCGTCGACTCGATCGTCGCGGGCAAGCCGATCGTCGAACTGCGCCAGACCGCGGAGAGCTCGCTGATGGCCGTGATGGGCCGCGAGGCGGCGTACTCGGGCCAGGTCGCGGCCTGGGACTTCATGACGAAGCAGTCGAAGCTCGACCTCATGCCGAAGGTCGTGACGATCCCTGGCGACGCGCCCGCGCCGTTCGTGCGGAAGCCGGGCGAGTACCGGCTGCAGTGAGCGCCCGCGCCTGCGACTCAGCCCCAGCTTGAGAGCAGCGTCGCGAGATCCGCGCCGTTCACCTCGCCGTTGCCGTCGATGTCGGCGGCACAGGCCGCGCACGCGCCCCACGAGTTCAGCAGGATCGCGAGGTCGCCGCCGCCGACCGCGCCATCGCCGTCGAGGTCGGCTGGACTCGACGAAGGCGTGAAGGTCGCGCTCAGCGCCAGCGCGGCGCCCGCACCGTCGCGGACGCGCACGACGTCGATCGTGGCTGTTCCCGACGCGGCCACCGGCGAGACCGCGCGCACGGCGAAGGTCGTGCTGGCGCCAGCTGCGAGGACCGCGCTCTCGGCCGGTTCAAACGACACGGTGAACGCTGCAGCGCCCGCGCGCGGACGGATCGCCGTCGCATCGGGGCCGACGTTCGTGACGGTGAGCGTGGTCGTGAGCTCGCTGCCGGCGGCGCCCTTGAGCGAGCCGCTTGCGAGCGACGCGTTCGTACGGGCATCGCGCGCGGTCGTGGTTCCCGCGACGGGCGCGCCCGCGCCCCAGACGGCGGCGTAGTCGGCCGCGTCGCCGCGCAGGTGCGTGTCGAAGAACTCGAGGAGAAGCGCCCGCGTCTTCGCCAGCTGCTCGGCGCGCGAGATCGAGCCCGAATCGCAGGCGATGATCGCGCTGTCGATGAAACCGCAGTGCGAGCCGCCCGTGATCGTGACGAACTGCCGAGGTGCGTCGCACGCCGTGTACTGGTTCTGCGTGGTGCCCGCGGCGACGATGGTGTCCTGCGAGCCCACGATGAAGCGCGCGGGGCGCTGCACGTTGCCGGCCGCGGCCGCGGCCGATGGATTCGTCTCGGCGGCGGCGAGCGTCGCCATGCACTTGATTCGCGTGTCCGCCGCGGCCGCGAGCGCCGCAGCGCCGCCGCCCATCGAGTGGCCTGACACGCCGAAGGCGTCCTGGTTCACGGCGTTCACGAGCCAGCTCGACTTGAGGGCGTCCTGCTGCTCGAGCCACGTGAGGCACTGGCGGATGTCGAGCGCGAAGTTCGCGTGGTTCGGGAAGAAGCCGCCCTCGCTCGTCGTCGCGATCACGATGTAGCCGTGGCTCGCGAGGTGGTCCATCGTCGAGTCGTAGAGATCGACCGCGCTCAGGAAGCCGTGGCCGAAGCTGACGGCGGGTGCGGGGCCCGCGGCGGCGGCGAACGGCGCGCTCGCGGCGCTCGAGGTCGCCGGATAGCGGATCTGCGCGCTGAAGGTCGAGTTGTTCGGCCGCGTCACCGTGACGGTTCGCTGCGACACGGGGTAGGGCCCCGGAAGCGAGTTGTCGGCGAAGGCGGCGGAGCACGCGATGAACGCGGAAGTACAGACGGCGGAAGGGCGCGGCATCGCCTCAGTATCGCACCTCCGCGCGGTGGGATTCAACCCTCGGTCCCGTGTTCGCGCGAATGGAACCGCCTCGAGACGACAAAAGCCCGCAAGGCGCCCTTGTGGAGCGCCCTGCGGGCCGAGGTGGTGGATGCTCGTTGTGGCTGCGCGACCGCGCAGCGTCCGCGAAGCCCGCGCGGGCTCAGCGTCGACGGCGACGCGAGCCCGCGGCGCCCAGGGCGAGCGCCGTCAGCACGCCGGGGGCCGGCAGCGATGCCGTCACCTTGTCGGAGCCGCCGTCCTCGAAGCCGCGGAAGCGGGCCGCAAAGCCCCAGTTAACCGACTCGTCGAAGAAGTCGTGCGCCACGATCGCCGCCAGGAGAGTCGCGTCCCCCTGGATGTCGAAGTTGAAGACCCACGTCTCGCCAACGCCGATGCCTGCCGATGGCTGGCCGCCGCCGAGCCAATTGCCCCCCACGGCGGCGCCGTGGTCGAAGGTGCCGAAGGGGTTGCAGTCCGCATCGACGATCGGGCTCCAGTTCGTGTAGGCGCTGTCGTACACGATCTTCAGCGAGTCGTTGTAGACGGCCTGGAAGGCGAAGCCCGTCAGATACCCGCCGTTGGCCGCAGGGGAGACGTTGGTGAGCGTGATGTCGAGGGTCCCTTGGTTGCCACCAAGATAGGTCCACTCCATCGACCCGGTGAATGCGCCGAGCTGCTCGATGCCGGTGTTGCTCGCGAAGTTCACGACCGATGCGTTCGCCGCGCCGGCGATGCCGATCGCCGCAAGAATTGCCATTTCCCTCGAATGCCTCATGACTTTCTCCTCGTTTACCGCGATGCATGGCGCGTTACGCCGCGACTCTGCAGCGCAGTCGGGACGACCGTAGAAGGCGCGATTCCGAAGACAAGCGCGCGTGGCCGGTTTCGACGGCGTTCGCCGCGAACGCGGCCGCTTCCGCAAGCAACCTTCCGCACGGATGCGCGGCGTGCTATCCATGCACGCATGCCGCGTCGATTCGCACACAGCGTCCTCGCCCTCTGCATCGTCTGCACCACGCCTGCACCCGCCGGCGCATCGGAAGCGGTGCCCGTCTTCGTCGGCGGCGAGGGCGGCTACCCGGTGTACCGCATCCCCGCTGCGACACGCCTCGCGCGGGGAGCGCATGTCGGCCGCATCCTTGCCTTCGCCGAGGGCCGCGGCACGCTCGCCGACAACGGCGCGAACGACATCGTGCTGCGGACGAGCGACGACGGCGGTGCGACATGGAGCGGGATCCGCGTGCTCTGCGACGTACCTGGCAGGTCGCTCAACAATCCATGCGTCGTCGAGGTGCGCGAGGGCGCGCACGCGGGCCGCGTGCTGTTGATGTTCCAGTCGTATCCCGAAGGCTGCGGCGAAGGATGCGTGACCGAGGGCTACGGATCCGGGACGCCCGGCGCCGACGGCGCGAAGGACACGATCTGCCGCACGCTCGTGATGCACTCCGACGACGGCGGCGCGACGTGGGGCGCGCCGCGCGAGGTCACGCGCGAGGTGAAGCGCGCGACCCGCGCGACCAGCGTGGCGACGGGCCCGGGCGTCGGCATCCAGCTGTCGCGTGGCGCGCACGCGGGCCGCATCCTCATGCCGTTCAACGAAGGACCGTACGACCGCTGGCGTGTCTACGCCGCATACAGCGACGACGGCGGGGACTCGTGGAAGCTCGGCGAAACCGCGCCCGACGACGAGAAGGGCGTCGCGAACGAGGTGCAGATGTTCGAGCGTGCCGACGGCGCCGTCGTCCTGAACGCGCGCCAGCACCTCGGACCGAAGCAGCGCACGCAGGCCGTGTCGAACGACGGCGGCGCGACCTGGTCGCGGCTCGTCGACGTTCCCGAGCTTCCGGATCCGCAGTGCATGGCGGGGGTGCTGGCGTTGGGCGACCGAGTCGTGGTGTTCACCGGCTGCGACAGCCCGTCGCGGCGCGCGAATGGCACCATGTGGATCTCGCGCGACGACGGCGCCTCGTGGCCCGAGAAGGTGCTCGTCGAGCCGGAGGGCTTCGCCTACAGCGTGCCCATCGCGCTCGGCGGCGATGCAGTCGGCGTCCTCTACGAGGGCGCGGGATACAAGCGCATCGTGTTCCGACGCATCGCGCTGCCGCCATCACCTGTACGATGACCGCCGCGACACGCCTTCAACGCCATTCCGCAGGAGTCTCCATGAAGAACCGCGCCGTCCTCGCACTCTCGGTCGTCTCGCTCGCATCGCTTGGCCTTTCGTCGCTCGCGGCGACGGCCCCGAGCGCGCAGGACGCGCCCGCGCCCGCCTCGGCCGCGGCCGCACCGGCCGCGATCGCCTTCGATCCCGTGCACTCGATGGCCGTGTTCCGCATCCAGCATCTCGGCGCCGGCTATTTCTGGGGCCGCTTCAACGAGCTGACGGGCACCGCGCAGTGGCCGCTCGACGACAGCGCCGCGCCGTCGTTCGACGTCGTCGCCGAGGTGAAGAACGTCGACACCGGAAGCGAGAAGCTCGACGGCAACCTGCAGGGACCGAACTTCTTCAACCAGGCGGAGTTCCCGACCATCGCGTTCAAGTCGAAGTCGGCGCGCCGCATCGGCGAGCGTCACTACGCCGTGACGGGCGACCTCACGCTGCGCGGCGTCACCAGGACGATCGAGGTCGACTGCGTGGTGACCGGGATCGGCAAGGGACCGCTCGGACAGAAGGTCGGCTTCGAGTGCACCTTCACGCTGAACCGCGCCGACTACGGCATGAAGTGGGGGATCGACGTGC
Organism: Phycisphaerales bacterium; assembly: GCA_044356505.1. Taxonomy (GTDB): domain Bacteria; phylum Planctomycetota; class Phycisphaerae; order Phycisphaerales; family SM1A02; genus QWPT01. The sequence goes on from JBIKWD010000119.1 coordinate 4,420, forward strand.
CGAAGGGCGCCCTCGGCAACGAGGTCAGGATGATCATCGCGCTCGAGGGCGATGTCGCGAAGGCGAAGAACTGACCTGTCCGGCGGAGGCCATCCGACATGAGCGAGATCGCGCAGTACATCCTGAGCGTCGTCGTGATTCCCGCGGCCATCGCGGCCGCGATCGCGCTTCCGTTCGCGCTGCGGCCGCTGCGCGATGTGCGCGTCGCCGCCGAGGCCGGCGTGGCGTGCGCGCTGATGGCGGCGTTCGTCGCCAGCTTCACCAATGAACTCGGCTGGAACGCGATCCTCCGGCAGTTCGTCGAGATTCCGAACGACGACGCGCCCTTCGAGCGCTGGCACCGCGTGGGCGCGACCGCGCTCCTCCTCGGTCTCGCCGCTTGGGGCGTCGCGTTCCTTCGCGGCGGAGCGGAGCGGTCGCGTGCGGCGATCGGAGTGGCGGCGGCGCTGCTCGCTGCGATCACGGCCGCGGTCCTCGTGCGCTTTCCCGGCGCGTCGCTCCCGTCGCAGCTGACGCTCGCGGCGCTCGCCATCGCGTCGATGCTCGGATTCGCGAGCGTCGCGAGGCGGGTCATGCTCTGGGCGGGCTGGCTCGTGTTCGGATTGCTTGCGTTCCTCGCGGGCGAGGGCGGCTTCGCCTCGCTCGCGGTGATGTGCGGCGCGGCCAGCGCCGCGTGCTTCCTCGTCGGCGCGGTGCGCTCGATCGTCGCGCTTCGCGCCGAGAAGTCCGCTGCGGCGAAGCACGACGCAGCGGACGGAGAGCGGCCGCCCGCCTTCGACGCGGCTCCGCGCGGCGTCGCGGCGCCGATCGCGCTCGGCACGCTCGCGGCGGTCGTCGCGGTCTGCGGGCACTCCTACAACGCGACGGAGATCCCCGCGGGGTTCTGGCACGCCGCGGTCCTCCTTCCGTTTCTCGTGCTGGTCGCCGACATCGCCGTGCGCCCGAGCGTGGTGCGACACCGGCGGATTCTTGGGTTCTCGGCGCTCCTCTTCGGCGCGGCCGTGGTTGTCGCCGGATACGCGCTGTGGCGCGCGCAAGGAGCCGATCCTGCGCCGTCGACTGACCAAGAACTTCTCGACATGTACGGCGGCTGAGGGGACCGCGCGTCGCCGCGTCGCCCGCGTGCATGACGAAAGCCGCTGGATTTCCGCGGTGTTCCGACTGCGCGGCCTGCGACGGCTGTGCGGCCTGTAACGGCCGGGCCTTCGCTCGGATTCGCCCATGTGCGAAGGTTTTCCTTGCCGCGCGGGGAACACGTGGAAGAGTCGAAGGGTCAGGCAACGCATCGCCGGCCCCGGCCGTCGCAGCGCGCCTCACGGCCGAACCCCTGCTCGGCCCGCAGTCTGCCAGAGACTCCCTCGCACATCCCGTTCAAAGAGAAGAACCATGCGCAACCGCTGTGTTGGAGTCATTTCAATTCTGGCCATCTCCGCCTTCGCCGCTCCGGCGTCTGCAGATCTCGTCACGGTCTTCTGCTCCGGGACGGGCGCCGGACGCGCCGTCACCCTCAGCCACCTCGGCACCACCCGCAACGTGTTCGCGGGCCAGATCATGCTGTCGCTCTCGAACAGCTCGTCCGGCGCGCTGAACGGCAGCTGGATCAGCTTCTGCACCGAGCTCGGCCAGAACATCTACGTGAACGGCCCGTCGCAGGTCTACCAGGTCCTCTCCGTCGCACAGGTGCCCAACCCCGGGCCCGGCATGGGAGAGGCGCGCGCCGCGGCGATCGCCCGCATGTACACCTTCGCGGCGAACACGCAGTTCGGCGGCAACGCCGACTACGCGGCCGCCTTCCAGATCGCGCTCTGGGAGATCGCGAACGACTACGACGGTTCGGCCGCGAGCCTGAGCCTCGCCGCCGGCAACCTGCAGGGCGCAAGCCTCGCGGCCGGAATCGTCGCGAACATCTCTGGTCTCCTCTCCGCCGCCGCCGACACCTCGATCTTCTCGAAGCCGCTCGTCGGCCTCGGCAACGCGGGCTTCCAGGACCAGATCATCGACCCGTCGGTGCCGATCCCGACTCCCGGTGCGATGGCGCTGCTCGGACTCGCGAACGTCTTCGGCGCGCGCAGACGGCGTCGCTGAGGCGAACCGCCGCAGAGACGGCTCCCGCGCCGATCGAACCTTGGGGCGATTTCCCCGCGAAAGCGAACCCCAAGCGCCGCACGACGCGGCGCTTTCTCATCGCGCGCATCGCCGGACCTCCTAGCGTCGCGCAGGAGGTCCATCCATGCCCGGTCCCGTTCTTGCCGCGAGGGAACTGAACAACGGCCTTGAACTCACGCGCGCCGAGTACCGCGCCGAGTTCATCGAGTGGTTCCTCGCCTGCGCGCTGCTGATCGTCGGAGCGAGCCTGCTGCTGCGGGCGCGGGCCTGGATCACGGCGCTGTCGGGCGTCGCGAGCCACCCGTTCGCGCCGCTCGCGTCGGGGCTCTACGCGACGCTCATGGGCCTCGTGATCGTGCTCTGCCACAACATGTGGGTGTGGGACATGCGCGTGCTTGTCACGATCATCGGCTGGCTTGCGCTCGGTTCGGGCGTGCTGCTTCTCCTGATTCCGGAGGCGTACTCGTTCATCCTTCGCCGCGTTCCCATCACCCCGCAGCTCGTCGCGCTGCGTGGCTTCGTGCGGCTTCTGCTCGGCGGCGCGCTGGTCGCATACCTCGTGACGCAGGGATGACGGCCGTGGCCGCATCGGCCGGCGGATACACTCCGCGCCATGCAGAGACCTTCCGTTGCGGCCGGATTCCTTCCCGCGGTGCTTCTCGGCGCGTGCACGGTGCGTCCGCCCGTGGCGGAAGAGCGGCCGTTCGTGGTGAAGAGCCCGCATGGCGACCGCGTCGACGAGTACTACTGGCTGCGCGACGACGACTCGGAGGCGAAGCGGCCCGAGATCATGCGGCACCTCGAGGCGGAGAAGGCGTACTGCGACGCGATGACGGCGCCGCTCATGCCGCTGCGCGAGAAGCTCGTCGCCGAGATGCGCTCGCGCATCAAGGAGGACGACTCCACCGTGCCCGCGTTCGACCGCGGCGCGTGGTACTGGACCAGCTTCGAACATGGCGCCGAGTATCCGAAGGTCTACCGGCAGCGGGGAGGCGTCGCGGGTCCCGATCCCGGCGCGCCCGCCGAACTCCTGCTCGATGGCCCGGCGCTCGCGAGCGGAGAGGAGTACTTCAGGATCGGCGACTACCAGGTGAGCGACGACGGGCGCTACCTCGCATGGACGCAGGACGTGGGCGGCCGCCGCATCCACACGCTCTTCATCAAGGACCTTGCGACGGGCGAGCTGCTGCCTGAGCGCATCACGCCCGTGCTCGAGTCGGTCGAGTGGGCCGCCGACAGCCGCACGCTCTTCTACATCCGCCAGGATCCCGTGCTGCTCCAGAGCGGACCCGTGTACCGCCACACGGCGGGGACCTCGCCCGACCGGGACGCGCTGGTCCACGACGAGTTCGACAAGACGCTGTTCACCGGCATCGGCACGAGCGCGTCCGACGAGTACCTGCTTATCTCGATCGAGGGCTACGAAACCAACGAACTGCGCGCCGTTCCCCGCGCCCGGCCCGACGCGCCCGTGCGCACGGTGCTTCCACGCGTCGACGGCGTGCGCAGCTACGCCGACCACCTCAAGGGCCGCTGGGTGATCCGCACCAACGACTCCGCGCGCAACTTCCGCGTGGTGTCGGTCGACGACGCGCGCGCGGCCGACCGCGCAGCGTGGCGCGAGATCGTGCCGCACCGCACCGATGCGGCGGTCGACGAGGTGGCGCTTCTCGATGGCGCGATCGTGCTCGAGGAGCGCGTCGAGGCGAACGCGCAGATCCGCGTGATGCCGTGGGACGCGCGCGCCGGTTCGGGCGCCGCCGGATTCGTCGTGCCGACGCGCGAGGACGCGTTCGCCATGACGCTCGGCGACAATCTCGACGCGGCGCTGCCCTTCGTGCGCGTCGTCTACACCTCGATGACGACGCCGCGCACGACGATCGACGTCGACCTCTCGTCGGGGCTGCAGACGGTGCGCAAGGAGCAGCCCGTGCCCGGCTACGACGCGTCGAAGTACGCGAGCACGCGCCTCTGGGCCCCGAGCCGCGACGGCAAGCGCATTCCGATCTCGATCGTGTGGCGCAAGGATGCGTACGCGAAGGACGGATCGCGGCCGCTCGTCATCGACGCCTACGGCTCCTACGGATTTCCAAGCGACGCCGAGTTTTCGGGCGGAGACGTGTCGCTCCTCGACCGCGGGTTCGCGGTCGCGACGGCGCACGTCCGCGGCGGCGCCGATCTCGGGCAGGACTGGTACGAGGACGGCCGCCTGATGAACAAGCGGAACACCTTCGACGACTTCGTCGATGCGACCGACCATCTCGTGCGCGAGGGCTACGGCGCGAAGGACAAGGTGTTCGCGCGCGGCGGTTCCGCAGGCGGGCTGCTCATGGGCGCGGTCGCGAACATGGCGGGCGACCGCTACCGAGGCATGCTCCTCGCGGTTCCGTTCGTCGACGCGCTCACCACCATGCTCGACGAGACGATCCCGCTGACGACAAACGAGTGGACGCAGTGGGGCGACCCGCGCGAGAAGGCGGCCTACGACTACATCCGCTCGTACTCGCCCTACGACAACCTCGAGGCGAAGGCGTACCCGGCGATGCTGGTCACGACCGGCGTGTGGGACTCGCAGGTGCAGTACTACGAGCCCGCGAAGTACGTGGCGCGGCTCAGGCGGCTCAAGACCGATTCGAATCCGCTTCTCTTCCACATCAACCTCGAGGCGGGCCACGGCGGGCAGTCCGGCCGCTTCGAGCGCCTGAAGGAAGCCGCGCTCGTCCAAGCGTTCTTCATCGACCTCGCGGGCGCGCCCCGCTGACCGCCGCCGGGCGTGCGAAATCTTCCGTTTCGTCCGAGATTCCGCCCGCGTTTCGCGCGGTGAAACCGCTCTGACCGCGCGGGCGCGACGCTATCCTTGCCGATATCGGGTGAGCGGCGCCATGCGCCGCCACGCAAGGAGCATGCCATGACCACGTTCGCCTCGCAGTCCGACCCGGGAACCCGCCTCGTCGCCAAGCGCGACCTCCAGAACCGCCTCTTCGCGGCGCTGTCCGCGATGTTCGCGAAGGAGGTCCCGCTCTACGACAAGGCGCTGCTCGTGAACATGGCGTGCAACAAGGCGGTGTGCGCGCTGCTCTCGAGGCTGCACCTCGGCTTCTCGCTTTCGGACGAGGACCTCGAGCGGACGAGCGGCGAGCGCCACGGCGCGATCCGCATCGGGCGGCCCGACGAGTACCGCTGGATCGGACGCCTCTTCGCGTGCTTCGAGATGGAGCCGCACAACTTCTACGACATGACCTGCGTCGGCTCGAAGAGCCAGCCGATCATCGCGACGGCGTTCCGGTCGACCCTGCGCCCCGAGCACCGCGTGTTCTCGTCGGTGCTGATGACCGACTACTTCGACCCCGAGACCCGCGCGCGCATCGAGGCGCTGCTTGCGAAGCGCACCGTCTTCAGCGACCGCGCGAAGGCGCTCATCGAGAAGAGCGAGAAGCAGGGCGGCCTCGAGGCGGCCGACGCCGAGGACCTGATCCGCGAGTGCACCGAGCGCATCTTCAAGTGGACGGGCCGCGCGCGCGGCCACGCGCTCTACAAGGAGCTTTCGGCCGCGGGCTTCAAGATCGCGGCGGACATCGCGTGCTTCCAGTCGCACCACCTCAACCACCTCACGCCGAACACCTTCTCGATCGACCTCTACACCGCGGCGATGAAGCACTGCCTCGGCGAGGTCGACGCAGCGTGGTTCCGCGCGCGCGCCGAGACCACGCT
>JBIKWD010000120.1:0-10234 GCA_044356505.1 Phycisphaerales bacterium
CGCGCCGATCGCGTCGATCTCGGGCGCGAGCGCGTTGGCGACGATCTCGGGGTTCGTCGCGTCGTCGCAGTCGGCGCTCACCGTCACGGTGCGCGCGCGGTCGACGCGGCGGATCGTCGAGTACCCGCGGCCCTCGCGTACATCCGCGACCTCGACGAGCGGAACCGCCGTGCCCGATGGGCTCACGAGCCAGAGTTCCTCGATCGTCGACAGTCTTCGCCGCGACGCCTCGTCGAACTGGACGCGCACGTCGACATCCTCGCGGTCCGCGCTGAAGCTGTGCGCCTCGGCGCCGAACACGGCGGTGCGCACCTGGCGCGCGACGTCGACCGTCGTGAAGCCCATCGCAAGGGCCTGCGGCGTCAGCTCGATGCGGAGCTCGCGCTGCGCGTCGTCGGCGTCGTCGGAGATGTCCTTCACGCCGCTGAAGCCTGCGAGCGCTGCCTTGATGCGCACGACCGCCTCGTCGATCTGGGCGTCGTCTGGGCCGCGGACCTCGTAGCTGATGTCGGCGCCCGCCGGGCCGCCCGAGACCTCCTGGAACTTGACCGTCTCGCACTCGTCGAGGTTCCCTGCGGCGAGCCGGATCGCGTCGATCACCTCGGCGCTGCGGCGCGAGCGGGTCTCGACGGGCGAGAGCTCGAGGAAGATCTGCCCGAGGTGCGTGGCGGCGGCGTTCGTCGCGCCCGTCTCGAAGTCGACCGAGCTTCCGAGGCTCGCGGTGAGCGCCTGCACCTCGCTCTGCGCACGCGCGGCGGTCTCGATGCGCCGCGCGACCTCGCTCGTCTGCTCCATGGTGGCGCCGATCGGAAGCGCGAAGTCGACGATCACCGTCTCGGTGTCGTCGGCGGGCAGGAACACGAACGCGAGGCGGCCGCCGAAGACCATGCCCGCCGAGATCATGAGCACCGCGGTCGTCGCGGCGAGCACGATGTAGCGCTCGCGCAGGCACCAGCGCACGATGCGCTCGTAGCCGCCGAGCATGCGCTCGATGCCGCGCTCGCGCATGTCGGCGAGCGGCTTGAGCAGCCTGTCGAGCCGCGAGCCACCGCGCGCGGCCGCGCGCTCCTCGCGGACGAGCGCGTGCGCCATGTGGTTCGGCATCATGAAGCTCGCCTCGAGGAGGCTCGCTCCGAGCGCGATCAAGACGACCGTCGGCAGGTTCCCGAGGAGTTCGCCGATGTTCCCCTTGATGAAGATGAGCGGCAGGAACGCGACGATCGTGGTGGTCACGCTGCCGACGACCGGCCAGAAGACCTGCGTCACGCCGTTGACCGCTGCGGTGAGCGGCGGCTCGCCCAGCTCCTTGTGGCGCTTCACGATGTTCTCGCTCATCACGATCGCGTCGTCGGCGAGCATGCCGAGCACGATCAGGAGGCCGAACATGGTGATGAGGTTGAGCGTGACGCCCGTCACCTGCATGAACATGAGCGTGCAGGCGACCGCGATCACGATGCCGACCATCACCCACAGGCTCGCCACGCGGTTGAGGCCGAGGAGCAGCACCACGAGGACGAGCGCCGCTCCCTGCATCGCGTTCGTCGAGAGAAGCTCGAAGCGGCCTTCGATGATTCGCGCGAGATCGTTGTGCTGCGCGAGCGTGCCGTCGACCGGCGGACGCGAGCGGCCGAGCTCGTAGCCGCGCTCCCACGCCGTCGTGGCAAGACGGTCGCGCACGAAGTCGCGCGGCGGCCCCCCGTTCCGGCCCGCGACGTATCCGCGCACGAGCTCCGCGATCTCGACGGCGTCCTCGTCGCCCTCCTTGAAGGCGACGAGCGTGCCCGCGGGCTTGCCGCCGAAGCGGCGGACCTGCGGGATGTCCTCGAAGTTCTCGTGGACATCGGCGATCTCGCCGAGGCGCAGGCTCGAGCCGTCGACGGCGCTCTTCAGCACGATGCCCCTGATCGCGGTGACGTTCTCCGCGTTCCCGAGCGTGCGGATCGAGAGGTTGGCGCTGTCGGTGCGCACCGTGCCGCCGGGCACCTCGGCCATGGCCGCGCCGACGAGGTCGGCGACGTCGCCCAGGCGGATGCCGTGGCGCAGGAGCGCGGTCGGATCGACGTCGACGTGGATCTCGCGCGGCCGCAGGCCGATCTCGACGAGCGATCCCATGCCGTCGAGGCTCTTCAGGTCGTCGCGGATCTGCCGCAGCTCGCGCTTGATGTACTCCTCGCCGGCCTCGCTCGCGACCGTCACCATGATGGTCGGGAAGTTCGGCTGGAAGTCGAACACGCGCACGCGCTCGGCCTCTGGCGGAAGATCCGTGATCTGCTCGATCGCGAGGCGGATGTCCTCGATCGCCTTGTCGGCGTCGGTTCCGGCCTTCAGCTTGACGGTGATGCCGCCGGTTCCCTCCGAGAGCCGCGTCTCGACGCGGTCGACGCCCTCGACGTCGACGACGCGGTCCTCGATCTTGCGCGCCATCGACTCCTCGATCTCCTTGGGCGAGGCGCCCGGGTAGACGAGCACGATGCGCGCGGCCTGCGGCGCAGTCTCCGGAAAGAACTCGCGCCGCATGGTGAGGAGGGCGACCGTGCCGCCGATGATGAGCGTCCACGCGAGAAGCGTCACCGGAACGCTCCGCCGCACGCAGAAGTCGACGACGGACCGCACCATCAGCCTGCGCCCTTCCCGGCGCCCGCCGGGTCGGCGGTGCGCGGCGCCTTCGCAGCGTCGGCATGGACCGGCACCGGCTCGATCGCCTGGCCCTCGACGAGGCTGCGCGAACCGTCGATGACGACGAGCGTGCCGGTCGCGAGTTCATCGGAGAGCACGGCCCAGTCGAGGTCGGCCAGCTCGGCCCCGTCGGGCGTGCCCGCGAAGGGGAAGTCGACGCTGATGCGCCGCATGCGCACGCGGCCAGCCTCGACCACGGCGATGGTCTCGTCGCGGATCGCGCGGCGCGGCACGGCGGTGCGCGGCGCGCTGCCGCCGGCCATGATCTTCGCCTCGACGAACGCGCCCGGCGCGAGGCCGCCGCCTTGCGCGTCGTTGCGCGCGATCTCGATGAAGACCGTGGCGGTGCGCGAGTCGGGATCGTCTTCCGGAGCGACGCGCGCGACCACGCCCTCGAAGGCACGCCCGTCGGCGCGGACGGTGACCTTCGCCCTCGCACCTTGCGGCGCCAGGGCGCGCGAAGAGGCGGGGATGCGGAGCGGAATCTCGATGCGCGACGGGTCGACGATGCGGGCGATCTTCTGACCCGCCGCGACCGACTCGCCGACCTCGAGATCGGCCATCTGGACGACGCCGTCGATGGGCGCCGCGATGGCGCATCGGTCGGCGGAGAGCCTCGCGAGCTCGAGCCGGGAGGCGTTTCCAGCGCGTTCGGCCGCGAGGGACGCGCGGCGGGGCGCGATCTGCGCGACGGTGTCCTCGGCGACGACGGCTGCGCGCGAGGCCGCGATGAGCATCTGACGTGCGCGGTCGACCTCGCGCGGCTGCGCCGCTCCGTCGGCGGCTGCCTTCTCGACGCGCTCGAGGTCTGCGGCGGCAAGGTCGCGGTCGGCGCGGGCGAGTTCGGCGGTCGCGAGCGCCGCGCGCTCCTGCGCGTCGAGAAGCGCCGCCTGCGAGTCGATGGCGCGGATCGCCTGCTCGGCCATCGCAACCTGCTGGAGAAAGTCGCTCGGGTCGAGGGTGAGCAGGGCATCGCCCTTCGCAACCCGCGCGCCCGGCGCGAACAGGGGTGAAATCGACTGGACCACGGCGCCGACGCGCGCAGGGACGTCCGCGCTGTCGAGGGCCCGCGCCGTGCCGTAGCCGCGCACGAACCGCTCGATCTCGAGCGGACGGACCTCGAGCACCGAGACGCGCTGCGGAGCCGCAGCCTGGGCGTTGCGGGCCGCTTCGGGCTTGGTGGACACCAGCGCCGCGATCGCCCCGCCGCCCGCCGCGACCAGCGCCAGGCAGACGACCACGCGGAAGACGATCGCGTAGAACGGAAGCGGCCGGTTGTCGCGCGAACTGACGGAATGGATCGGGTCGGTCATGGAGGGCTTTCGGCTTCGCGCAACTGCAGGGAAGGATGCACTATAGGTCGTGCATCGCACCCGCTTGCGGCGCTCGCTTCGCCTCGTCCGCGCCAACCGTCGTCTGATACCCTTCGGCACATGGCCGATACGAAGAGCGAGGCGCTGACAGACGCCGACATCGTGAAGATCGCGCGGCTTTCGCGCCTGAGCCTGCCCGAATCGAAGGTCGGGGCGGTCCGCACCCAGCTTTCCTCGATCCTCGGCCACATCGCGAAGCTCCAGGCGCTGCCCACCGAGGGCGTCGAGCCGATGGCGCACCCGATGAAGATCGTGAACCGCCTCGGCGCCGATGAGCCGAAGGGCTGCATGCCCGTCGAGGAACTCCTCAAGAACGCGCCCGCCGTCGAGGACCGCTACCTCGCGGTTCCGAAGGTGCTCGGCGAGGGAGGTGGCGCGTGAGCCACGACGCACCCCCGCCCGTCCGGCCGCTTCGCGACATCTGCGCCGATGTGCGCCGGGGTCACACGTCCGCGCGCAGCCGCGTCGATGGATTCCTCGCGACGATCGCGGCGAAGGATGGCGAGATCCACGCCTTCAACGAGGTGCACGCCGACGCAGCGCGCGCCCGCGCCGACGCGATCGACGCCATGGTGAAGTCGGGCCGCGACCCAGGCCCGCTCGCGGGCGCCGTGATCGCCGTGAAGGACAACATCGCGATGCGCGAGGGGAAGACCACCTGCTCGTCGAAGATGCTTGCGAACTACCGTTCGCCCTTCGACGCGACGGTGATCGAGCGGCTCGAGCGCGCGGGCGCGATCTTCATCGGCAAGACGAACCTCGACGAGTTCGCGATGGGCTCGTCGACGGAGAACAGCGCGTTTGGCCCGACGCGCAACCCGTGGGACACCTCGCGCGTGCCGGGCGGAAGCTCGGGCGGCAGCGCCGCGGCGGTGGCCGCGCGCTTCTGCGACGCGGCGCTTGGCTCGGACACGGGCGGCTCGATCCGCCAGCCCGCGGCGCTCTGCGGCTGCGTCGGGTTCAAGCCGACCTACGGCCGCGTGTCGCGCTACGGCCTCGTCGCGTTCGGGTCGAGCCTCGACCAGATCGGGCCGTTCGCGCATTCGGTCGAGGACGCGGCGCTCGTCTACGACGCGATGGCCGGTCGCGACGAGAGCGACTCGACGAGCGCCGACGCGCCGTGCGAGCCGCTCGCGGCGAAGGTTCGCGAGCCGCTTGCGAAGCTCCGTATCGGCGTGCCGCGCGAGTACCGCAGCGAGGCGAACGCGCCCGCCGTCGCCGCCGTGCTCGAGCAGTCGATCGCAGCCGCGCGCGCGTTCGGCGCGGAAATCGTCGACATCGACCTCCCGCTCACCGACATCGGCATCTCGACCTACTACGTGATCGCGCCCGCCGAGGCGTCGAGCAACCTTGCGCGCTACGACGGCATCCGCTACGGACACCGTGCGAAGCTCGAGCCGGGCGAGGACCTCGAGGACCTCTACTCGAAGTCGCGCGCCGAGGGCTTCGGCCCAGAGGTGCAGCGGCGCATCATGCTCGGCACCTACGTGCTGAGCTCCGGCTACTACGACGCGTACTACAAGCGCGCGCTGCAGGCGCGGCGGCTCATCAAGGACGAGTTCGACCGCGCGTTCGCGAAGTGCGACGTGGTGCTCGGTCCGACTTCGCCGGTTCCCGCGTTCCCGTTCGGCGGGAAGAAGGATCCGCTGTCGATGTACCTCTGCGATGTCTACACCGTGAACACGAACATCGCCGGAATCCCCGGAATCTCGATCAACGGCGGCTTCGCGGAGGAAGGCGGCAGGCGGCTCCCCGTCGGAATCCAGCTGCAGGCGCCCGCGTTCGCGGAGGAGACGCTCCTGCGCGCGGCGGCGATGTTCGAACGCGCGTCGTGATTTGAGCGGCGGCCGCCTTTGGCGTGCATGGCTCCAGAAGGAGCGCACCCGAGCGCGGAGCGAAGCGAAGCGCGAGCGGGTTGGCGACCACACGGCACGCACATCGCCTCCAACGCCTGTCGCTCAAGCTTCGCTGCGCTCCGCATTCGGGGGAACGACGCGCCTTACCCAAGCCGTCGGTCGCACCGGAAGGAGTGGCATCGACCGCTGAGAACACCGTCTTTCAAACCCCCATCACGCGCTTCGCCGCGTTCGACAGCGCGAACGAGCCGAGTTCGTCCCGCGCGACCCACCGTCGGCCGACGCGGGCGAGCGAGGCGCCCGCGCCGCGCACCTTCGCGTCGAACACCACGAACACGACCGCGCGGTGCGTGGTCTGGAACGGAACCTCGCCCGCCGCGCGCAGCGCCACCGTCGCAGGCAGCCCGAGCAGTTCCGCGGCAGCGCGCGGCGACACGTCGCGGCCATCCGCGCACTCGACCGCGGGCGGTTGCCACAGCCCGCCCCAAAGTCCTTCGCGCGGGCGCTGCTCGATGAGCACGGCCCCGTCCGACGCGCGCACGACCCGCGCCGTGACCAGAACCAGGTCCTTCCGCTTCGCACGCACCTTGGGCGACGGGATCTCCTCGGCACGCCCCTCGCGGCGCGCCCGGCACATCCTCGCCAGCGGACACGCGCCGCACTTCGGCGCAGCCGGCGTGCAGACCGTCGCCCCAAGCTCCATCAACCCCTCGTTGGCGAGGGATGGGTCGGCGGCGCGCGCGACGAACCGCTCGGCCTCGCGCCACGCCCACTCGCTCACCGCGCGGTCGCTCGCGGATCCCTGCCGCGCGGCCAGCCGCTGAAACACCCGGGTCACGTTGCCGTCGACGATCGGCACCCGCTCCCCCGCGACGATCGACGCGATCGCCCCCGCCGTGTACCGACCGACTCCGGGAAGCGCGAGCAGCGCAGCATGGTCGCCGGCCGGCACCCGCCCGCCGTGGCGCTCGACCAGCGCCTTCGCCGCAGCGTGCAGGAGCCGTGCGCGGCGGTAGTAGCCGAGCCCCTGCCACGCGGCGAGCACCTCGTCCTCGGGCGCGGCTGCGAGCGCGGCCGCCGTGGGGAAGCGCCTGACGAACGGCCCGAACTTCTCCACGACCCGCGCCACCTGCGTCTGCTGCAGCATCAGCTCGCTCACGAGCGCGTGGTAGCCGTTCCGACGCCGCCTCCACGGAAGGTCGCGCGCCGCGTCGGGAAACCATGCCCCGATCGCGTCCGCCGCCTCGGACGGAACCGCCGGGGCGCCTGCGTTTCGGGACGCTGCAAGCCCTTTCTTGATCGGGTGTTGTCGATCGGCCATTGCGCGGCGCGTGGAGTTGGATCGGAAGAGCGCCCGGAAGCGCTCTCTCCTTGCGGCATCCGCCGCCGTGGGGTAGCGTACGGGACTCAGGCGGGCAGTCGCCCTCCACTGGAGACATTCATGGCCAAGTCGTTCTACACCCTCGAAGAGACGGCAGCGAAGCTCAGGAAGACCGCTGCGGAAGTGAACGCGATCGTCGACACCGGTCGCCTTCAGCGCGTCATGCACGAGGGTCAGCCGAAGTTCCGAGTCGAGCAGGTCGATCTTCTCGCCAACGTGATGGGCGATGGCGGCGCCCCCCGCCTCGACGACTCGCAGGGCCCGATCGGCCTTGCCGACAGCTCGGGAGGATCCGCGATCGGCGCACCGCCGCCGGTTGCCGGCCGCAGAGGCTCGAACGAGGACTCCGTCCTCGGTCTCGCCGACACCAGCGTCGGCGGACGGCCTCCGTCCTTGATCGACAGCGCCGAGCGCACCGGCGTCTCCGCGCTCGGAAACCGTGGCGGCGGCGACGCCGTCGAGATCGGCCTCGAGACCGTCGGTTCGGGTTCGGGCCTCCTCGACCTGACCCGCGAGAGCGAAGAGACGGCGCTGGGCGCCGAACTCATCGACCAGGTCTACTCGAGCGAAGGCGGCGAGGCCGCCGGCGGCGCGAGCGGACTCTTCGAGGCCGTCAGTTCGTCCCCGGGCTACGGCGCGGCGCCGATGGCCGCGACCGGAATGGTCGTCACCGAGGCGTACGACGGAGCGTGGTCGGGCGTCGGCGTCGGCCTCATGGTCGCGGCGCTCATCGGACTCGTCGTCGCCGGCCTCATCGCGGTCGGCATCGTGTTCGGCGCAGGCTCCGGCATCGCGTCGAGCTTCTCAGGCAACCTGTTCGTGTGGGGCGGCAGCCTCGCGGGCATTGCGGCGGTCTGCGGTGTCGTCGGCTTCGTTGTCGGACGCGCGTCCGAGTGAACCAACCCGATGCTGCTCACGCGCTACGGGTTCCGTGAATGGATGATCATCACCCTCGCCGCTGCGATTCCCGCAGCGGCGGGTGTGTTCTTCGGCTGGTGGTGGCTCGCGGTCGTGGCGCTCGTCGTGTGGGTGGCGCTCGCGTCGTTCTTCCGCGATCCGCTCGGACGCCGTCCTGCGACCGCGGACGTCCGCGACCTCGTCAGCCCGGCCGACGGCCTCGTCAGCGCCGTGCTCGAGGTGCCCGACCACATCGCGACGGGCGGCGCCCCCGCCACGATCGTGCGCATCTACCTCTCGGTGTTCGACGTGCATGTCAACCGCATGCCCGCCGAGGTCGAGGTGCTCGGCACGGTCCACACGCCGGGCAAGTATCTCGACGTCCGAATCGAGGAGAGCGCGAAGGTCAACGAGTCGATGGTCACGCGCCTGCGCTCCGCCGGCGGCATCCTGCTCGGGGTGAAGCAGATCTCCGGCAAGGTCGCCCGCCACATCGTCTGTCCGATCGCGGCCGGCCAGCGCTTCGCGCGCGGCGAGCGCTTCGGCATGATCAAGTTCGGTTCGACCACCGAACTCGTGGTTCCGACCGCCGATGTCGAGAAGGTCTGCGTCGCGAAGGGCGACCGCGTCAAGGGCGGCGTGACCGTCCTCGTGCGCATGACGCGCATCTGACGCGGGCCCGTCATCAGGCCGGCAACGTCCCCGCCGCCTTCTCCGCGAACAGTTCGTCGAGCGACAGCATCGCGTGCCGCGCGTGCGGGATCACGATCGAGCCTCCCACGACGAGCGCGACGTTGAGCGCGTCGACGATCTCCTCGCGGGTGTAGCCGGTCTTCACGCACTGCTCGAGGTGGTAGTCGATGCAGTCGTTGCAGCGCAGGACGGCGCTCGCGACGAGGCCGAGCAGCTCCTTGGTGCGCGCGTCGAGCGCGCCAGGCTCGTAGGTGGCGGAATCAAGGCGGAGAAAGCGCTTCAGGCCGAGATGGTCGGCGGAGAGAAGCGCTTCCTGGCCCTTCGCGCGCTCGGCGCGGAACTCGGCGATGGTGCGGCGTGGCATGGGGGGCATCTTAGAGCGCTCGCGGCTGCGGCCGCTCGCTCTGGTGGCACGCGCGTCCTGTGAAGTCCGCGCGGCTGCGGCCGCTCGCTCTGGTGGCACGCGCGTCCTGTGAAGTCCGCGCGGCTGCGGCCGCTCGCTCTGGTGGCACGCGCGTCCTGTGAAGTCCGCGCGGCTGCGGCCGCGGGCGCTCCGTTACGCAGCGTTGCGCCAGTCCTCGCCGTCTTCACGGTCCTCGCCGTCGTCCGAGTCGTCGCCGGACTCGCCGTCGCCCTCGGACTGCAGCTTCGGGAACGTGAAGCTCGAGCGGTGGTGGATGCGCACCAGCTTCGCCATCTGAGCGCCGAAGACGGGCCGCAGCACGTCGATGAGCGCGGCGAGCTCGTCCTTGAAGGGTTCGTCGCGGTTCCGGAACATGAAGAACACCGCCATGCACTCGCCCTCGTGCATCGCGCTCCACGCGACGAGCTCCGAGTCCTCGAGGACGGCGCCCGCCATGCCGATCGCGTGCACGAACTCGCGCGTGTCGGTGAAGCGGATGATGTCCGCCCGGTGCGAGAGCCGCTCGCAGATCTCCTCGCCAAGGCGGTCGAGAAGCGGCTGGGCCGTGGTGCGGGGGCAGTCGTAGTGGACGTACGCGCCGAGCCCGAACTGGTCGGACTTCGAGCCGGGCAGGTAGACCGCCGCGTTCGTCGGACCGGTCTTGGTCAGGAGGTACTGAAGCGCGGTGCGGAGCAGGTCCTCGACGTCGAGCTCCTGCGACAGAAGACCGCGGAACTCGCCCGCGACCTCCGCCTCGTCGACGCGCTCCTGGACGCCGTGGACCGCGGAGCTGAGGCCGTGGTGCAGCTCGTCGACCTGCTTCGTGAACTCGTCGCGGTGGACGACGAGCTTCTGGCAGATGCCCTTGAGGCGCGTGATGCGCTCGTCGCGGCGACGCTCGTCGTTGATCGAGTCGGCCACGGCCCGGATGCGCGCGAGCACCGTGCCGGGGCTG
>JBIKWD010000305.1:0-2923 GCA_044356505.1 Phycisphaerales bacterium
GATCTTCGCGCGCAAGGATGTCGCGCTCGTCGATCGCCTCGAGGAGCCCCATGCCGACGAGTTGCTGTCCGATGCGCATCGAAAGTCGGACTTCGCCGAGCGGGCCGTAGGCGGGCTCCGCGAGCGCGACCTTCCAGCGGCGGAGTTCATACGCCGTGCCATCGGGGTAGCGGCCCGCGATGGACTCGGGCTCGACCGCGATGCGCACCTCGGGCGCGACGCCGGGGACACCTTGATCCTGCAGCTGGCCACCGTAGACCGGATGCGGCGCGCCGTCGCTGTCGCGCGGGCTCACGAAGACGACCATTCCCTTGCCGACATCGTCGCGGTCGACTGGCGGCCTTCCGCGGCCGTCTTCCTGATGGCACGCGCTGCAGCTGTTCGCATTGAAGATCGGGCCGAGCCCGTCGCGGCCCTCGGCGCTCGCGGGCGCGACCACCCAGTTGTCGCGGAAGAACGAGTTGCCGACCGCGAACGCGCGGCGATCTTCGCGCGAGATCCCAGGCAGCGGCAGGCTGAATGCCGTCGGGCCGTCCATCTCGATGGCGGCGGGTCCGCCCATCTGCGCCCAGTCGCGCGACGCGGAGACCGCGCAGGCGCCGACCGACGCGGCGCCGACGCATGTCGTCAGAGCGATCGTGCTCCGCAGCCGATTCATCCCGTCGGCTCCGTCGGAAGCGACCATCCGAGCGCTCGGCCCGCAAGCGCGATCTCTTCGCCGAGCGTCTCAA
This sequence comes from Phycisphaerales bacterium, assembly GCA_044356505.1. Classification (GTDB taxonomy): domain Bacteria; phylum Planctomycetota; class Phycisphaerae; order Phycisphaerales; family SM1A02; genus QWPT01. Next base: position 732 of record JBIKWD010000305.1, read on the forward strand.
GCGTCTCGAGCGCGGCCTGCATCTTCGCGCGCTGCATCGAGCCTTCCGCGGCGCGGATCGCGTTGTCGAACGGCACCGGCATCTCGTGCACGGCCTTGTACGCTGCGACGAGCGCGGCCTCGAGCGTCGTGGCGCGCGCGGGGTCGACCGCGCGCACGACCTCGATCACGCCAGGGCCGCCGCGCCCGCGCAGCACGGCGTCGACTCCCTTGATGTTCGAGGTGAAGTCAATGTGCGTCGTGTCGCTGAAGCAGCTGTGCTCCTCTTCCTGGTCGCGCGTCTCGAGCGGCACGGCGAGGCGCTCGCCCGTCATCTCGAAACCGACGAGGAGCGACGGACCCGTGATGATCGACCGCATCGAACGCTCGGGCTCGGCGACGAAGCGCTTGCGGTGGTTGTCGGAATCCGCAGCCCACGCCTTCTCGAGCCGCACGAGGTCCTCGCACAGCATGTCGGTGATCTCGAGGAGATACTCGCGGCGGCGCGCGGCATGCGGCGAAGACGCGTCGAGAAAGTCGCTCGCCGCACGGGTCCCGGGGCCGGTTTCGCTGAGATCCCGCCCCCACAGCATGAACTCGATCGCATGCCACCCCGTGCAGACATTCGTCTCGCCGCCACGCTGGTTGTGAAGCCGGACGACGGCGCCCGCCACCGACGGATAGCGCGCGGAGTCGCGGATGATCCCGCTCTTCAGCGATGGATCCGCGGGCTCGATGTACTCCTCGTCGACCGGCCACGCGTTGAGGAAGGTCTCGACGCCCCCTTGCCTCGTATCGATCGGCCCGCCGCCAAAGCGGAACACCTCGGTCCGCCCATACACGGTCCGGGCCGCGGTCCAGGCTTCCCGCGCGCGCGCGAGGCCGGCCTCGGTTGGTTCGGCGCAGAACGCGCGGATGGCGGCGCGCATGCGCTCCGCCTGCTCGCGGCTCGCCGTGTATTCGTCGAAGACCTGCCGCGCGTAGCCCTCGACGACGGCGCCGATGACCGGCCGATGCTGCAGGAGATCGACCTTCGCGGCCGCGGCGCGTGGCGGGGATGGAAGCGTCGACGACGCGCTTGCCAACGACAGACCGAGCGCGAGAAGTGATGCGGGGCCCATTCCCGCATTGAACCCGCTTCCGCATGCGCCTCATCCGAGCGCGGGCGCACCTCACGAACATTGAATCTCCCGCACACATGCGTATCACGGATCGCAAACATCATTCCGCGCATGCATACTCTCGCTCTCCTGCTCGTGCTCTCGCCGGTCGCCGACGCGGTTTCCGCGGGTTCAACCGCTTGCGCCCGCACCACCGCGGCCGAGGCGGCGAAGGCCGACGGACAGGCATCCACCGAATCGACGCCGCGATCCCCGCAGGACATCGCGGAAGCGCTCGGCACGACCGTCATCAGCGTGACGAGCTACATCAAGGTTCCTTCGACGCCCTCGCCGACGGGCCGCTGGGAGATCGCCGACGAGTCGCCCTACCCCGGCTACATGCGGAACCTCGTGGCGAGCGGCATGGTGATCGACGAGAAGGGAACGCTCATCTGCTGCCGCTCGCCGCTCGTGACCGCCGACGGAGGTCTTGCGGAGATCATCGATGCTGAACTGTCGTCGGGAACGCGATATCGCGCCGAGCTCATCGCAAGCGAGCCGACGATCAATCTCGCCGTCCTGCGGCTGACCCCGCCCGAGGGCGGGGATTTCAGCGAACTTCGCCCGATCGTCCGTGCAAGCTCGATGTCGATGCGCGCGGGCGACCGCGTCTTCGCGGTCGGCGATCCCTTCGGCTCGGCCCGCACCTTCGCCCCCGGCGTCGTGATGTCGCTTCCCGCGACCGCGTGCTACCAGTCCGACCTGACGGGATCGCTCATCCACGCGAGCATGGCGATCGCCCCGGGAGCCGTGGGTGGCGCGCTCGTCAACGAGACCGGTGCCGTCGTCGGCCTGCTCGTGCCCGAGCCGCAGCTTCGTCCCGAGGAGCGCACAAACCCGCTGCCCTTCGTGACATACGCGATGCCGCTCGAGACGGCGTTCGGCGTCGGCGAGGCGCTGATGAAGAAGCGCACCAACGAGTCGCCGTGGATGGGCTTCTCCGTGCTCTCCCGCGAGGAGCTCGAGAAGCGCCTCGGCGCCACGAAGTATGAAGCGGTGGTCAAGCCCGCGCATGGAATCTACATCGATGACATGTACGACGCCGGTCCGGGCG
>JBIKWD010000306.1:0-2922 GCA_044356505.1 Phycisphaerales bacterium
GTGGATTCCGCCCGCGATCCGCGCGCTCGACGCGTGGGCGGCTGCGAAGGGCGTCACGGCGGGCATCCGCGCGGAGTCGATCGACGAGGCGATCGAGATCCAGCAGACCCGCGCTGCGCCAGACGAGCGCCACTGGGGCGAACTCCTCGACCTCGGCGCACGGCAGCAGGCACTGGACTTTGCGCCCGACGAGTCCGTGGCGATCGCGCTCGAGCGCATCGTGAAGGGCGTCGAGATGCGGCTTCCAGGCGACGTCCACCTCGCCGACGGCGGCGGCCACGCGCGCGGCGAGATGCGCATCCGCTGGTTCGACGCGGCGGCGGGGCGCACCTACCACGAACACGCGCTCACGAAGGCCGCAGATGCCGCGAAGTTGCGCGCGCTCCTTGGCGACCGCCGCATCGACGCGCGCGAGCACCCCGCAGAGCTCCCGCCGCTCGCAACGCTTGTCCCGTATCACCCGCACGACGCCTATCCCGCCGACGAGCGCCCCGTCCTCTTCGGGCACTACGCGCTCTTCGACGCCGCTGACCGCGCGTTCGGCAAGATCCTGCGCGCGAATGTCGCGTGCGTCGACCACGGCGGCGGCTTCGCGGCGGGCGCGCTTTCCGCCTACCGCTGGAACGGCGAGCGCGAGCTACGGCTTGCGAACTTCGTGACGGTCGACGCGACGGCCGACTGAGCGCGTGCGCCCGTCGCTCACCGCGTGCGCGCGAGCGCGAACTTCTTCGTGAACACCGTGGCGAAGCCGAACCCCGCGACCTGCCAGAACCAGACGCTCGTCACGAGAAACCCGACCCCGAAAGCAAGAAGTCCGAGGAACGAGCAGGCAAGCGCCGCCAGCGCGATCAGCCATGCCCGCCAATAGTCGGTGCCGCCCTCGCCCACGCGTCGAAGCGCACGCATCGGGTTGAAGATCTCGCGCGGGTCGAGCGTGTGGCAGTAGTGCGTCATGTAGCCTGGCACCGCCGCCGTTGCGACGAGCCACAGGCACGCCGCGAGTCCCCAGAGGACGGGCGCGTCGAGCTTCCACGCGAGGTAGCCCACGATGACGGCGGGCGCGTGGTACTCGACCATGCCGAGGAAGGTGATGACGCCGTGGAAGAAGAGCTGGCGGTAGCCGCTCCACGCGGGCCACGCGGGCAGCCCGTGCTGCATGCGGCGCGTCATCGCGATGCGGTGGCCCATGTTGAGAAGCCAGCCGACGACGGGAATGCAGAGGAGGAGCGCGCCCCACAGGACCTCGCGGCGGGACTCCCGCGACTGAAGCGGAAACAGGAAGGCGCTCCGCAGCGAGAGCGGGGTGGAGAGGTCGATCGACCGCATCCGCACAGGGTAGGGGCGACCGGTGGACCGCGGCGAACCGGTGCCAGGCAGCATTTCCGTGGGACACGCGCTATCACTACCCCCATGCCCTCGAAGTCCGCGCCCGCCAAGCCCATCGCTCCGCATCCGCTCCTCCAGACCCGCCGCGCGGGCGTGCTCATGCACCTCACGAGCCTGCCGTCGCGCTTCGGAAACGGCGACCTCGGGCCATCCGCCTTCGCCTACGCCGACTGGCTCGCGCGCGCGGGCTTCAGCGTGTGGCAGATGCTCCCGATCGGCCCCGTCGGCTACGGCGATAGTCCGTACTCGTCGCCCTCGTCGTTCGCGATCGAGCCGCTCTTCCTCGCGCTCGAGCCGCTCGTCGAGCAGGGGCTGCTCTCGGCCGCCGATCTCAAGCTTTCGCCGAAGGACGCCAAGCGCCTCGGCGAAGGCAACTGCGACTTCGCGGCGTCGCGCGCCTTCCGCATGCCGCTCTACGCGAAGGCGGCGGCCGCGTTCTCGTCGCGGAACGGCTCGCGCGCGGCGGTTACGCGCGAGTTCAAGGCGTTCTGCGAGCGCGCCGCGTGGCTTCCCGCGTGGCTCGACTTTGTGTCCGCGGGCGACGCCGCCGCGCGCAACACGCATGCGTGGATCCAGTTCGAGCTCGACCGCCAGTGGGCCGCGCTGCGCAACGCCTGCACGAACAAGGGCATCGCGCTCATCGGCGATGTCCCCATCTTCGTCACCGCCGACAGCGCCGATGTTCGCGAGAACCCCGCGCTCTTCCGCCTGAAGAAGGACGGCACGCCCGAGGTCCTCACGGGTGTCCCGCCCGACAACTTCAGCGCCGACGGCCAGCTCTGGGGCCATCCGCACTACGCGTGGGACGCCCACGCAAAGGAGAAGTTCGCGTGGTGGACCTCGCGCATCAGCTGCGCCGCCGAGCGCTTCGACCTCGTGCGCATCGACCACTTCATCGGCTTCGTACGCGCCTACGAAGTTCCCGCGGGCGCGAAGAACGCCCGCAAGGGCGAGTGGCGGCCAGCGCCCGGACGTGCGCTCCTCGAGGCGATGTCGAAGTCGTTCGACGCGCTGCCCTTGATCGCCGAGGACCTCGGCGCGCTCACGCCCGAGGTCGAGGCGCTGCGCGACGACTTCGGCCTCGCCGGCATGCGCATCGTGCAGAACGCCTTCTGGAGCGGGAAGTCGGGCGACATGCCGCACAACCATCCCGTGAAGAGCGTGGTCTACTCAGGCACGCATGACAACGAGACGACCGCGCAGTGGTGGCAGGGGAAGTCGGCGGAGGAGCGGGCCCGCTTCAAGGCCTACGCGGGGAACGGCGCGGTGCACGAGGCGATGCGCCGCATCGTGCTCGCGTCGCCGTCGGCGCTTGCGATCCTGCCCATGCAGGATCTCCTCGGCCTCGGCAAGGCCGCGCGCATGAACCTGCCCGGCACCGCGACGGGCAACTGGACCTGGCGCATGGACGACGGCGCGGCGACGGCGGATCTGGCCGACACGCTGAAGGCGAACATCGAGGCGGCGGGGAGGCTTTGATCGAGCGGCGGCTGCTTGCGGCAGCCGCCTTCCGCATGATCAGCACCAGAGGGAGCG
>JBIKWD010000121.1:0-10199 GCA_044356505.1 Phycisphaerales bacterium
AGGAGCTCGCGGATGCGGGTGAGGCCGTTGTGCTGGAAGTGGCCGGCACACCGCGGCTGGCGCAGGACTCGACCGCGATCGACGCGTGCATCGCGCAGTGCTGGCTGGAGATGCGCGTGGAGGAGGACCGGCTTTGGGGAGTGCTGCAGAACGAGCTGGCGGTATGTAACAACCTCGGCTTCTGGGATTCGGCAACCCAAGATCGGATTCGCGATTGTGCCGGGTCCGGAGCGATTTACTTCGGAGTGGGCGGCACAGTCGCAGGCGCCTGTTGGACGGGACTACCCATCGGTGTTGGGACAGCGATACTCTGCAGCCCTGGCGGCCCACTCGGCGCAGCTGGCGGATTCGTGGTCGGCTTTGCGGTGGGGTGCGGGCCGGGCGCCATAGTCGGCGGTGGCTGCGGCACCTTCTTGGGCACGGTCCTTGGCGGTTGCTACGGCTACTTCACAGCCGACAATGTTTGTCGCGATACCGCATGGGATCGCTACGAAGCGGGAATTCTGAACGCCGCCGCCGCGTACCATGCTTGCCGTAGCGTCCGATGTGGCGGGTGAATGACTGCGCCTGTTGCGGTGCTGGAGGATGCGTTGTCGAGCTCGAGACAAGCCGACCAGGGCAGGAGGCAAGGTCAAGCTCTGATCTGGCTGTGGCGTGCGTTCAGCTTGACGGGGATCTTGTCTTTCATCGCCACGATGTGGATTCAGAGCTGGCATGCGGTGAGTTACGGCGTCATGTTGGTATCGGCAGCCTGGGCGGGGCTCGCTCTCTGGGTCCCGACCGTTCGCATGTTCTTGCGCACGCATGCAAGATCGCGGGCGCTTCATGAAGGTTTGGATGTGTGCACCGCATGTTGGTCGATTCGCGCACTCCAGCCCGACGACCAGCACTGCCCGGAATGCGGCGCACCGCGCGCGTGCTCCGCTTGCAAGCACCGCATCGAGTCGGACCAGCGTGCCTGCCCCGAGTGTGGTCGCGCGGTGTGGGGCCGTGCGTCGCGCGAGACGGTCGGGTGATGCGCCCACGAGCGCGAAGCGCGAGCGCCGAACCGTGCGGGTCGACAGCCTTCATGGGTGCCACTACTTCTAGTAGTGCGGAGTCGACCTGCTGCCGTACGCACACGCGGCACTACTAAAAGTAGTGGCACCCATATGGGCTGTCGCAGGCTCGCGTCTGTCGCTCGGTCTTCGCCCTCGGCGGCGCAGCGCTCACGCCAACAGCAGCCGCTCGGGCTTCTCGATCATGTCCTTGATGTGGATGAGGAAGCCGACGGCCTCTGCGCCGTCGATGATGCGGTGGTCGTAGCTGAGCGCGAGGTACATCATCGGGCGGATGGCGACCTGGCCCGGGTTCTTCGGGTCCTCGACCGCGCGCTTCTTGATCGCGTGCATGCCGAGGATGCCCGACTGCGGCGGGTTCAGGATCGGCGTCGACATCAGCGAGCCGTAGACGCCGCCATTTGAGATGGTGAACGTGCCGCCGGTCATCTCGTCGACCGAGAGCTTGCCGTCCTTCGCGCGGATGGCGAAGTCCTTGATCGTCGACTCGATCTGCGCGAAGCTCATCGCCTCTGCGTTGCGCAGGACGGGGACGACGAGGCCCTTCTCGGTGCCGACCGCGACGGCGACGTCGCAGTAGTCGTGGTGCTCGATCTCCATCTCGGCGCCCTGGCCGACGATGTAGGCGTTGACGCGCGGATACTTGCGGAGCGCGCTCGTCGCGGCCTTCACGAAGAAGCTCATGAAGCCGAGGCCGACGCCGTGCTGCTTCTCGAACGACTCCTTGTGCTCGGCGCGGAGGCGCATGATCTCGGTCATGTCGCACTCGTTGAAGGTCGTGAGCATCGCGGCGCTGTGCTGCGCGTGGACGAGACGCTCGGCGATCTTCTGGCGGAGCTTCGTCATCTTCTCGCGGCGCGTGCCGCGCGAGCCAGGGGTCGCGGCGACCGTGACGCGCATCTTCACTTCGGCGCCCGAAGCACCAGAGGGAGCGCCCGCGGGCGCGACCGCCGGAGATGACGCGGCGACCGCGAGAACATCGTCCTTCATCACACGGCCCGACGGACCGCTGCCGGCCAGCGCCGCGGCATTCACGCCCTTCTCGGCAGCGACCTTCTTCGCGACGCCTGAAACGCGCGCGGGCTCTTCGGCCTTCGCGCTCGCAGCTGCCGCAGGCACTGCCGCCGACGCTTTCACGCCTACCGGCGCCGCCACGCTCGTATCGATGGCGGCCACGACCGCGCCGACCTTGATGCCGTCGCCCTTCTTCGTCGCGATCTTCAGCGCGCCCGCAGCGGGCGCCCGCAGCTCGAGCGTCGCCTTGTCCGACTCGATCTCGGCGAGGAGCTCGTCCTTCTCCACATACGCGCCGTCCTCCTTCAGCCAGCCGCTGAGGCTCACTTCGGTGATGGACTCGCCTGGAGATGGGATCGTGATGTCGACAGCCATGTCAGTTGCCTTCCGTGCTCTTGAGTTCGGTCAATCCACGCGCCGATCGGCGCGCGATCTCACTTGTGTGTGGTTTCCTTCTTGGTGCTCGGTCCGCCTGCAGGGCCGTCGCCTGCCTTCGCTGCGCCGATCGCCTGCGACAGGATCTTGTCCTGCTCGATCGCGTGCTGCTTCTGGCTGCCGACCGCGGGGCTCGCCGAATCGGGGCGGCCCACATAGTCGACGTCGATGCCCATGAGCTCCTTGAGCTGCGCCTGCGCGAAGCGGTACGCGCCCATGTTGCGCGGCTCCTCCTGCACCCAGATGAACTTCTTCGCGTTCGGGTAGCTCGCGAGCACCTTCGTGAGCGCGCCGTCGGGGAAGGGATACAGCTGCTCGAGCCGCACGATCGCGGTCGTGGTCTGGCCGCTCTTCTCGCGCTGCTGCGAGAGCTCGTGGTAGATCTTGCCCGAGCAGAGAAGCACCTTGTTCACCGCCGCGTTGTCGGTGATGCCGACGTCGGGCAGCACCTGGCGGAAGTGGCCAAAGACAAACGCCTCGGTGCGGCTCACGGCCGCGGGCAGGCGCAGCATCGACTTGGGCGTCATCACGATGAGCGGCTTGCGGAACGACTGCTTGACCTGCTTGCGGATCAGGTGGAAGACCTGCGCAGAGGTCGTCGGGTAGACGACCTGCATGTTGTCGTCGGAGCAGAGCTGGAGGAACCGCTCGAGACGCGCGCTCGAGTGCTCGGGTCCCTGGCCCTCGTAGCCGTGGGGGAGGAGCATCACGAGGCCGGTCGAGCGCTTCCACTTCGCCTCGCCCGAGGCGAGGAACTGGTCGATGATGACCTGCGCGCCGTTCGCGAAGTCGCCGAACTGCGCTTCCCAGATCACGAGCATGCGGGGGTCGCCGAGCGAATAGCCGTACTCGTAGCCGAGCACGGCGTTCTCGGTGAGCGGCGAGTTGTGCACGCAGAAGCGCGCCTGCTTGTCGTCGAGCTGGTTGAGCGAGCAGAAGCCTTCGCCCGTGTTCTGGCAGTTCACCACGCAGTGGCGGTGGCTGAAGGTGCCGCGCTCGACGTCCTGGCCCGAGAGGCGCACGGGGTGGCCTTCGGTGAGGAGCGAGGCGTAGGCGAGCATCTCGGCGAGCGCCCAGTCGATCTGGCCGCCCGCGACCGCGCCCGCACGCTGCTCGAGGAGGCGCGACACCGTCTTGTGGAGCTGCGCGTGGTCGGGCGCGGCCCCGAGCTTCTTCGCGAGCTTCTCGAGCGTGTCCTGCGGCACGCCCGTCTCGACGGGCTCGTGCGAGTACTGGCCCGTGAGGCCCGCCCAGGTGCTCTTGAACGGATCGATGATCGGGTCGATCGGCTGCTTCTTCGCGGCCGTCTGCGCCTCGTCCATCACGCCGTTGCGCGCGGCGAGCATGGCGTCGACCTCGGCCTCGGTGACGACGCCCTCGGCGACGAGCTTGGCGCGGTAGGTCTTGAACGCCGTGCGCGCCTTCTTCACGCGGTTGTAGAGGAGCGGCTGCGTGAACATCGGCTCGTCGGTCTCGTTGTGGCCGTTCTTCCGGTAGCACCACATCTCGACGACGATGTCGTGGCCGAACGCCTGGCGCCAGTCGATCGCGAGCCTCGCGGCCCACGCGCACGCCTCGGCGTCGTCGCCGTTGACGTGGATGACGGGGCAGTCGTAGCCCTTCGCGCTGTCGGTGCAGTAGTTGCCGCAGAAGGTGTCGCGCGGGTTCGTGGTGAAGCCGACCTGGTTGTTGACGACGACATGGATCGTGCCGCCGACGGTGTAGCCATCGAGGTGCATCATGTTGAAGCACTCGGCCACGATGCCCTGGCCCGGGAACGCCGCGTCGCCGTGGATGAGGACGGGCACGACCATCTTGCGGTCGGCGTCGCCGAGCAGGCGCTGCTTGCCGCGGCAGCGGCCCATGACCACGCCGTTCACGAACTCGAGGTGCGACGGGTTCGCCGCGAGCACCACGCGGAGCGGCTGCCCCGTCGATGTGGTGTGCTCGTTCGAGTAGCCCATGTGGTACTTCACGTCGCCGCCGCCCGACGCGAACGCGGCCGTCCATGCCTCGTCGAACTCGGTGAAGATCTGCTGCAGGTTCTTGCCGACGATGTTCGCAAGCACGTTCAGGCGGCCGCGGTGCGCCATGCCGAAGGTGAACTCACGGACACCGAGCGCGGGGCCCGACTCGAGCACGCTGTCGAGCAGCGGAATCAGCGATTCGCCGCCCTCGAGGCCGAACCGCTTCTTGCCGACGTAGCGGTTTGCGAGGAAGTTCTCGAAGCTGTCGGCGTCGAGCAGCTTCGAGAGGACGCGCTTCTTCGCGTCGGCGCCGAACTGCGGGCGGTTGCGCGTCGCCTCGATGCGCTTCGCAAGCCACGCGCGGCGCTCGGCGGACTGGATGTGCATGTACTCGACGCCCATCGTGCCGCAGTAGGTCTCCTCGAGACAGGCGATGATGTCGGCAAGCGGCGAAGGGTTGTCGAGCGGGAGCGTGCCCGGGTCGAACGACTGGCCGAGGGCCTCGTCGTCGAGGCCGACCGCCTCGAGCGTGAGGTCTTCGGGGAACGGCCGCGTGGTGCCGAGCGGGTCGAGCTGCGACGCGAGGTGGCCGTAGGTGCGGTAGCGGTGGATCAAGTCATCGACGCGTCTTTGAGCGGTCGCCGCTGCGGCGGCTCCCTCTGGTGCTTGGGGGGCGGGTGCTTGTTCTCTCGGTGCGGTCGGTGGTACGACGGCACCCTCCGATCCATCCAGCTTGACACCAAGCTCGAAGCCGAGGAAGAAGTTCTTCCACTCGGGCCCAATGGAGTCAGGGTCCGCCTTGAACTGCGCGAACAGCGACTCGACGTAGTCGGGCTGCCAGCTGTTGACAGACTGGGGGGCGTGGGGGTGAGAACCGTCCTTGTTGGCACCTGTCTGGGCCATCTCGTGCACTCCAATCTTGCACACCACGCGATGCGACAACGCGCGCGAAGGGCGCGCGGTGCAAAGCGTGGCGATTGTAGGGGAGAATGCCGAGAGTTTCAGCGCTCAAACCGCGCTGATCGGGTCGACATCGACCGCCAGCTCCTCGCCGAGTTTCAGCAGGCCGCGAGAGCGGGCCTCGGCGAGCACGCGGGAAATCTCGACCGCGCTGTCCGAGAGCAATTCGATCTGCCGCCGATACTTGCCCGCGATGCGAGCGATCGGGCAGATCGAGGGTCCGCGGACCTCGACCGCGCCCGCGAAACCGCGGATCGCCTCGGCGAGCGCCGCCGAGCGGTTGGCGCACTCCGACTCGCCAGGATGGCGGAGGATCAGGCGCGCGAGCCGGCGATAGGGGGGCAGCCCGAACTCCTTGCGGTCGGCGAGCTCCTGCGCTGCGAAGCGCTCGAACTCGTGGCTGGCGGCCAGGCGGATGGAAGGGGTGTCGGGCTCGAAGCTCTGGATGACCGCGCGCCCCGGGTTCGCGCCGCGGCCCGCCCGGCCCGACACCTGCGAGACGAGCTGGAACGTGCGCTCGGCGGCGCGGAAGTCGGGAAGCGCAAGCGCTGTGTCGGCGCTGATGACGCCAACGAGCCGCACATTGGGGAAATCGAGCCCTTTCGCGATCATCTGCGTCCCCATCAGCACCTTGACCTCGCCCTTCCCGAAGCGCTCGAGCGCGTCGTGGAAGTGCTTCGCGGTCTGCATGGTGTCGCCGTCGACGCGCAGCATCGTCTCGCCTTCGATCAGGCTCGGGAAGAGGCGCGTGAGCTCCTCCTCGACGCGCTGCGTGCCGAGGCCGAAGACGGTGACGGGCTTGCCGCACTCGGGGCATTGCTTCGGCAGCAGCGTTTCGGCAAGGCAGTGGTGGCAGCGCACGAAGTTCCTGCGCGCGGCGCCCGCCGCGTCGACATGGCACACCATGCCCGCGTCGCACTCGGTGCAGGTGAGCATCCAGTCGCAGCGCTGGTCGCTGCAGGCGATGTAGTTCGCGTAGCCGCGGCGGTTGAGAAGAAGAAGCACCTGCCCGCCCTCGCGCAGCGTCTTCTCCATCGACTCGCGCAGCGTCGGACCGACGAGGTTCACACGCCGATCGCGGATTTCGCGGCGTTCTGCGCCGAAATCGACCACCGTCACCTTCGGCACATTGAGCCCGGGCGCGCGCTTCGTCAGGCGATGGAGCGTCGAGATCCTGCGCTCGACCGCGTTCATCCAGCTCTCGAGGCTCGGTGTCGCGCTGCCGAGGACGACGGGGCACTTCGCGATCTGCGCGCGGCGGATCGCGGCGTCGCGGCCGTGGTAGCGCGGCGCCGAATCCTGCTTGTAGCCGGGCTCGTGCTCTTCGTCGACGACGATCAATCCGAGCGAATCGTCGGGTATCGGCGCGAACAACGCGCTGCGCGCGCCGACGACGACATCGGCGCCGCCTTCCGCGAGCAACTGCCACTGCTGGTTGCGCTGCGCGTCGGTGAGGCCCGAGTGGAGCACAGCGACCTTCGCATGCACGAGGCGCGCGGCGATGCGGCCGACCGTCTGCGGCGTCAGCGAGATCTCGGGGACGAGCAGGATCGCGCGCTTCCCGCGGCGCACGCATTCTTCCAAGAGACGGATGTAGATCTCCGTCTTGCCCGAGCCCGTGACGCCGAAGACGAGGTGCTGCGCGAATTGGCCGAAATCGCGGGAAATCGCGGCAATCGCGGCGGATTGCTCGGCCGTCGGCTCGGGCGCTGGCGCGATGTTGCCTGCGCGCGCGATGAAGCTCGCCTCGAACGAGGTCTTCTTCGTCGCGACGAGATGGCCCGACGCGATCAACCGCTTCAATGGCTCGACCGACGAGTAGCCCGCGGCTTCGGCGAGATCCGCGATCTCGATCGGACGCGGCAAGGTCGCGAGCACATCGAGCGCGTGCTGCTGGCGCTTCGTGATCTTCACGACAACGGTCTTGGCTCCCGCCGTCGGCGCAGGCGCGAGATCGACGAGCGTGCGCTCGACGCGCCCGATCGCCTTGCGCACCGCGGCGGGCAGGATCGACGCAAGCGTCATCCCGATCGGACACGCGTAGTACGCGCTGATCCAGCGCGCGAACTGCATGAGTTCGCCTGGAAGCACGACCCCCGAAGGGTCGACGCCGAGGATCGGCTTGATCTTCTCGCGCGGAATCCCCGTGTCCTCGTCCGCTGCGATGCGCCGCACGATCCACCCCGCGGTCGGCGTCTCGCCGCGCCCGAGCGGCACCTCGACGCGCGCGCCGTCGGGTAACTGCGCCAGTTCGCGCGGCAGCGCATAGGTCAACCCGTCTGGCGACCGGTCGACCGCGCGCTCCACCGCGACGACGACGAGCGGGAGCGTTTCGACCGGGGTGTTGGAGGCGAAGAGGGACACGGGGCGACGAAGGCCACAGCCTATCCGCGTCGCGGCGCACGGGAACTGGGCGGCTGCGCGACGATTGGACAGGTGCTGCCCGATATGTCCGCTCAACATCCACGCCCGAAGTGTGCGGAATCGCGCGGGGCGGAACCAGATGCGCGTCGAGCTCCTGCGTGTTTGCACGGCAGGCCTCGTCCGCGTTGGGCCGCTTTCCTTGAATCGAGAAATCAGATGGCCACACTCTCCTCCATCCTCGGTCGTGTTTCTGTCGTACTCCGCCGCGCGCGGGCCCGTTGCGGTGCTGCTGGCCTTCGCCGCCGCTGTGGTCGCGCTCGTCACGCCAGGCACGGCACACGCGCGGTGCGAGGGGCGGTGGCTGACGAGCCCAGAGCAACTGACTCCGGGGGCGAACTCATCGGTTTCCGCGTTTGCCGTGCTCCCGAACGGCGACCTCGTCGGGGGCGGCCGATTCTCGACCGCCGGTGGCGTGCCGTCCAACTACTTCGCCCGCTGGACCGAGACCGGCACTCCGTCGGTCGTCGAGCAGCCTGCGGCGCAGTCGATCGACGCCGGCGCCACGCTCACGCTCTCGGCCGCGGGCGCCTCGGGCTACGACTTCAACGGCGCGGTCACCTTCCAGTTGCAGCGCAACGACGTCGACATTGCGAACGGCCCCGGCGGTGCGTCGAAGGGCGGCGGCACGGTCTCGGGCGCAAGCGGTGTGCTGACGGCGACCGCGCTCTCGACCATGCTCACGATCACGGGCGCGCGTCCGTCGGACGCGGGCGAGTACACCGTGGTCTTCACCAACAGCTGCGGCGACGCGACAAGCGTGGCGGCGGCGGTGGCGATCGCGGCACCATGCCCCGCGGACCTCGCGGGCGACGGCTTCGTCGGCTCTGCAGACCTCGCCGCGCTCCTGAGCGCATGGGGCGCGTGCGAGTAAGCGCACCGGCCCGCGCTGTCGGCGCCACGGTGGCAACTTGGTCTGTCGGGGCGCCCTTCTGGCGCGACCCGCGCCGGATCCGTTCCCCGCGGCATTCGCTCCTCGCGTGGAACACTTGGGTGGACTCTGCGTAAGGGTGGACGCCTTCCACCCACCGGCGCTACCAGGAGTACACCGCATGAAGTCGTACCGAGACACCCTGCCTTGGCAGTCGCGCGCTTGCTTGTTCGGGCTTGCGTGCAGCATCGCCTTCCCCGCTGCAGCCTTGGGCCAGGACGCAGTTCCGCCGCCCGCGCCGATTGCTGGAGGGCAGACGCCGAACCAGGCAGGCCCGAAGTGCCGTGCCGACCTGACGAGCACCGGCGGCATGGCAGATGTGCTCAGCAACGTGCTGCTCCGCGTTGAAGGCAAGTCTGACGGCGAAGTCAAGGCTTTCCTTGGGGTGGCGCGCCAGAAGAGCAGGACGGGCAACGAGCTTCTGGCCGCAGCGGCGGAGCACTTCAAGATCGATCAGACACGGTTGGCGTCCGTGGTCGAGCAGTGGCGCCACATCAACTGCTGGCATGAGCCCATCCCAGGCTACGTCAATCCCGAAGGCGAGCCGCCGTTGCCCACCGTGTCGGTCTCGCCCTTCGCGGCCGATGTCACGCTGCATGTCGTCTTCCATGAACTCGGACACGCGGTGATCCGCGAGTTCGATCTCATGGTCCTCGGAAACGAAGAGACGATGGCCGACGCCTTCGCCACGCACCTCCTGACCGAGCACTTCCCCGAGCAGGCGGTCGGCGTCATTTCTGCACGGGTCCGCTCGCTCATGATCGAAGCGGAGGAGGTGCCTCGCGACCAGTGGCCCGTCCGCGGCGAGCACGACAACGACGCCCGGCGCGCGTTCCAGATCGCAGCGCTGGCGGTCGCCGCGGACAAGGAGAAGTATGCGTGCGTCGCGGAGATCGTGGGGATGTCGCCGCAGGACATCAGGAAGGCGTGCGACTACGGGGCGGACATTCACCGCGCTTGGCGGCGGACGCTGGCTCCGTTGATGATGCCTGCGGGCAAGGCCTCGAAGGAGGCCGCGTTCACCGCTGACGACGCGATGCAAGACTTCGCCCGCAAGGGAGAGCCAAGCGTCGAGGACCTGATCAGGTCCGCGATCGGGCGATTCGACTGGCACTCGAAGGTGACCGTGAGCTTCGTCGGCGGAGACGGCGGCGCCGCATGGAGCCGCTCGACTCGGACCATCACGGTGAACGGAGAGTATCTCCGCAGATTCGTCGCCCAAGGCGAGAAGGCTTCAGCCCAGGCACCGGCTCGCGAGCCTGCAGCGCCTTGAACGGTGCTCGAGCCTCGCGGACGCCGCGTCCATAGATGCGGGGGCCGGCGCTCCGCGAACGCATGTTCTCGGGCGGCGCGCGCGTGCCGCGGCTCTGTCAAGAGTTCTGCCCCTTTCTGGAAGTGGAATTGCGTCCCCGC
>JBIKWD010000307.1:0-2888 GCA_044356505.1 Phycisphaerales bacterium
CACTCTTCACCAATGCGCCCGCGCCGCTCCCGGAGCCGCCCATGCCGTGCAGGAACAGGAACAGTTGATTCCGTTGCGTGACATCTGGAGCGAACGCGACGAGGTGCGTTGGAAGCCAGCCGCTGACGGCAGGATTCGCAGCGATCGGGGCGACGGAGCCGGTTCGCACGGTCTGGGCGTGGCACTCCGGGCCGTCGACGAGGAGTCAGGCGAGGACGGGCGCGACCAGCGCGGGACGGACGAGACGCGGCGGCACGGCCGAAAGACGGTCGGCATGCGCCTTGATCGCGCCGATACGGCTGTGTTCGGTGCGGCCGGCGCACGCAGCGCGCCTGCCCGAGCGCCGTCCATCGCCTTCGCGGACCATCTCGGGGTTGCCGAACACCATCGGTCTCGGCGCAGCGTCGGCAAGGGGACGCAGGCGCGATGTCAGGAAGCACGGATGCTGCGATCGGCTCCGCTCGAGGCGTCCCCGTTCGTCCATTCGCATGACATCTTGTTGGCAGCGGCGGCGTTACGATGACCCTTGGAGAAACCGCCCTGAATCCGGTCATCGTCAAGTTGTCGGATCCAAAGGTCGCTGCGATCGTCGCGGACCTGCCAGCCATGCAACGCTGGGAGGTGCTTCGGCGCTCCGAAGACCCGATGACCCCGCAGCAGCTCGCGACGGCCTGCCGGGTCGGCGTCGAGTCGATGCAGCACACGCTCGATCGGCTCGTCGATGCCGGCCTCGCGGTACGCGTCAAGGCGACCCGCACGTCCAAGCGCACGACCTACCGCACGGTCGGCAGGCAGCTCGTCGTCGAGTGGAACGCGAACCTGCCCGATGATGTCCGGCGGATCGCCGACCAGCGGGAATCCGTCAAGCAGTACGGGCGACGGGTCATCGACCGGGCACACAGCGCGATGAACCGGCGATCCCTGAACTGGGCCTCCGCCGACATCGCGTTCGTCCTCACCCGCTCCGAAGCCGACGAAGCGCTCAAGATCATCACCGACGCGCTGCAGGCGCTCAGCCAGCTCGAGGAGCGCGCCTACAGGCGGGCGCAAGCGACGCCCCACGGTGCAGAGACGGCGCGCTCGAGCGGCTTCTACGCGGCGATGCAGCTCCAGCAGCTCGAGGAGCCCGAGCTCCCGATCCCGGAGTACACGGCCTGGGAGGCGCGCGGCGTCGCGGGCCGGGTCGAGCAGATCAAGAAGCGCCCGCAGTCGGTCCTGACCGCGAAGGAAACCGAGGTCGCGCGGCGTCTCGCGGCGGGCGAGTCCCGTCCCGAGATCGCGGCCGCGCTCGGCCTGAGTCCGAACACCGTCGCCACGACCTCGAAGCGCATCTACACCAAGCTCGGTGTCCATACGCGCGCCGAGCTCGCGTCACGCATGCACGGCGCGTAGGTTCCTCTGCCGTCCACGTATCCGCGGCGAGGGCGCGCGGCCGATCGCGGTCGGGCCCTGCGCTCATGGCTTCGCCTGCAGCACCGTGTCCTGGTCGAGCAACCGCTCGAGACCCGAGCGCCGCAGCATTCCGGCCGCGCGGGCCCGCTCCTGCGCGGCCTCGAGCGTGAGGCCTTCGTTCACGACAAGGTGCGCAAGCCAGAGCGTGGTCGCGCGGCCGCCACCCGCGCAGTAGAGGAGCACCTTGCCGCCCTTGCCCGACTCGCGCGCCGTGTTGAGCGCCGTCTTGAGCGCCGCAACGTCCTCGGGCGCGAAGCCCTCGTTGCCGCCCAGCGGAATCTCGACGAAACCCATGCCGAGCGACTTCGCAAGCGCGGCCTGGGCGAACGGAACCGATGCCGCCTCCCCTGCCGTCCGGCAGTTGATCATCAGCGTGACGCCCTGGTCCGCGAGTTCGCGCAGGAGCGACTCGCTCGGCTGACCTCCCACGAAGACGTCGCCGTCGGCCGACAGCGGGATGTACGGCTCGTCGCCGCTCCGCACCGGAAGCGACGGATTGGCCGACCATTCGGTCCACGAACCCTCGTAGAGCGTGACGCGCGGCCACTGCAGGACGCCCTTGAGATAGAGGTAGAGGAGCGTCGCCTCGCGGCCGGTGCCGCAGTAGAGAATCGTGGGCGATGTGGCCTCGAGGCCTGCTTCGCGAAGCAGCGCCTCGATCTCCTTGCGCGGCTTGAAGAGCGATTCGTTGTCGCTGCGCACGAGCGACTTCCAGTCGAGGTTCACGGCGCCCGGAATGTGGCCGTTGCGCACCCAGTGCTTGCCTTCGCCGCGGAAGAGCCTCGCCGGGCGCGCATCGACCAGCACGCCCTCGTCGGTGTCGACCATGCGTCGCACGTCGTCGAGCGAAGCCGCAATGGGAACGCTCGGCGCCGGAGCCGTCCACGACGACGGCTGGTGGAGGCCGAACTCCTGCGTGACGTCGGCGACGCCGCGCCAGGCCTCGAACCCGCCGTCGAGCAGGAGGACGCGCGGGTGACCGGCCTTGAGCAGCGCGTAGGCGGCGATGGTGGCGGCGAGCGGATCCTCGCCGTCGCTGTAGACGAGGACAGGCTTCTCGGCGGTCACCCCGGCCCGCTCGAACAGCCTGGCGAGGTCGGCGGCGGGCAGGAACTGCACCGGCATCCCTCCTGTCGGCGTGCGAAGCGATTCGTCCTCGATGTGCACCGCGCCGGGCAGATGGCCGGCGAGGTACCTGGCGACCGGTCGCAAGTCCAGCGCATGCACCTTGCCGTCGTTCACGAACGCACGCGCGCGCACGACCGAGACGATCTCGAAGGAGCCGAGCTTCTGCTCGACAGGCTTCGCGGTGACGGCTGCGGACTCCGGAGGCGTGGCGGGCGTGGCACTCGCGGGCGACTGTGCCGCCGAGTGCGTGGCGATGGCGAGGAACGCGAGAGAGACGGGGAAGAGCAAGGCGTGCATGTCGATCGATC
>JBIKWD010000122.1:0-10123 GCA_044356505.1 Phycisphaerales bacterium
GCCGACGGTCTTGATCGTCAGCACTCCGGGCGGCAAGGTGCCGATGTTGGTCGACGTCACCGCCTGCCGCTCGAGCGTCACGGTGTACGGAGCGGACGTGGCAGCCTTGCCGCCAACTCCCGCGACACGGTAGAAGACTTGCTCGCCCTTTCCGAAGCCGTACCACTGGTTGAAGCGGGCCGGGGTCGTCGTCGTGGAGGTCACCTGGATGAGCGAGTCGCTGGTGGTCGGCGCGCCGACGAGCTCCGCCGGAAGCCACGGTCCAAGCCCGGTCGAGTTCTGGCCCGTGCCGCGGATCGAGCCGACGTGACCTTCGGTGCCGCTCGTCGTGATCACGAGCCGGTAGCGGTAGATCCCGGCAGGGGCAACTGCAGTCTGGACACGGAAGTAGTCGAGGCTCGCGGAGCCCGCCGACGAAGACGAGCCCGTGGTCGTGCCGGTGAGCGTGTCACCCGGCTGCATGGGCGCTGACACGGCCGTCGCCGTCGCCTTGCTCTGGTTCGGCTCGACTTCCGCGGTCACCTGTCCGTGCGCAAGCGACGCGGCAAAGAGGGTTGCGGCCGTCGCGGTGGTCATCGGGAGGGAATTCAATGGAGGCTCCTGGTTCGTCTCTTCGGTACTTGAGTCGGTGGCAAATGGCTACGGACCGACAGCGCGGCGCAAAGTGCGCCGGGTCGGGCCGAACTCGTCAATTCTGCTACCAGCGCTTCACGGCGCAAGGATCGGGGCGCCAATTAGCGGCGATTCGACCCCTGTTTCGAGGTATCGGAAGCTCGAAGGAAGTCCCGCAGGGAAAGGAACTTCCGATAGCGGGAGGGGTCCGAGACGATCAAGGCGCGCTCTGGAGCAACACGTGCGGGGCGAGCCTGCCTCGGGCAGTTGTGAGTCTTATAAAAAGCCTGATTGAGCACCGAGAACTGGACCTCGACGGACTTTCGAAGAACCTCGCGCAATTGGCCCATCCCGATGACACGGTCTACGCCCGGATTGCGCTTCTGCCTTCGGACTATTGCGCACCCGATGCGTTGTGGTTCGCCTTGCCCGTCGGGCGAGGCTCGGACCCGCGCCGATGGTCGGGTCCGAGGTGAGTCTGGTCCTTTCCCTGTTCCCCAACCTGGAGTCCCTATGAAGTTCCGTACCAATCTCGCTGCCTTCGCGGCCGTCACCGCGCTCGGCGCCGCAGCCCAGCTGAACGCTGCGATCTATACCGATGCATCGAACGACCTCTTCGACAACGGCTTTGCGAACCTCGACATCGAGTCGGTGCAGCTGACCGACGACGGCGTGAACCTCACGATCGCCGTCACCACCCGCAGCTTCCAGAACTGGACGAAGTACATGATGTACTTCGACACCGCCGCGGGCGGCACCAGCAGCAACGGCTGGAATCGTCCCGTCAACCTCACGAGCGACATCGAGCGCTACATCGGTTCGTGGGTCGATGCGCCCTCGGACAACGCCCAGTTCTGGGCGTGGGGTGGCTCGAACTGGAACCTCGACACCACCCTGACCAACTCGGTGAGCGGCAACACCGTCACCTGGACGGTCTCGCTCGCCGCGCTCGGCGTCAGCGCCGGCGGCACGTTCTACTTCGACATCGCGACCTCGGGCGGCGGCAACGACCCGGGCGTCGATCACCTGTCGCGCGCCGACCAGGCCACCCCGGGCTGGAGCACCGCCTCGACCTCGGGCAACTTCCTCGCCTACACGACCGTGCCCGCTCCGGGCGCGCTTGCCGTCCTCGGCCTCGCGGGCCTCGCCGCCCGTCGCCGCCGCTGAACGGCGCGACACGCCTGAAAGATGAGTCACACGGGCCGTCCGCGAGGGCGGCCCGTGTGCTTTCCTCAGTGGTCGGCTGGCGGCGCGATCGCCTCTTCCGCAGCCTTCTCGATCGCGGCCCAGTAGTCGCGTGAGAGCGAGATTCCCGAGTTGTGCGTGCCATCAAGCTCGACGAGCCGCACGCGGGAAGGCGCGAGGGCGGCAAGCGCGTGGCCATGCGCGATCGGCACGATCTCGTCGTCTCGGGCGTGGAGGATCAGCACGGGGCAATCAAGCGACGGCAGCACCAGGTCGGTGCGGTAGGGGTCGCGCACGATGAAGGGCGGAACGCCGTACCGCGGCGCGAAGCTCGCGACGCTCGTGAACGGAGCCTCGAGCGCTGCGAAGGCGAGCGCGGGCTTCGGTGCGATCTCGCCGACGCGCGCGGCGACTTGCACTGCGACCCCCGTACCGAGCGAGCGCCCATGCAGGACAAGCGTCGATTGGCCCGTCTCGGCGAGCGCCCAGGAGATCGCCGCGAGCGTGTCGCCGACGATGCTCTCCTGCGACGGCGATCCGGTCGAACGGCCGTAGCCGCGGTACTCGGGAAGCACCACGTCGAAGCCGAGCCGTCGCCACTGCCGCGCGTCGTCGAGCAGGTGGTCGATGAGCTCGGCGTTGCCGTGCGAGATCGACACGAGTCCACGGGAGGCACCCGATCGCGTCGCGCGGAGGAGCCATGCCTCGACGCGTTCGCCGTCACGCTCGAGCCAGTGACGCTGAAGGCCCTCGCGCCGCTCGAGCGCCGCGATCTCCGTGTCGTCGAGACCGCGCCCGGCGAGCGCGGGCATGTAGAGCATCTTCGACTGGAGGAAGAAGAGCGCGACTCCCCAGCAGACATAGAGAATCACGACGAAGCGGACGCCGCGCGCAAGCGCCTGGCGCCAGCCACGCGCACGCGAGGTTCGGGCGGCCGTGGCGGTCGGTTCGGTCGGCTCGTCGATCATGGGAGGGGGCACCTCTCCCGACCCTAGCCGTCGCGGCCGCGAATGTCCACGCCTCCTCGGGCTCGCGCGTCAACCCGTCCATCGCGAGAGCAGGATCGCGAGGTCGGGTGCGCCGACGGTGCCGTCGCCGTTCAGATCGGCGGCGGATCCCGATGCGCCCCACGCGTTCAGCAAGACCGCGAGATCCTGGCTGTTCACGGCGCCGTCGCGGTTCAGGTCCGCAGGCTCGACCGAGCCGCCGTGGAAGAGCCGCGAGCCGGGCACGATCTGCGTCCCGAAACCCGGTCCCGACCATGACATCAGGAGTCCCGCGCCGCCGCCCGCCTCGAAGAACTCGACGCGCAGCGCGTGCTTGCCTGCGGCGAGCGCGCGAGAACCCGAAGCGGTGGCCATGCCGTGCAGGCCGTCGTTGTTGACGACGAGGTCGTCCCCGATCCACAGCTTCGAGCCGTCGTCGCTCGTGGTGCTCAGCGTCCAGAGACCGGTCGTCGGAATGTCGATCCATCCCGTGTACACGGCGCCGACGTTGTCCGCGCGTCCGCTGTCGCCGAAGTTGTCGTTGGTCGAGGGGTAGTTGAGGTTCACGACGAGGTTGCTCGCATAGCTGAGGAGCTGCGAGAAGTCGGGAAGCACGGTGGGATTCACGAGCGCGTAGTAGCGGGCCTCGAGCGCGTTTCCCGCGCCGATCGGGTTGTCGGCGGCGCGGGCGACGACCGTGTCGACGACGGCCGTCGCGGTCGATGTCGCGCCGCTCAGCGGCTCGACGAGCGTGTAGGAGAGCGTCTGGGTGCCCGCCGCCGGGCCGACGTCCTCGATACGGAGCCGGTCGCGTGCGCCGCCGCTTCCCTCGATCAGCGTCACGGCGCGGCCCGCGCTCGTCGTCTGGCTGAACGACTGGATCTCGAGCGCGTCCATGTTGGCGTCGAAGTCGTTCGCGAGCACGTCGAGCTCGACCGCGAGGCCCGCGATGGCGCCCGCGCGGTCGTCGCGCGCGACCGGCGGCTGCGGCGACTGCGCGGCGAGGGCGAACTCGACGGCGCGCCGCAGGTTGATGCGGCCCCAGCCCCACAGTTCGTTGTTGGCCGAGTCGGCCCAGAAGTCGCAGCTGTTGAAGAGAAGATGCTCGGCATGCTCGGCCGACAGCGCGGGATTCGCCGAACGCACGAGCGCCAGCGCGCCGTTGGCGACGGGCGTCGCCATGCTCGTTCCGCTCGCGAAGCCGTAGCCGCCGTCCCTCGTCGAACTCAGGATGCCGACGCCGGGCGCGAACAGGTCGACGCCGAGCCCGTAGCTCGAGAACCATGCGCGCTGGTCGCTCTGGTCGCTCGCTCCGACGACCACGACGTGCTCGAAGTCCCAGCCCGCGTGGTTGGTCGACGAGTTGCCCGCCGCCCACATCAGGGTGGCGTCGAGCGACCGCACGTACTCGCCGGTCGTCTCGATCGGAGGAAATCCGATGCCCGAGTAGCTGGTGCTGATGACCTTCGCGCCGTTCTCGGCGGCCCACTGCACGCCCTGGAGCAGGTCTTCGTAGCTCGCGCCGCCGTTCGCAGCGGTGCTGACGCGGATCGGCATGATGCGGAGGTTCCAGCCCATGCCGCTCACGCCGACGGAGTTGTTGCCTGCGGCCGCCGCGCAGCCTGCGACGTGGGTGCCGTGGCCGTTGATGTCGGTGAGGTCGCCGCCGTCGACCTCTGCGAGATCGGTTGCGCTGTTGAATCCGGGCACGCGGTTGAGGAGATCCTCGTGCGGGACGATGCCCGTGTCGGTGACGGCGACGATGACTTCCACCGCACCGTCGGCGCGGTGGATGTCCCACGCCAGCGGCGACTGCATCATCGTGTGATGCCACTGCTCGGGGTAGCGCGGATCGTTCGGCGTCGCGACCGGATACACGAGCCAGTTCGGGCAGGCGTACTGGAAGAGGCCCGTCGCCATCAACTGCGCGGCGAGGGTGTTCTCGGCGACGCCCGGCAGGACGGGTCCGATGCCGACGGCGAGCACGAACTCGTCGGTCTTCGGGTTGTGGCGCTTCGGAAACGTGCCGAGCGCCGCCATGGCGCGCGCACGGGCGCGGGAGTCCAGCGTGGGCTTGGCGCGGACGATCAGTTCACCCGAGAACTCGCGTTCGCCCGCGACTTCGGTGAAGCCGCCGATCGGCGGCATCGCGACGGGTCCGCCGCGGACGGCGATGGGCTGGGTGATGATGAGCGCGGTCGAGACGACGAAGGCGAAGGTGATCGGCATGGAAGGGCTCGCGGTTGGTGGCGGGGAAGTTGTACGCGGAACTCCGCGAACCGCAACGGTCGGCACGCGATTTGCGGGCGAATCGGGTCGGGGTTCCGTGGTCGGGATGACCGTGCGTCCGAAATCCGCTGCGAACGCGGCAGCCGTCTGTCGCGGGCTGCGGGACGTGTCCGCCGCGAGGTCGTCATGCGCGCGGATGTGCGATGCTCACGCCGAAGCGGCGATGCGCGCCTCGTGCGCGGCGGCCAGCGCGTCCCACGAGCCATCGAAGGCGAAGGCGTAGTTCCGCCAGCGGCCGATCGACGTGCTGTTGATCGGGCGGCGCACCTGCTCGTGGCTCAGCGTGAAGACCGCGCGCGGATTGGACTCTGGCGCGAGCACCCGCTCGTCCATCGCGAGGCCCATGCGGGACAGGCAGCGCGCCACATGTCCTGCGGGATCGGCGACGAGCCGCTCGTAGACGAGCGATTCATGCGGCAGTTCGAGCATCTCGAGCGCGCGCGGAAGCAGCGCCCGCTCCACCTCGTGCACGGCCCGCAGCGATGAAAGGCTCGCGGTCCATCCGTCGTTGACCGGGTGGAAGTAGCTGAGGAAGGTGCTGATCGCCGCATCGCGCGGGTCGCGCGACACATGGAGGCAGACGGTTCCCGGCACCACGGCTGCGAGCGCGGGGAGCCACCGCCAGGCCGCGAGGGTCTTGTCGAACGTCCACGCCGCGTCGGGCCGTGCGCGTGCGCGCGCACCGAGGAGGTAGCGCTGCTGCAGCGAGGCCGCGGCGCCGCGGTCGAGCATGCCGACCCCGCGCGGCCATGCGCCCATCGCGACGAGCGACGCGCCGAGCGTGTCGATGCCGTCGTACTCGCCGATGCCGCTGATCGCAGGGTGCCTGTCGAGCATCTGCTCGAGCAGCGTCGTGCCCGAGCGGGGGAGTCCGACGACGAGCGCGGTTCCGCGGACAGGCTCGGCCCGCGCGGAGATCCAGCGCGTTCCGCCCGCGAGCCTCGCGATGTGGTCGCGCGGTGCCTGCAGGTAGCCCTCGAGATCGAACCGCGGCGTCGTGGCGGCGTGCATGCGCGTGGCGAGGTCGAACGCCTCGCGGTAGCGCGCCGACTTGTCGAGAAGACCGACCGCCTCGAAGCCTGCGACACGGCGCAGGACGGGGTTTCGTGCGGTGTCGGCGATGGCTGTCAGCGACGCGATCGCCGCAGCGGGATCGTCCTTGGCCAGGATGCGCGAGCGCATGAGCGCGGCACGTGGATCGTTGGTCCACGCGCCGCCTGCCTCGAGCATGCGGGCGAGGTCCTCGCGCCGATGCGCGAACCAGTAGACCTCGGCGAGGGTGAGCGCGGCCTCGATCGCCTGCGGGGCGCGCGACGCGGCGACCTTGCGGAGGCGCGCGACCGCGTGGTCCACGCGGCCAAGCCGCTGCTCGACCATGCCCCGAAGGAGGTGCGCCTGCGGATCGTCGGGGGAGAGCCTGAGCGCGGTCTCGAGATCCGCATCGGCCTCGACGAGCCTGCCGAGATTGAGATGCGCGCATCCGCGCCCGAGCCACGCGGCGAAGCTGCGCCGCGACTGCGCGATCATCGCGTCCGCTGCGCGGACCGCTGCTTCGAGATCGCCCTGCGCGAGCAGTCTGTCGAGTTCGGCTGGCGTCGGCGCGCGGTTTGCCACGGGAGGAGGATACGGCCGCGCACGGCGCGCCGTGCGCCAATGAAAACCGCCCCTGCGGGGGCAGGGGCGGCGTGAGGCTGCGAACAGAGGTCGCCGCGCGGCGGCGGATCGGCGGACGATCAGTAGGTCACGACGCCGAAGCGGCCGAGCAGAATGCCGAGATCGAAGGCGTTGACGGTGCCGTCGTTGTTGAGGTCGCCGTACTGCGGGTTCGGAATGCCCCACCAGCCGAGCAGGATGCTGACGTCGAAGCTGTCGACCACGCCGTTGAGGTTGAGGTCGCCGAGCGCCACTTCGCAGCTGTCGAGGACAAGGTCGTTGTCCCAGTCGAGCGCGCCGTTGGCGATGTCGGTGGTGTCGGGGATGCCGTTGCCGTTGCAGTCGAACACGGTCATGGCCGCGACGATCGGGATGATCGGGCGAACAGGCTCCTCGATCACCTTGACGACGGTCGTGGTCGTGGTGTCGGCGGGTGCCGCGACCCACGTGTTCGTCGACTCGATCTTCTGCTCGACGACGGGCTCGGCGACGATCTTCGTCGTGGTGTTGACCGTGCCCGAGACGCGGCGCTTGGTGCCGGCCGCGGTGAGCGTGGAGGTGCTGCCGAGCGAAGCCTCAGCGAGGAGGGCGACGCCAACGAGAGCCGTGGACAAGAGGACGATGTTGTTCTTCATAGATCTTCCATACCCTTCATGTGCGATTGACAGAACCACAGCGCACGACGCGGGGCGGTTCCATCGACCAAATCCTGGAGTGCGAATTGTGACGCCGACTTGGGTGCAAGCCCCCCAATCAGGCCACGGCAAGATACCACGGATTGCTCCGCTATCACGGACATCCATGTCAAGGATTCAGGAAATCGTCGCGAATCAGGCGTTCGCCTAGGGTGCGGGGTGGATCGAACTCTGTTCTGGAGGCGGCCGCACGAGCGCCCGGAACGGCGATCTTGCTTGGTGCCTGATCGTCGTCACGACACGCCTGCTCCCATGTGCCGCGTGGGAATGAAGTTACGGCGATTGGTCTCGGCGAGGCGTTGCTTGTTCGCCCTCGGATCTTGGTGTATCCTTCCCGACCCGCCGCAGCGATGCGGTCTCACGGGGTGTAGCTCAGCTTGGTAGAGCGCTTGCTTCGGGAGCAAGAGGCCGCAGGTTCAAATCCTGTCACCCCGATTCGTTCGGAACATCGAAAGCGCCCCCGCCCGTTGGGCCGGGGCGCTTTCGCTTTCCTCACTCCCGTCGGGGTGACGCGTCCGCGGCTTCAGCGGCATCCTTGGTTCATCGGCCGTTCGGTTGCGACGCGTCGATCGCCGCACGCCAGTCACTGAGGACGGTCACCTCGGGCACGGCCTTCTTCGCGACTTGGGTCGCGGCGAGGAATCGGCTGCGGGCAGCGTCGAAGCCAACGATGCTTGTTGACGGATCGAGCGCAATGCCGCCGAGGCATCGTTGCGGCGCGCCGACCTCGATGCCGCCGTCCGTCGGGGTGATGGTTGCGCTCCAGACTCTCCCCGAGTCGTCCGTCCAGCACAGTTCCGTCTCGCTGAGCCAGCTGTAGTTGGACCGCACGGACGCGGCCGTCACCTGTGTCGGGGCGCCCGGCGTCGGAAAGCTCGCCACCATGAGCCTCCGTTCCGCCTCCTCGCCCGAGGCGACTGCGAAGGCGACGAGGTTGTTCGCGGGGGAAACCAGAGGACGAATCTCGTCGAGCGCTTCGGTGCGGATGAAGGGCGCGGGCCGCGGCTCGCCGTCGAGGTCGAGCATCATGATGTCGCCCCGCTTGTCCCGCAGCGTCGACCGGGTGTAGAGGAGCGTGTTGCGCGAACCCGTCCTCGCGACCGAGCCGGGCCAGTACTCGACCCCTGGCTCGCTCTCGAGGATCGTTCGGCGGCCGCCTCCCGGCGACAACTCGGCGATGGACACATCGCCGCGCTCCGAGACCGTGCAGATCACGCCCGATTCGTCGGGCGACCACACGGTTCCGGTCACGAACTCACGACGGGGGTCACCGAGCTGGACGCGCACGCCTCGCTCGAGGTCGATGATCTCGGTTGTCTCCTCGCCGCGCACGCCGCGTGCGGCGATGACCGCGCGGCGGCCGCGGGCGTCGATGGACAGAGGGGCCCCGAGATCGACGGCGAGCGGGTCGATCGGGAGCGCCGTTCGCGCGCCATCGCGGTCGATCCACTCCAGCTTCCTCGCGGGATGCGGCGCTGTCTGCTGGTAGACGAGTGTTCCTTGCGGGGCGATCGAGGCTTGGAGATATCCCCTCGGCCTGACGTACTGGACGCCGCTTGCGATCGTAACCGGCGATCCGGTCAGTTCCAGGCGATCGAGGTCGAAGCGCTGCGCGTACAGCACCTCGTCGCGGGCGAACGCGAGGAAGCCGGGCGCGACGAAGACCGCCTCGGTCTCGCTTTCGAAGAGGAAGCGGGACTCTCTTGTTCGATGATCGAAGTGGTAGACGCCCGGCGCGTCGGAGTTCGCGACCAGATAGATGAACCCGCGATCATCGGGAAGCATGTGCGGAAGCCGGTGGATCTCGCCGGGCGTCGGGCAATTGGTGACCGGTTCGGGAGTGCCGCCGGAGTCCTGCACGACCGACAGGGGGCCGACCGCGCTCGGGGCGAAGACGATCGTGCCTTGCGAGCCCCACGATCCTCCGCGCGGGGCTGGCGCCTCGCAGAGCGTGCGCACGATGCCATCCGCGAGATCGAGTCGCTTGAGCCGCGCGCCTGCGAAGAACGCGATCGACATCCCGTCTGGAGACCAGAACGGGAAGCTCGCCCCTTCCGTGCCGCGCGGTTCGGTGAACTCGAGCTGCGCGAGATCGCGCAGGACGAGGCGGGGCGGCGATCTCTCCGTGCCGTCTGCGAGCGCGAGCACGATGCGCGTTCCGTCGGGTGACACCGCGAGCGCCCGAGCGGATTCGATCGGCGCCTGTTCACGTGGCAGGGCAAGCGTCGCCCGCAGGACAGGCCGCGCGAGGTCGGCGCCTGCGGGCGCATCGCGTGGCAGGAAGGCGATCGCGCCGACCAGTGCTCCCACGGCGCAGGCGATCGCCGCGCCGGTCAGGGCGATGAGGCGCGGCACGCCCGCGCGCGCACGTGCCGTCTCGCTCGGCTCCGCGGGGTCGGCGAGCGCACGGTCGATCTCGAGCAGTGCATCGCCGATGTCGCGCAGGCGTCGGTTGCGGTCCTTGGCGAGGCAGGATGCGAGGAGGTCGCGGATGCGTCGCGGCGTCTCGGCGGAAGGCTGCCGAGCTCCGCCTCCTTGTGCAGCGTCGCCGCGAGCGATTCGGCCACGGTTTCGCACAGGAAGGGCGGCTTCCCCGCCAGCATCTCGAACAGCACGCAGCCGAAGGCGAAGATGTCGACGCGCTTGTCGACGGCCTTTCCGCGGATCTGCTCGGGCGACATGTAGCCGGCGGTGCCGAGGATG
>JBIKWD010000308.1:0-2846 GCA_044356505.1 Phycisphaerales bacterium
GCGGAGATGCCGCCGACGAGCGCGATCACGACCATGCCGACCTGCCGGTATCCGCGCAGCGCCCCGGGCCTGTTGACCTCGGGTCGCGACGAGTAGAGATCGTCCGCGACCGCCATCGCGCGCGACGCGACGGCCATGCCGCGCAGGATCGCGAACGCGACCGTGAGGTTCGAGACGTTCGTCGCGACGATCGGGTTCAGCACCCCCGCATCGCCAAGCACGCCGACGACGCGCGCCACGAGAAGAAGCGCGGGAACGGCGGCCAACGCTGCGAACAGCTTCGACTTTCGCACCGCATCGGCCATCGGCTTGCGATGCGCCTTCTCGAGCGCGCGCGTGACCAG
The DNA here is from genome assembly GCA_044356505.1 of Phycisphaerales bacterium. GTDB lineage: Bacteria > Planctomycetota > Phycisphaerae > Phycisphaerales > SM1A02 > QWPT01. The sequence continues at coordinate 345 of JBIKWD010000308.1, forward strand.
CGTGTCGAGCGCGCGCCGCAGGCCAAGGGCGACCACGAACCCAAGAACGAACAGCACGCCGATCGCCATCGCGTTCCATGCCGCCTGATGGTCGCGCAGCCACGCGCCGAAGCCCGTGTCCTCGATCGCCTCGACGATCCCGAGCGTCGCCTCGCGCATGGGATCGTCCGGCTGCTCCGTCGCCGCGGGCGCCGCGGCCTGCGCATTCGCGGCGGCGAACGCCGCGTCATCCGTCGCACCCCGCTGCATCCACGCGAACGACCGCGCGCCCGGCATCGACAGCGTCGCCACAGCCACGACCAGGGACATCCACCTCTGCATGATCATGCGACCTCCGTCGTGGCGCGGATCGGCGCCGTGCGGCGCAAGTGTACATGCCGTCAAAAAGCACGTCGCCCGCCGAAGCGGGCGCGTGTAGGTCTCGTGAAGCAGCCTGGGAACGCAGCGTCAGCCCGCCGCGAGGGCAACCGGCCGCTGCATGTACTCGGGTGGCTTGATGCCGTAGTTCTGGATGATCGCGGGTGCGATGTCGAGGTTCCCGATCTGGGGACGGTCGGTCTTGACGGCGCGATCCTTCGGGTCGTAGATGAAGAGGCAACCCTGCGGGATGTGGTAGGCGTTGCAGCCCGACTTGTCCTGGATCTCCTCGTTGTGGAGGCCGAGGCTCTCGAACGACATCGCCTTGCCGTTGATCGTCGCCACGTGCTTCGACTCGTCGATGCCGGTCTGGCCCATGTCGATCGAGAAGAAGCCCGCCTCGCGGCGGCGGAACGGGACGGGATTGCCGTCGATGGCGAATCCCGACATCGCCTCGTGGAACTTCGCCTCGAGTCCGGGCGTCACCGCGAGGTTGTGCTGCGGCATCATCGCCGGACGGATCGACCAGTCCTCGGGCTCGAAGCCGAGCACGCGCATGAACTTCGTCAGGTCGCGGATGTAGAGCTGCGTCGCGACTTCCTCGGCGCTCGTCGCGGCCTGGCCCATGCTCGTCGCCACCCAGATCTGGAACTCCGGGTTTCGGTCTGCGAACTCGACGAGGCGCGCGAACATCTTGTCGGCCTGCCGCATGGTCCAGTCGATCTCCATGCGGTAGGTGCGGATCCACTCCTCGGAGAAGCCCATGTCGTCGTAGTCGTCGGGGAAGCTGGCCGCCCAGAAGCGGTGCATCGACGACGCGACGTGGTTGGTGAAGAAGGTGGTGAAGCCCGGCTTGGTCCGCTCGAGCTGCTTCATGAAGATGTCGAACGCGAGGATCGACTGGAACGTGCGGCGGCGAACGATCTTCCACTTCTCGGCGCGCTCGGAGACGAGCTGCCCCGCGACGCTCGCGAGGGTGTTGAGCTTGAGGCCGAGCTCGGGGGCGTTCGCGAGCACCTGGAGCGCCTTCGCCCACGGCACGCCGCGCTGCACGTTGCGCGCGCTCTCGCGCGCCATGCTGAGGTTGAAGTCCTGGAAGATGCTGAGCTTCTTGGGGAAGCACTCGGATCCTGCCGCGAAGGTGTCGGGGATGAAGAAGTCGTATCCCTCGAGGTCCTTCGGCATCGGGTTCGAGTGCAGCGAACCGAAGAGCCCGACGCGCACGCCGTTGCGACGGAGGAACTCCCACAGCGGCGGGTAGGCGCGGTCGACCTCGCTGAGGTCCTGGCCGAACTCGGTGATGCGGTGCTGCTCGTCGTTGACGCCGCGGTGAAGACCGGGCCACGTCATCCACGGGGTCAGGGCGCTGACGTCCTGCGTGAGGGTGCCGTAGGTGCGGCAGCCGGGCAGGCGGCTTGCCATGACCGAGTCGGGCGCCCAGCGAGTGAACTGGTCGAGGACCTTGAAGGGAACCTCGTTCATCTCGAAGAGAATGATCTTGCGTTGCATGGTTAGGCCTTGCGGTGGGACGTGTCGCGGCGGAACACCCACTGGGAGACAAAGTCGAAAAAATCGCCTCGAAGGCGGCGTGGGCGCGTTCTACCGTAACGTACGACCCGTGAAACGCCAACGAGAACGAGGAGAAGTTCCGACTTCGCCCCTGGTCCAGTTCGACCTATGCGGCGCCCTATAAGTCGGCGGCCAGGCTGGCGCGGCGCAGGCCGCCCCGCCGCCCCGCCGCACCTGGCGCACCTGGCGCACCTGGCGCTCGAAAGCCGCCTACCGGAATCGAACCGGCAACCTCCAGATTACAAATCAGGTGCTCTGCCAATTGAGCTAAGGCGGCGGAAGAACCGAGAGTGTAGCGCAACGTCGCGCCGCGCCGCGGGTCGTCTCGTATCTTCACGTGTTCGCGAGACTTGCGTCGGGCGGACGATCTCGCGTCCCGTTGTGGCGATTCTTGCCGATTCATGCGGTTTCGCGGGGCTACTGCTACCGCTACTGCTACCGCCCATGCCACCGCTCGAATCGCACGCTCGCTGCTGCACGTGGGAGGCGCAGGGCGACCGTCTATCCACCTTCGCCGACGACGCGTCGCATCACGTTCTTCGCAACCGCATCGGTGTCGTCGAGCGCAAGCGCGCG
>JBIKWD010000123.1:0-9940 GCA_044356505.1 Phycisphaerales bacterium
GGAGTCGAACCTCGACGGCGCCAAGTACCGCTGGGCGATGACGATCGACCTCTCGACCTGCACCGGCTGCAGCGCGTGCGTCGTCGCGTGCCAGGCGGAGAACAACGTGCCGATCGTCGGCAAGGCAATGGTGGCGCGCGGCCGCGAGATGCACTGGATCCGCGTCGACCGCTACTTCCGCGGCGACAGCGTCGACAAGCCCAAGGGCTTCGCCGTGCAGCCGATGACGTGCCTCCACTGCGAGAACGCGCCGTGCGAGCAGGTCTGCCCCGTCGCCGCCACGGTCCACGACGAGCAGGGCATCAACGTGATGGTCTACAACCGCTGCATCGGCACGCGCTACTGCAGCAACAACTGTCCGTACAAGGTGCGCCGCTTCAACTTCTTCGACTACCAGAAGCGTGCGCCGAGCCGCGAGGAAGGCTTCCTCAAGGTCGAGCCCGAGTACTACAAGGACATCGCCGAGACGAGCTATCCGATCGAGAACCCGGCGGACGCGTTCCCCCGCATGCAGTTCAACCCCGAGGTCACCGTCCGCTCGCGCGGCGTGATGGAGAAGTGCTCGTTCTGCATGCAGCGCATCCAGGAGGCCAAGATCCGCGCCAAGAACGCGTGGGCCAAGGCCGGCGGCATCGAGAGCGGCCAGAGCACCTGGTCCGTCACGGACGGCGCCGTCGTCACCGCCTGCCAGCAGGCGTGCCCGACGCAGGCGATCGTCTTCGGCGACCTCAACGACCCGAAGAGCAAGGTGGCGCAGCTCGTCAAGAGCAAGCTGAGCTACGACCTGCTCGAGGAACTCAACACCAAGCCGCGCGTGAAGTACCTCGCGCGCGTCAAGAACCCGGGCGTCGGCAACACCCATGACTGCGGCCACGACCACAGCCACGACCACAGCCACGACCACGGCCACGACCACGGCCACGACCACAGTCACGACCACGGCCACGCCCACTGATCCGGAGCGCACTGCATGACGACGCTCACTCCCAACTCCCCAATCGTCGACAACACCGTCGACCGTCCCGGCGAACGCGCGCCGCTTGTCCTCAACATGGACAAGTTCAACCAGGTCACCGCGACCGTGTGCCGCGTGAACGAGGCCGAGAAGGCGCCGTTCGCGTGGTACGTCGCGTTCGCCGCGTCGCTCGGCCTGCTGAGCGTCCTCGGCCTCTGCATCGGCTACCTGATCTTCACCGGCGTCGGCGTGTGGGGCCTCAACAACCCCGTCATGTGGGCCTACGACATCACGAACTTCGTGTTCTGGGTCGGCATCGGCCACGCAGGCACGCTCATCAGCGCGATCCTGTTCCTCTTCCGCCAGAAGTGGCGCACGGGCATCAACCGCTTCGCCGAGGCGATGACGATCTTCGCCGTCATCTGCGCAGGCACCTTCCCCGGCATCCACGTCGGCCGCGTGTGGTTCGCGTACTGGCTCTTCCCCATCCCGAACCAGATGGAGATGTGGCCGCAGTTCCGCTCGCCGCTCCTCTGGGACGTGTTCGCGGTCTCGACCTACTTCACCGTGTCGCTCCTCTTCTGGTACACGGGCATGGTCCCTGACCTCGCCACCTTGCGCGACCGCGCGAAGGGCAAGGTCCAGCAGCTCGCCTACGGCATGTTCGCCCTCGGCTGGCGCGGCTCGAACCGCCACTGGCACCGCTACGAGCGCGCGTACCTGCTGCTCGCGGCGCTCTCGACCCCGCTCGTCCTCTCGGTGCACTCGGTCGTGTCGTTCGACTTCGCGACCTCGCAGCTCCCCGGCTGGCACACCACGATCTTCCCGCCGTACTTCGTCGCGGGCGCGATCTTCTCCGGCTTCGCGATGGTGGTCACGCTCGCCGTCCCCGCGCGCGAGATGTTCGGCCTCAAGGACCTCATCACCCTGCGCCACCTCGACAACATGAACAAGGTCATCCTGGTGACCGGTTGCATGGTCGGCTACGCCTACTCGATGGAGTTCTTCATCGCGTGGTACTCGGGCGCGATGTACGAGAAGTTCGCCTTCATCAACCGCGCCTTCGGCCAGTACTGGTGGGCCTACTGGATCATGGTGAGCTGCAACGTCATCACGCCGCAGCTCTTCTGGTTCAAGAAGATCCGCACCAGCATCCCCATGATGTTCGTGCTCTCGATCTTCGTGAACGTGGGCATGTGGTTCGAGCGGTTCGTCATCATCGTGACGAGCCTTGCGAACGACTTCCTCCCGAGCTCGTGGGACATGTTCACGCCCACCTGGGTCGACATCGGAACGATGGTCGGCGCGTTCGGCCTGTTCTTCACGCTGTTCCTTCTCTTCTGCCGCTTCCTCCCCATGATCGCCATGGCCGAGGTGAAGGCGGTCATGCCGCAGGCCGACCCGCACGGCGCGGGCGCAGGCAAGCACGGCCACCACAACCACGGCCACGACCACGGTCACGGTCACGGGCATCACTGAGCGACGCAAACTCGAGGCAACACCATGGCGACGATCGTCACCAGCCCCTCTGAAACCAAGCCCGGCACGCCGGCCGATCCGGCGAAGCTCTATGGCTACATCGCCGAGTTCGAGACGCCCGGCGACCTCATGGCCGCCGCCGAGAAGGTCCGCGACGCGGGCTACAAGTGGTGGGACTGCCACACGCCGTTCCCCGTCCACGGACTCGACAAGGCGATGGGCATCAAGCGCACCATCCTTCCCGTGCTCGTCTTCGGCGCGGGCGCGACCGGAACCGCCGCTGCGTTCGCGCTGCAGGCGTTCACGAACTCGCTCGGCTGGACCATCTGGGCGGGCGTGTGGGTGACCGGCTACCCGTTCCTCATCTCGGGCAAGCCGGCGATGAGCCTGCCGGCCTTCATCCCGGTGATGTTCGAGGTGACGATCCTGTTCTCCGCGCTTGCGTGCGTGTCGCTGATGTTCCTCTTCAACGGCCTGCCGCAGCTCTATCACCCGCTCTTCAAGTCGAACCGGTTCCGCCGCGCGTCGAACGACCGCTTCTTCATCTCGATCGAGGCGCGCGACCCCAAGTTCCTCCCCAAGAAGACAGAGGAGTTCCTCAAGACGCTCGACCCCGTCGCGGTCGAGGCGGTGGAGGACTGAACCCATGATTCCCAAGCCCCCACGCTGGATGATCTTCACGGGTGCGCTCGCCGCGCTCGCGCTCGCCATTCCCCCGGTGGTGATCGCCCGCGTCCGTTCGACGCCCGATCCGAACCGGCCCGTCCACATCTTCTTCGACATGGACTTCCAGCCGAAGTTCAAGCCGCAAGCCGAGAACCCGCTGTTCGCGGACGGCCGTGCGCAGCGCTACGACGTCGTCGGCACGGTGGCCCAGGGCGAGACCAAGCTCGATCCGCACCGCTACGAGGGCGTCGTCGACGGCAAGTGGGCCGACACGCTTCCGGCCGGAATGGAGCTGTCGGTCGAGTTCCTCAAGCGCGGACAGCAGCGCTACAACATCTACTGCGCCATCTGCCACGGCTACGCGGGCTTCGGCGACGGCGCCGTGAACAAGCGCGCCATGGAGCTGATGGCGAACGCCGACGGGCCGGTCTACGGCACGGCGTGGGTGCAGGCGAAGAGCCTCCACGACCCGCTCGTGCGCGAGCACTCGGTCGGGCTTCTCTACAACATCGTGACCAACGGCATCCGCAACATGGCCGGCTACGGCGCGCAGATCGACCTCGAGGACCGCTGGGCGATCGCGGCCTACGTGCAGGCGCTGCAGTTCTCGCAGAACGCGACGATCCAGGACGTTCCGCAGGAGCTTCGCGACAAGCTCCCGAAGAACGTCGCGCAGTCCGCGGGCGACGACGCCTCGGCGATCGCCGGCAACACGGAGGTGAAGTGATGGCGCACGCCACCGGACACTCGTTCGACCTCAGCGCGCAGAACACGCAGTTCCCGAGCGCGGCCTTCGGCTTCCGCAACATCGCCATCGGCATCGCGGTCGTCGGCCTCGGCGCCGGCGCCGTCATCGGCTACACCGGAGCGATGGGAACCACGCCCGCGCACTTCTGGCGCGCGTACATGGTGGCGTTCCTCTTCGGACTCACGATGTGCCTCGGCGGGCTCTTCTTCGTGCTGATCCAGCACCTGACCCGCGCCGGCTGGTCCGTCGCGGTCCGCCGCCCGGCCGAGGCGCTCGCCTCGAACCTGCGCTGGTACTGGCTGCTCTTCGTGCCGTTCGCCGTCATGTGGTTCATGGGCAAGGGCAACCTGCTCTGGATCTGGGCCGACATGGAGTCGCTGAAGGCGATCAACGAGTTCGACTACTCGGTCGTCAAGAAGAAGCTCGCGTTCCTCAACCCGGCCTTCTTCTGGACGCGCGCCGCGATCTACTTCGCGGTCTGGGCGCTCCTCGCGTGGTTCTTCGTCGGCAACAGCCGCGCGCAGGACTCGAGCGGCGACGTCCGCATCACCGAGCGCATGCAGAAGTGGTCCGGTCCCGCGATCATCCTGTTCGGCCTCACGACGACCTTCGCGTCCTTCGACTGGATCATGTCGCTCTCGCCGGTCTGGTTCTCGACCATGTTCGGCGTCTACTTCTTCTGCGGGTGCGCCACGGCGGGCTTCGCGGGGATGATCCTCTTCACGGTGCGCCTGCAGTCGATGGGCGTGATGAAGGGCCTCGTGTCCGCCGAGCACTACCAGGACATGGGCAAGCTGCTCTTCGCGTTCGGCATGGTGTTCTGGGCCTACATCGCGTTCAGCCAGTACATGCTGATCTGGTACGCGAACATCCCCGAGGAGACCGGCTGGTTCCTCGCGCGCCAGGTCGGCGGCTGGGCGCCGCTCAGCTTCGCGCTCCTCTTCGGCCACTTCGTGCTTCCGTTCGTCGGTCTTATCAGCAAGTGGCCGAAGCGCTATCCGACGATCCTTGCTGCGGGCGCGGTGTGGATGCTCTGCTTCCACTTCGTCGACCTCTACTGGCTCATCGTTCCCGAGATTCCGCATGATCTCGGCGGCATGAAGACCTATCGTGAGTTCTCCGAGAAGTACGCCGACACGGCGACGCACTTCGGCAATCCCGTGAACTTCCTCCTCGCCATCGGCGCCCTTGCGGCGGTGGCGGCCGGAACGATGACCGCGCTCTCGCGGGCGGCGCTGATCCCGACGAAGGATCCGCGGCTCAGCGAGAGCCTCAAGTTCGAGAACATGTGACCGACGCCGACCGACGGAACACTCCCCATGCAATCCGAAGCAACAGCCACCACCGAGCAGCTTGACGACCCAGAGATGGGCTCGACCTGGTTCTACTCGATCGTCGGCATCATCATCTTCGTCGTGTTCTGCCTCGCAGTCTCGGTGCTCTTCTTCGGCGTCGAGAAGGGCTTCGTCGAGGACCGCGTGATCGACGGGAAGCCTGCGCTGTCGACCTCGCTGCGCAACGAGCAGCAGGGGCTCCTCGGGCAGTACGGCGTCTACGCCGAGGCCGTGGACGACAAGCAGGTCGACCGCATCCGCATCCCCATCGAGCGCGCGATCGAACTGAAGGCTGCGAACCCGAAGTGACGCCGAGGCGACCATGACCAATCCGCTGCACAGCCTCTTCACGACTCTCCGCGCGGCCACGGCCGCGGCGGCGATCGCGTTGCCGGGCCTCGTCGCGACGGGACAGGTCAACATCGCCCCGAAGGAACTCGAGGGAATCGACGTCCTCGAGAAGCTCGACAACTCGCTGCCGCTCGAGGCCCGCTTCCTCGACGACTCGGGGCGGGCCGTCACCCTCGGCCAGTACTTCACCGGCAAGAAGCCTGTGCTCCTGCAGATCGGCTACAACAAGTGCCCGATGCTCTGCAACCTGGTGCTCAACGGGGCCTTCGACGGCCTCAAGGGCGTCGACTGGAACCCGGGCAAGGAGTACGAGGTGATCTCGGTGTCGGTCGATCCGACCGAGGCCCCCGCGCTCGCGAAGGCGAAGAAGGAAAGCTACCTCGCCGAGTTCGAGCGCCCCGGCGCCGGCATCGGCGTCCACTTCCTCACCGGCGACGAACTGATGTCGAAGGCGGTCGCCGATTCGGTCGGCTTCCAGTTCCGCCGCCAGGAGAACGGCGACTACTCGCATGCCGCGGTGCTGATCCTCGTCAAGCCCGACGGGAAGGTCAGCCGCTACATGTACGGAACCAAGTTCGAGCCGAAGGACCTCCGCTTCGCGCTCCTCGAGGCGTCCGAGGGCCGCATCGGCTCGACGCTCGACAAGTTCATCCTCTGGTGCCACATGTACGACCCCTCGGCGCGCGGATACGTGCTCCAGGCGCGAAGGGTCATGTCGCTCGGCGGAGCGGTCACGCTGGTCGTCCTCGCGGCCGGCCTCGGACTGTTCTGGCGTGCGGAACTCAAGAAGAAGAAGGACGCGGCGACCGATGTCGCCGCCGCGAACTGAAGAGGCGAATGACCGTGCTCAACTCCATCACCTCCATCCTCTCGCAGGCAGATTCGGGCATGGCCGCGGGCGCAGGCGAGGCCACCAGCATCAAGTCGGACGACTTCTGGATGCCCGTGGGCGCCTCGAACTTCGCCGCCGAGGTGGACTGGGTCTTCCACTTCATCAACTGGATCAACTACTTCTTCTTCTTCCTCGTGGTCGGCATCATGGTGTACTTCGTCTGGAAGTACCGCCAGAAGGGCCGCGAGGTCTACGCGCGCGGGCCGAACCACAACATGCCGCTCGAGCTCGGCTGGACGATCCTCCCGACGATCATCGTCGTCGTGATCTTCTTCTTCGGCTTCAAGGGCTACGTGAGCATGCGCACCGTGCCCGCCGACGCCTACCAGATCGACGTCACCGCGCAGCAGTGGAGCTGGCAGTTCAAGTATCCGAACGGCGCCACCAGCCCCGACCTCTACGTCCCCGCGGGCAAGCCGGTCAAGCTCGTGATGCGCTCGAACGACGTGCTGCACTCGCTCTACATCCCCGACTTCCGCGTGAAGCAGGACGTCGTCCCCGGCCGCTACACCACGATGTGGTTCCAGGCCGACGACCCGACCGGCGAAGAGATGTTCCACCGCCTCTACTGCACCGAGTACTGCGGCAAGGACCACTCCCGCATGAACCAGAAGGTGTTCGTGCTCGGCGAGGTCCAGTTCAACGACTGGGTCTCGAAGCAGGCGCAGTGGCTCGACGAGCTTGCCAAAAACAACCCGGACGATCCGACCATCCTGTGGAAGGTCGGCGCGCCGCGCCTCATCGGCCGCTGCCTCAGCTGCCACTCGCTCGACGGCTCGGCCGGCACCGGCCCCTCGTGGGGCAACTACGACGGATCGGGCGACATCTGGGCGCGCATCCAGCCCGGCGCCGTGCACAAGGTCGACGGCGGCAAGCCGATCCAGGACTTCATCGGTCCCGGCAAGCAGTACGAGACCCCCGAGGCCTACCTGCGCGCCTCGATCCTCAACCCCGGCGAGCATGTGGTCGATGGCTACGGAAACGTGATGCCGACCTTCAAGGGCCAGCTCCGCGACCGCGAGGTCGACGTGCTGATCGACATGATGAAGAACCTCAAGGACTTCGACAAGAAGGGCAAGTACATCGGCGGCTCGACCGCCGCAGCGAAGTGATGCGGACCGAGCGACCCACGAACAACGCCTGAGACCGAAACGAGCGACGCCATGACGACACTCGACGCACGACCCACGATCGCGGCCGAAGCGCCCGACAACTACCTGACCTTCAAGCGGGGACTCATCTCCTGGCTGTTCACGCTCGACCACAAGCGGATCGGCGTGATGTACCTCGCGGCGGTCCTCGTCTCGTTCTTCGTCGGCGGCGTGATGGCGCTTCTGGTGCGCACCAAGCTGCTCTTCCCGGGTGAAGTGACCTGGATGACGGCCGAGCAGTACAACAAGGCCTTCACGCTGCACGGGGCGATCATGGTGTTCCTCGTGATCATCCCGTCGATCCCGGCGGCGCTCGGCAACTTCGTGCTGCCGATCATGCTCGGCGCCAAGGACGTCGCGTTCCCGCGGCTCAACCTCTTCAGCTTCTACCTCTGGGTCTTCGGCGCGGTCTGCGCCGTCTGGTCGCTCATCGCGGGCGGCTTCGACACAGGCTGGACCTTCTACACGCCCTACAGCTCGACGTCGCAGGCCGGCGGCATCATTCCCGTCCTCGTCGGCGTCTTCATCCTCGGCTTCTCGTCGATCTTCACTGGCGTCAACTTCATCGTGACGATCCACAAGCTGCGTCCGCCGGGCATGACCTGGTTCCGCATGCCGCTCTTCCTCTGGGCCGTCTACGCGACCGCGATCATCCAGGTGCTCGCGACCCCGGTGCTCGGCATCACCGTCGCGCTCCTCGTCATCGAGCGCGCCTTCAACATCGGCATCTTCGACCCGTCGATGGGCGGCGACCCGGTGCTCTTCCAGCATTTCTTCTGGTTCTACTCGCACCCCGCGGTCTACATCATGATCCTGCCCGGCATGGGCATCATCAGCGAGATCATCGCGGTCCACAGCCACCGCCACATCTTCGGCTTCCGCTTCATCGCGTTCAGCTCTATCGCCATCGCGATCTTCAGCTTCCTCGTGTGGGGCCACCACATGTTCACGAGCGGCCAGTCGGGGCTCATGAACGTGCTCTTCTCGGCGATCACCTTCTCGGTGGCGATTCCCTCGGCGGTGAAGGTGTTCAACTGGCTCGCGACCCTCTACAAGGGCTCGATCTCGCTGAACACCCCGATGCTCTACGGGCTCTCGTTCATCTTCCTGTTCACGATCGGCGGCCTCACGGGCATCCCGCTCGCCGTCCTCTCCACCGACATCCACCTGCACGACACCTACTACGTCGTCGCCCACTTCCACTACGTGATGATGGGCTCGGCGCTGATCGCCATGATCGGCGGCCTGCACCACTGGTGGCCGAAGATGTTCGGCGTGATGTACTCGGAGTTCTGGGGCAAGATCGCCTGCGCGCTGGTCTTCGTCGGCTTCAACCTGACGTTCTTCACCCAGTTCATGATGGGTTCGCAGGGCATGCCGCGCCGCTACTACAGCTACGACCAGCTCGAGGGCATGGCGGAGACCTTCCGGATCTACCACCACCTCTCGACGGGCGGCTCGTACATCATGGCGCTCGGCTTCGTGATCACGGGCATCTACCTCATCCACTCGCTCTTCGCCGGCCGCAAGGCCCCGGCGAACCCGTGGGGCGGGGCCAGCCTCGAGTGGCAGTGCACCTCGCCGCCGCCGCACGACAACTTCTCGAAGACCCCGCGCGTCGGCGACTGCTACGACTTCAGCGCCGTGCACTGGGACGAGAAGCAGCAGGGATACGTCGTGGACGCCGACGCCCACGTGGCGGCCGCATCTTCAGGAAAGGGGCACTGATCCGTGTCGCACGCGCACTCCGACGCCTCGCATGACGCCCACGGCCATCACGGCCATGGCGATCACGCGAAGTACCCGTTCCTCGCCCACCACTTCGACACCCCGAACCAGCAGTTCGAGTCGGGCAAGCTCGGCATGTGGGTGTTCCTCGCCACCGAAGTCCTGTTCTTCGGCGCGCTGTTCGTGATGTACGCGATCATGCGCTTCAAGAACCCCGAGGTCTTCTCCTACGCGAGCAACTACCTCGACACCATCCTCGGCGGCATCAACACCTGCGTGCTGATCCTCTCGAGCCTCACGATGGCGGTCGGCGTGCGCGCGGCGCAGACGAACAAGAAGGGGCTGCTCGTCACCTGCCTCGCGCTCACCCTCGCGGGCGCGATCGGCTTCCTCGTCATCAAGTACTTCGAGTACGCGCACAAGTTCCACCTGAACCTCAAGTGGGGCATCGCGTTCTACCAGCCGGTCGACGAGCAGGACGCCGCCATCGTGAAGGTCGCGCCGGAGCCGGTCGCGAACCCTGTCCTCGCGATCGCCGCGCCGAACCCATCCGCGGGCGCCAAGACGGATCCGATCGTTCCGCTGCCGCCGGTCGACCGCAGCGCGATCGCGCCGCCGAAGGCCGGTCCGGACGGC
>JBIKWD010000124.1:0-9939 GCA_044356505.1 Phycisphaerales bacterium
TCTTCGACTTGCTCTGCTCGCTCACGACGATGGTCACGAGATCGTGGACGGCGAAGGTGCGCGGCTCGGGGTCCTTGACGGCGAAGAGGCTGCCGAGGTCGGTCGCACCCGTGTCGCGCAGCGGGCGCGCGGCCGCCTGCTGCGAGTCGAGCGCGGCGGCGGTGACCGATCGCGTCGGACGCGTCGCGGGCGCCTCGTCCGCGCGCAGGACGCGGGGGGCGTCGGTCGCTGGCGCCGTCGTCGGCTGCGGCAGCGGCGCCGTCGCGGGCGGGGCGGTCTGCTGCGGCGCCGCGAGGCATGCGCCTGCGACGAGCATGGGTCCGAGGGCGAGCACGGTCTGCATGGAGGAGTCTCCTGGTGGATCTCGGAGGAGGATTGATTCAGCGAGGTTTGATTCAGCGGACGTTTGATTCAGCGGACGACGGCGCGACCGCTTCCGACGACTTCTGCGATGAACGTCCCCGACTCGCCTTCGGCCCGCGTGCGCGCGCCGCGGCTGCGCGGCACGCCGCTGCGCTGGAGCGCGATGCGGTCGCCCGGCTTTCCGTCCTCGAGCGCGACCGCCTCGAGCTCGATCGCGACGAGTCCGACCTCGCGTCGCACGATCACGCGGTCGTTGCGGCGGATGGCGGCCGCGCGGGCGAGGTCGTCGGCGGCGATGACGAGTCCCGCGTCGACGCTGCGGGCGAACGATGCGCCGTCGACCGCCTTCGGATCAGCCGCACGCGCCGCGATCGAGGGCGCGACCTCTCGCGTCTCGACGCGGAAGGAGCCCGTCTCGAGCGGCTGCCCGCGTCGCGATCCGGCGGTCGCCACGCAGACCTCGCGGAGCAGGCGCACCGAGACGCGGATCCGCTTGCGCGAGACGTGCTCGTCTCCGTCGATGGCGGCGACCTCGAAGCTGACGAAGTCGGACTTGAGCGCGCTGCGGGCGCTGATCTCGTAGCGGAAGCCGGGCTTGGGAGCCAGCGTCGCGAGGTCCTCGGCCGTGATCAGCACGCGCAGCCCCTCGGCGTCGGCGCCGAAGGCGTTGCGAAGGAGCTCGCAGACGACGCCGATCGGCGTGCCGGCGCCGGCGTGCCGCGCTGCGTCGATGCTCTCGGGCTTCTTCACGAGCGGGGTGTGTGCGGGCCGGCCCGCGCCGGCGTCCGCCGCGGGTACCGTCGTCGCGGCGCGAGCCGGCCGAACGACCACGCGTTCGCCCGAGAGCCGCAGCGTCTGGCCGGTTGCGCCCGATGCCGCGAGCTTCTCGCGGACGGTCTCCTTGGTGATCTCGAACGCGGTCGATGCGCCGCGCGCGATCTCGATCCCCGCGAGGCGCCCGGCCTCCTCGCCCTTCAGGTCGGCGATGTCGGCGAGGGTCACGGCTGCGCCGGGAACGACGCGGGCCGTGTCGCGCAGCACCACGGAATCCGCGGGCGCGGGAGCCGCGGAGGCGATGCCCGCGGCGAGCATCGCTGCGAGGGCGGCGGGGAGTGCGATCAGAAGGAGTTTCGGAAGGCGCATGGCGTGGTCCGTGGCGTGGTCCGTGGCGAGGGCGTCGGTTCAGGCGGTCAGGTGCGTCGCTTAGCCGCGGAGATTGGTGATGTTGCGGAGCGTCTCGCTCGAGGCCTGGATCACCTGGCTGTTCATCTCGAAGGTCCGCTGCGTCTTGATCAGCGTGACGAGTTCGGTGACGGGGTCGACGTTCGACGCCTCGAGGAACGCCTGACGGATTCCGCCGAGACCGTCGAGCGTCGGTTCTCCTTCGAGCGGCTCGCCGCTCGAGAGCGTCGGGATGTAGACGTTGTTGCCGACGCTCTTGAGGCCCGACGGATTCACGAAGCGCACGAGCGTGATCTGCCCGAACTCGACGGCGTCGACCTGGCCAGGCACGTTGCCCGACACGATGCCGTCCTGCGAGATGTTGATGTCCTGCGCGTTCTCGGGAATCTGGATCTCGGGCTGGAGCCGGTAGCCCGGCGAGTTCGCAAGCACGATCGCGCCCTCGCTGTTCAGCGTGAAGTTTCCCGCGCGCGTGTAGCCGATGCCCTCGCCGACGTCGGCAGGCACCTGCAGCTGGAAGAAGCCGTCGCCTTCGATCATCATGTCGTAGGTTCCGCCTGGCTGCGCCGGACCCTGCTCGAAGTTGAGCTGCGTGCCCGAGATCTGGGTGCCGAGGCCGACGTAGAGGCCTGTCGGCCGCTGCACGGCGTTGCCTGCAGGGAGGCCGGGCTGCGCGAACTCCTGGTAGAAGAGGTCCTCGAAGTTGGCGCGCGAGGACTTGAAGCCGGTGGTGTTGGCGTTGGCGATGTTGTTCGCCGTCACGTCGAGGCTGATCGAGGCGGCCGACATGCCCGTTGCTGCTGTGTTGAGCGCGATGTAGCTCATCGAGGTGTCCTTCTGGGGTCCGCCGCGTGCGGCGATCGTGTCGGATCGTGTGTCGGATCGGTCAGGCGAATCGGCCGAAGACGTCGACGAGGCGCCCGGTCATCTGGTCCTGGTACTGCATCAATCGGGTTGAGAACTCGATGCCGCGCGAGACCTTGACAAGGTCCGACAGCGCGGCGATCGGGTCGACGGTGCTTTCCTCGAGCGCGCCCTGCTTCACGGCGGTGTTGCCTGCAGCCGCGACGGTTCCTCCGCCGAGGATGCGCATGAGGTCGCGTCCTTCCTTGCGGAGGTTCGCGATGTCAGCGGGGCGGACGATGGAGAGCTGTCCGACCTCGTTGCCCGACTGGGAGACCCGTCCGTCCGCATCGATCACGACGTCGGGATCCTCTGGGTCGAGGGTGATCGGAAGTCCGTCGACTCCCTGGATCAGCGCGCCGCTGCCCGCCAGCGCCAGCCGGTTGTTCCGGTCGCGGGCGAGCTCGCCGGCGCGGGTGACGAAGGCGTCGCGCGTCCCGGCCGGTCCGGGGTTCTGGACGAGGAAGAAGCCCTCGCCTTCGAGCGCCACGTCGAGGTTGCGGCCCGTCTGGCGGAGCGTGCCTTGGCGCAGGTCGATTCCGCTCGGCTTGAAGAGGGTTCCGCCGCCGAGGGCGTCGAGCGCCTTGTTGGCGTCGTGGTAGAGCCCGCCGTTCTCGAGGTTCTCCGCGCGACGCGCCTCGAGATTCAGGAAGTCGGCCTTGAAGCCGACCGTCTGGGCGTTCGCGAGGTTGTTCGCGATGGTGTCGAGACGGCGCATGCCCGTCACGACTCCGGCTGAGGCGAGGTGGAATCCGTAGTTCATGCGAGCGCTCCGCCTTCACCAAGGGCAATCGGCAGGCCAGCGTCGCCCGGGGCGGCGTGGAAGCGCCAGACGAAGCCGGTCGCGCGGGCCGTCTCGGGGATCACTCGGCCTTCCGACGGGTGGGCGCCGGCGGCGAGGTCCGCGAAAGACGGCGCGGGTGCGCGAGGGGAGAGGGTGCGGGCCGCGTGGGCAGCGTCGCGCGCGGCGCGGAGGAGCTCCGCCGCCTGCGAGCGCTCGATCAGCGCGCAGGCGCGGCGGGCGCGGTCCTCGGCGGCTGCGAGCCGGGCGGCACGCGCAATCGCTGCGCCCACGAGGTCGAGCGACGGCACTTCCTGCCGATCGGCGCGCGCGGGGGCGCGTTCCGCGGAAATCGCGCGGAACACAAGGCAATCGGCGAAATCGGCGTTGGACCGGGCTTCTGGCATGCGGCACTCCTTGCCTGTTGTCTGCCGCCGCGACCTCCTGTCGCAGGCGTCTAGGGGTGAACAGGCAAGCCGCGTGCCCGCCCATCGGGAGCGCATGCGCCGCCGGCCGCGCGAATTCGCAGCGAACTTGGGAATGACCCGCCCGCGATCCCATCTTTGACGGCGCCCTGTCGCTCTTGCCGATCTCAAAGGAGCCGTCGATGGAAACCGACCACCACACGAACCGGAACCCGGACATGGTTCACCGCGACGAAATGACGTCGGGCGTTCGTTGGACGCTCGGCAACCTCGACCAAGCTTTCGATCAGGCCTTCGATGAAGCGTTCCGAACCTGCACCCACCTCTTCAACGAGTTCGAGCGCTGCGCCGGCAAGTGCGAGGAAGAGTGCGACGTCGAGTCGCATAGACCCATTGTCGCCCGCTTCCGATCATGCGAGGGCCCCATCAGCGACAGCGGCTCGTAAGGGTCGAATCAGCCTCCAGAGCGCGGAAACGCGTTCCGAGCCTCGGAAAGCGGCGCTCCTGCCGGCTGATCGTGGGACCGCGCGCGAAGGCGGATTCGCCTCTGCAACAGGTCGATTCAACGCATACATACGGGTTGAATGCGGCCTGGCCGCTGCCACGCGTGAGGCGTACAACCGGGACCTCGATGAGCTTGTAGGCGATCTCCTCAACCGCGGCATCACCTCGCCGCTGGCCGTGGAGCCCGCCCATCTCGTCGAGCACGTGCGGTTTCTCTCCCGCGAGCGCGGGCTCGACCCGGCGACCATCGTCCGTCATGTCTCGACGGTTCGGGTCTTCTTCCGTTTCCTGCACGCAAGCGGCCTCATCGCGCAGAACCCCGCCCGCCTCCTCGAGCGGCCGACCAAGTGGCGCAGGCTTCCTGACGTCATCTCGCCCTTGCAGATGAAGAAGCTCGTCGAGGCGCCGACCCCCGACAACAGCGACCTGTGGGAGCGGGACCGGGCGATCCTCGAGCTCATGTACGCGGCCGGCCTCCGCGCGAGCGAGGTCGGCGGCGTCCGGCTCAACCAGTGGTTCCCGACGATCGCGTCGCTCCATGTGATCGGCAAGGGGTCGAAGCAGCGCGTGGTGCCGGTCGGCATGCCGGCGGCGCAGGCGCTCACGCGCTGGCTCGAATCCGTGCGCCCCGGCATCGTCCAGGGCGACGAGGTGCGCGCCGACCACCGCCTCTTCGTCTCGAACCGCGGCCGCCCGCTCGAGCGCGTCGCGGTGTGGATGCTGGTCAAGAAGTATGCCGCGGCGGCCGGGCTCCACGACGTCCACCCCCACGTGCTGCGCCACAGTTTCGCGACCGACCTCCTGCGCGGCGGCTGCGACCTGCGGACGGTGCAGGAGTTCCTCGGCCACGCGAGCGTCGTCACCACGCAGATCTACACGCATGTCGACAAGTCGCGGCTGCGCGAGACGGTGACGCGGTTTCATCCGCGCTTCGATCAACCCCGCAACGGGTGACTTTGCGGCTCCGCGCCGCGCGCCGACGCGGTAGCCTCCCGCGGACCCGCCATGCTCACGACCGATCCGTGCATCCTCGTCATCTTCGGCGCGTCGGGCGACCTCGCCTCGCGCAAGCTTGTCCCGTCGATGTACGAGATGCACGTCGCGGGGCAGCTGCACGCGTCGACCGTCATCCTCGGCGTCTCGCGCTCCCAGAAGACGGACGACGCGTGGCGCGACGAACTCAAGCCGTGGGTGTCGCAGCAGGTGAAGAACTTCGACGAGGCGAAGTACGCGTCGTTCGCGAAGCGGCTCTTCTACTTTCCGGGCGACGCCGTCAAGAGCGAGTGCTATCCGCCGCTCGAGGCGCGGCTCTCCGCGCTCGCGGAGGAGAAGGGCACGCGCGGCAACCTCCTCTTCTTCCTGTCGGTCGCCGAGAACCTGTACGAGCCGATCGTGCAGCAGATCGACGACGCGGGCCTCGTGGTCGAGGGCAAGCGCTGGTGCTCGATCGATCCGAACACGAAGAGCTGGCAGCGCATCATCGTCGAGAAGCCGTTCGGCCACGACGCCGCGAGCGCCGCGAGCCTGAACCGCACGCTCGGCCGCGCGTTCGAGGAGGAGTCGATCTACCGCATCGACCACTACCTCGGCAAGGAGCTCGTGCAGTCGATGCTCGTGCTGCGCTTCGCGAACTCGATCTTCGAGCCCGTGTGGAACTGGCAGTACATCGACCATGTGCAGATCACGGCGGCGGAGACGGTGACGGTCGGCCAGCGCACCGCGTTCTACGACCAGACCGGCGCGATCCGCGACATGATCCAGTCGCATCTCTTCCAGGTGCTGGCGTTCGTGGCGATGGAGCCGCCGAGCCTCTACACGCCTGAGAACGTGCGCGCCGAGAAGATCAAGATCATCGACTCGATCTCGGTGCCGACCGCCGACGAGGTCGCGACGCACTGCGCGCTCGGGCAGTTCGCGTCGGACGGCAAGGAAGGCGCGTACCACGAGCTCGCCGGCGTCGCGCCCGGCTCGACCACCGAGACCTACGCGGCGATGAAGGTGCACTTCGACAACTGGCGCTGGGCGGGCACGCCGTTCTACATCCGGACGGGCAAGAAGCTCGCGGAGAAGCGCACCGAGGTCGTGGTGCAGTTCAAGCCGCCGGCCGCGAACCTGTTCCGCAAGGTGCCGGGCTTCGGCGGCGAGGCGCCGAACCGGCTCGTCATCCAGATCGCGCCGAAGGAGCGGTTCAACCTGCGCTTCGAGGTGAAGGTGCCGGGCTTCGGGCTGCGCGGCGCGAACGTCGACATGCAGCTCGACTACGCGGATCACTTCAAGAGCGAGCCCGTCGAGGCGTATGGGCCGCTGATCGTCGACGCGATGCGCGGCGACCAGACGCTCTTCAAGCACCGCGTCGAGGTCGAGGGCGCGTGGAACGCGGTGATGCCGTTCCTCGACGAGCGCTCTGCGGCCGCGCGCGCCGGGATCCACGGCAACTACGCGTGCGGGTCGTGGGGGCCTGCGAGCGCCGACGAGCTGCTCGCCCGCGATGGGCGCGCGTGGCGAAACGAGCGGTGATGTCGCGCACGGCGCGCTCGGGTACGCTGCGCGCCGCACCTTCCGTGAGTTTCGCATGAGCGACGACGAGACCGGCCCCTACAGGATCCTCGACGAGATGCCGCCGACGCCGCGGCTTCCAGGGTCCGTGTCGCTCTTCGACCACGCCGACGGCGCGATCGACGCGATGGGTCTCGACATCGTCAACCAGGCGAAGGCGTGCGTGCGCAGCTTCGGCGACTTCCATCTCGCGCTCTCGGGCGGGTCGACGCCGATGCCGCTCTACCAGCGCATGATGATCGACCCCGCGTTCCGCGACATGCCGTGGCGGCGCACGCATCTGTGGATCGTCGACGAGCGCTGCGTGCCGTTCGACGACCCGCGATCGAACTACGGGCAGATCGCGGAGCTCATCGTCGACCACTCGGGCATCCCGAGGTCGCAGGTGCATCCGATCCACGCCGACGAGCCCGACGCGGACGCGCTCTACGAGGACGAGCTGCGCGAGACGCTCGGCTGGCGCGAAAGGGGGCACGACCGCCTCGACTTCGTGCTGCTCGGGATGGGCGACGACGGGCACACGGCGAGCCTGTTCCCGCATTCCGACGCGCTGCGCATCGACGACCGCTTCGCGTGCTTCAACCGCGGTCCGCAGGTGACGCCGCCCGACCGCGTGACGATGACCTATCCGCTCATCAACAGCGCGCGCTTCATCGGGATCCTCGTCCTCGGAAAGAAGAAGGCGCACATGATCCACCGCATCGCGACGGGCGCAGACCCCGTGCGCGACATCCCGATCAAGGGCGTCCGCCCGATCGGCGGCGAGCAGCGGTGGTACCTCGACGCAGACGCGGCGCGGTGGGGGTGAGGCGGTGGGGCCGTCAGCGAACCGACGGACGATGACGACGACGGAGCGCAGCGAAGTCGGAGCGACCGGCGCAGGAGTCGTCGATTGTGTCGTGTGGCACTATCCCCTGCGCAGCAGGGGTAGTGGCGGCCTCGCACGCAGGGTGTGCGTCCAGCCTGCAGTCTGAAGGCGTTTGGCGCGATCGCGGCCGCCATCACCAAAGGTGATGCCACACGAGTTCGGGCGGTCGCCGCTGCGGCGGCTCCCTCTGGTACTTGAGAGCTTCGCTCCGCGCTCGTGCGCACGAACGCTCATCGACGCGGATCGCCAACCGCCGCTCCCTGCATCGCATCGCGTACGAAGCGGGAGCGCGATTCGTCGTCGCCGCAGCTCACGAAGCATGTGGTGCGCGCGCGGGTGATCGCGACGTAGAAGAGCCGCCGCTCGCTTTCGATCGCGGGACTGCGCTCGAGCGTCGCGTGCGCGTTGCGCTTCGCGAAGCAGCCCGACTCCTCGTCGCCCGGGAGCGGCATCCAGCCTTCGTCGCACTCGGGAATGAAGACATAGTCCCACTCGAGGCCCTTGACGCGGTGGATCGTGGTCACGCGCACGCAGTCTTCCCGCGCGCGGCCCTGCGTGGTGTCGACGGCGGCGAGGCGCGACTCGAGCTCGGTGAGCGGGCAGCGCGCGGCGCGTGCGAAGTCCTCGAGCACCTCGTAGG
This sequence comes from Phycisphaerales bacterium, assembly GCA_044356505.1. GTDB lineage: Bacteria > Planctomycetota > Phycisphaerae > Phycisphaerales > SM1A02 > QWPT01. Next base: position 8,223 of record JBIKWD010000124.1, read on the forward strand.
CGCGCAGGCATTCCTGCACGCTCGCGGGGCTTCGATGCGCGGAGAGCGCGTCCTTGAACTCGATCTCGCCGCGAAGGACGCGGATCGCCTGCGCTGCGCCCGATTCGTCAAGCGCGCGGCGGTGCGCCTTGAGCAGCGTGTTGCCGAGCGCCTTCAGTTCCTTCCGCGCGCCGCCGTGGAAGCCCGCCATCACGTGGAGGTCGTCTTCGAAGCAGAGGTCGCCGAGCGTGAGACCGTCGCGCTGCGCGTCGCGCAGCAGGAGGTCGAGGCCCTTGCGCGAGAGGCCGCGGAACGGGCGGTTCAGGATGCGCGCGGCATTTCTCGACAACTCCTCGTCGAGGGGCACGCGCAGCGTGCGCGCGGCGCGCGCGTAGGCGAGCAGCAGCGAGAGCGCAGGGTCGTCGGCGAACGCCGCGTGCTCGTCCATCGCGAACGGGATCTCAGCCGCGAGCATGCGCCACTCGAACGCGAGAAGCTGCGCCCACGAGCGGCCGAGCACCACGATGTCGCGCGCGGGCGTTCCCGCAGCGAGAAGTTCGCCGAGCTTCGCGGCGAGCGGATCGAGCGCGCGCGGCTCGTCGCCAGACTCGCTGACGACGACGAGCCGCGTGTCCTGCTCGGGGTCTGCCGCGACGATCCGCTTCGGGACGCGCGAGCCGCTTGCCGCGATCACGCGCTCGGCCGCGGCCGCGAGGTCGGGCCCGAAGCGGAAGCTCGTCGACAGCGTGAAGCGCTCGTGCGGATGCGCGGTGAAGCGCTTTGCGAACTCGCCGCGGATGAACGCGCTGCGCGCGCCGCGCCACTCGTGGATCGTCTGATCGTCGTCGCCGACGACGGTCACGCGCGCGCGCGTGCCTGCGAGGAGCTCGAGCAGCCGGAACTGCGCGTGGTCGCAATCCTGGAACTCGTCGACCACGAGATGCTCGAAGCGGTCGGACAGCCCGAGTCGCGCGGCGTCCGACTCGAGCGCGCGCACGCTGTCGACGACGAGGTCGTCGAAGGTTCGGAACCCCTCGGCGCTCCGCTTCTTCTCAAAGCGCGCATAGACGCCGACGAGGAACTCGTCGTCTGCGTGGCCCGCATCCGCAGGCGCGACCAGCATCGACTTCCACTCGCGGATCGCCTCGAGCGCGCTCTCTGCGTCGCGGCCGTCTTCTTCCTCGGGGTGTTCGTTCCGCTCGGCGAACTCCTCGCGGATCGCGTCGCCGACCGCGCGCAGCACCTCGCCCGTCTCGGTGACGAGCCGCATGCGCGGAACGGCGCCCATATCCTCGAGGTGGCGCACGAGCCCGAACGCGAGCGCGTGCCAGGTCTGGACGCGCAGTGCGCGCACATCGACTCCCGTCGCCGCAAGCCGCGCCTCGAACGCGCGCTGCGCGGCCTTGTTGAACATCACCGCGCGCATCTGCGCGGCGGGCACGCCGCGGATCGAAAGCTCCGCAAGGCGATGCACCATCGTCGTGGTCTTGCCGCTGCCGGCGACCGCAAGCACCGTGAGATGCGCGTCGCCGCGCGCCTCGACCACCGCGCGCTGCTCGGCGGTGAGGTGGACGCGCGAGCCTGTCACGCGCCCGTCCCGTCGCCGCGCCGCGCGCGCAGGAAATCCTCGAGGATCGCGCACGCCGCCAGCGCGTCGCGCAGCGCCTTCTTCTCGCCGTGCGTGCGGCCCGTGCGCTTCAGGCGCTCCTCGGCGTCGAAGCTCGAGAGACGCTCGTCG
>JBIKWD010000125.1:0-9916 GCA_044356505.1 Phycisphaerales bacterium
GGTACTTCGAGTGGAGCTGCTCGACCGCGAACTGCTCGCGGAGGCGCGCGATCGCGCGCATGAGCGTGTGGGCGAGCGGCGTCGCGTCGGGCACGCGGCGGTGGACGCGCTCGAGGTCGACGAGCTGTCGGCGGTCGAGGGCGGCGTCGAGCGCCGGCTTCAGCTTCGGGGCGAGCGCGTCGGGGACCTCGATCTTCGCGGCGGCTGCGTCGAAGGCGTCGCCCGCGAGGTCGCGTGCGTGCGAGGTCTCGTACCGCTCGAGGATCTTGCGCTTCCTGTCTTCGAGCATCGCCTTCAGCGCGTCGAGGCTCGGGCCCAAGCCCTTGATCTGCGACGGGTCGAGATGGATCGCGTCGGCGAGCTCGCGGTCCGTGAACTTGCGGCGCGAGCCGTACATCAGCATGTGGTCGAGCATCGCGTCGGCCGCGTCGCCCGAGCGCGGTTTGGTCGGCGGCGGAAACTCCATCGGGTCGTAGCCGAGGTAGGTGTGCGTGATGCCACCGTATTCGCTCATCTTCCCCGCACCTCGTAGCTCACGCGCCCATGCTTCTCGACGCGCGAGATGCGCTCGGTGGCCCAGAGGCCCGCGAGCACGAACTCGACGCAGCTCGCGCGCACGGCGGCGTCTTCGGAAGCGTTCACTTCGAACGCCTTGTTCCACGCCTCGGGCACGCTCGCGAGGATCTTCGCGTAGTGCGACGACGGCAGCATGTCGCCGACCTCGATGCGCACGCCCTTCGCGAACACATCGGAGATGTCGCCGAGGCCGTGCGCGTCGACATACTCCTCGAACACCTTCGTGATCGCCTCCGCGACGATCGCGTCGATCGCCTGCGCCTCGGTCAGCTGGTGCGAGCCCATCAGGTCGAGCTCGAGCTTGCCGACCGCGCTCGCCTTCAGGTGCGCGAGGTCGCTGATGCGCGGAACTGCCGGCTTCTCGCCGAGCGCGATCGCGCGGCGGCGCGCGTTCGCGACCATGGTGCGGTAGTTCGCGATTCCAAAGCGCGCCGAGACGCCGCTCGCCTGGTCGACGAAGCGCGACGCGCGCGCGGCGCGCGAGATCTCCTCGACGAGCGCCTCCATGAACGGCGGCACCACGACGGGGAACTCGCCGCCGAGGTCGAGGCCCGACTCATGGCGCGTGATCGCGACGCCGAGGTCGCGCGCGCGAGGATAATGCGTCTGGATCGTCGAGCCGATGCGGTCCTTCAGCTGCGGGATCACCTTGCCCGAGCGGTTGTAGGTGCTCGGGTTCGCGCTGAAGAGGACGAGGATGTCGAGGTCGAAGCGGATCGGGTATCCGCGGATCTGGACGTCGCGCTCCTCGAGGATGTTGAAGAGGCCGACCTGCACGAGCTCGTCGAGGTCGGGAAGCTCGTTCATCGCGAAGATGCCGCGGTGCTGGCGCGGGATCAGGCCGAAGTGCAGCGCGTCCTCGGCCGACATGCTGGTGCCGCCGATGAGTTTCGCCGGGTCGATCTCGCCGATCACGTCTGCGAACTTGGTCCCGGGCGCGAGGCGCTCGCCGTAGCGCTCGCTGCGGTGCCACCACGCGATCTTGACGCGCTCGGGCGGCGTCGACGCGAGGAGCTCGCGGCCCGCACGCGTGATCGGGCGCTCGGGATCCTCGTGGACCGGGGAGTTCGGGACGTCGAGATACGGAAGCCACTCGTCGAGGTAGTTCGGCAGGAGCCGCATCAGGCGGCTCTTCCCCTGCCCCTTCTCGCCGAGGAAGAGCATGTCGTGGCCCGCGAGGATCGCGTTCGCGATCTCGGGGATCACGGTGTCGTCGTAGCCGACGATTCCGGGGAAGAGTTCCTCGCGCGCGGCGAGGGCGCGGGTGAAGTTCGCGCGGAGTTCGTCCTTGACGGTGCGCGAGCGCCAGCCGGAGGCGCGGAGTTCGGCGAGGGTGGAGATCGTCGGGGCAGGCATAGGGGTGTGCTTCGCAGCATAGACCCGCCGCGAGTCAGCCACCGTTCATTTCGGCACTTCGACGCGCGTTCCGGGCAACAGGTCCCCCGTCAGCCGCCCCTCGCGCTGCATCGGGTAGAGCACCGTCGCCTCCGCTGCCGCGTTCGCCCACGGGTACTTCTCCCGTGCGAGCCGCACCGCGCGGTCGCGGGCATTTTCGTCGGGCTTGTACCGCGCATGCTTCTCGCGCGCGTTGGCGGCGGTCGCCTCGTCGCCGAGTTCGGTCGCCGCGCGGTTGACCAGCCACCACGACTGCGCATGCTCGGGATCGACCTCGAGCGCCGCGCGCGCCACCGAAAGCCCGCGGTTGACAAGCGCCGTGCGCGCCTCCCCTTCCTCGATCAACGCCTGCTCGAGCAGCGTCTCCGACAGCTCGCTGAGGACGCGCGTATCGAGCGCGAAGTTGAACCCCCGCTCGCGGGCGCCCTCGAAGTCGGTCGTGCGCACGCGGTCGAACGCCTCGACCGCGCGGGCGAAGTTCCCGTTCTGCTTGTCGACGAGCGCCGTGAAGTAGGAGAGCGTCCACGGCGGCGCGGCAGGCGCGCCAGCCTCGCCCTTCTCGCCTTGCGCGGCGATCGCAAGCAGCGTCGAGGCGTCGTCGAGGCGTCCTTCGCGGATCGCAAGCCGTGCACGCGCGAGCGCCCCGAGCGACGGCGCCATCTTCGAGAGCTCGGCGAACGCCTCGTCGGCCTGACGAAGCGCGCCACGGCCGGCGCCGCGGTCGGCCTCGCGGAAGAGCCCGATGCCGTAGTCGTACCAGCGCTGCCACGCGGGAACCGCGTCGGCCGCGGCGGCCTGCGTCGGGCCGTGCACCACGCCGTCGCGCCCGCGCACCGGCAGCGTCACGCTGTCGCGCGCGAGCACGAGCACCGGCAGGTCGTTCACGCGCTCCGGGCCGAAGACGTAGCGCAGGTAGGTCGTGTCGAACTTGCGGTATCGCACCTCGACCTCGATGTCGAGCGGCTCGTTCGCGTCGTCGGGAACGCGAAGCACGAGATGCGTGACGTCGCCGGCACCCGGCGGAATCTGGTTGTTGTAGAGCGGCTGGAAGATGTCCTGCGGGTTGCGCCGGTCGATGCGGCCGCCATCGCGGTCGATCACGAACGCGTTGAACATCTTCGACCACGGGTCGAGCGTTCCGCTTTCGCCGTCGATGCCGCCGGTCGTTCCGACCTCGCGGCCGCCGAGCGCGGCGCGGGCCCACAGCCACGCCTCGTTCGAATCCGCGGTTCCCTGCGTGAATTCGTGGCCGATGTTCAGCGTGCGGACGACGGCCTCGATCAGATAGGCCTGGCCCGCCTCGAGCACGGGCAGTTCGCCGCCGATCACCTTCAGCGCACCATCGACGGCGCCGCCCTCGCGCACGGCGAAGAGGTCGACGCGCAGCGTCTTCGCGTTGAACGCGGCGTGGCCTGCGATGATCTTGGCGCGCGCCTCTTCCGAAGTCTCGGCCGCCATGTCGGGCGGCAGGTCACCCTCGTACGCACGCGGCAGCATCGCCGAGGCGCTCATGTCGGTGAGGCACGAAAGCGCCGTGTTTGCGCTCGGGAACGCATGCGACAGCACGCTGCGGGTTCCGCTGCCGTCGCGGTCGCGCGCCGCGAAGTCCGTGCTCGGCACAGCCTGCATGTGGCACTCGTTGCAGGTGGTCGCCGCCTTGTCGGGCTGGTACCAGCCGAGGGCGCCATGGCCGCTGCGCGCCGAGAACAGGAACGACCCGTAGTGGTCCTGGCCCCGCAGCCACTTGTAGTCGTTCAGCTTCTCGGGCAGGTGCACCTTGTGGCACGCGCCGCAGAACTCGTTCGAGCGATGGACCTCGGGCTTGAGGAACGTGCGCTTGTGGAACGCGGGCTTCGCCTTGATGAGCTGGTTCGACGCCCACGAGAGGAGCGGCGACTCGCTGAAGGCGAAGGGATAGTGCGGACTCTCCTCTATCGTGTAGTCGGCGTTTCCGCGCGGGCTGTCGACCGAGACGATGCCGTGGCAGACGGTGCAGCTGATGCTCGCGCGTCCGAGCGGATCGTTCGCCGCGTCGTACTTCGGGTCGTCCCAGCGCTTGTCCTCGAACGCTCCCGAGAAGAACGGCACGGGGTCGTGGCATCCGGCGCAGAAGTTCGCGTCGTGCACGTTGCCTTCGCGCGCGAACGCCCGCTCGCGCGTCTCGCGCACGCTCGCCGCGTAGACCGGGTTGTTGAACGAGCTGATCGCGTGGGCGGAGTGCGCCCACGAGTGCACCACGTCGGCGTGGCACTCGAGGCAGTACTCGTTCGACATCAGGCCTTCGGCGGGAATGAAGCCGCCCGTCGAGGTCTTCGCAAGCGACGGCTCGAAGTACGCGGCGCCGTCCTCGGGCACCCGCACCTTCGGTTCCGGCCAGATGACGTGCGCGGCGACGGCGAGCGCCGAGACGGCGACCGCCACCCCGCCCCACCGCGCGCCGACCTGCCACTTGATCTTGCGCCCGGAGAGCCGGTGCAGCACGAAGAGCCACGCCACGACGAACGGCGCTGCGACGTGCAGCCAGTAGACCGTCTCGCGCACGGCGGGCTCGCGCACGCCGACGACGACGCCCGCGAGCTCGACGCGCGTGAGCGCGATGCCGGTCGCGAGCAGCACGATGGCCGCCGCGAACGTCGCGATGCCGGCCGCGATCGCGCGGGGGTTCGGGCGGTTCGACACGTTGCGCCAATGCATCGCGCCGAAGACGATCGTCGGGACCACGAGCGCGAAGCCGAGCACGAGGTGCGCGAGGAAGTTCCAGAGATAGAACTCGCCCTGCAGCGAGTCGCCCGAGCGCCACTCGAGGAAGGTGATCGTCGAGAGATAGACGCTGTTGACGACCAGGATCGCGAACAGACCGAAGACGGCCGCAAGCAGCCACTTCAGTCGGGGTCCCACGGCAGGTCGGTACTTCGCCACGGCGCGAGGATACCCGACTTGCGGGCGCATCCAAGCCTCGGGCGCCCGCTATCTGCCTCCGCCCGGGCGCGTTCGCGTCGCCTTCATGAGTTCGCGGGCCTTGTCATCGACGGGTTCCACAGGCAACGGATCGACCGTCTCGCCGTCGCGGGTGAAGAGGTCCATGTCCTTGCACCAGCCGCGCGTCTCGAGCACGTAGCGGCGGACGGTGCCGGGCTTCGCGGGCGCAGGAGACGCGAAGTCGAACGCGACCTCCTCGCCCGAGCCGAAGACCACGAGCGCGCCGTCGTCGCGCGCGAGCAGCTCGCGGACATCCCCGAACTCCGTGTAGAGGCCGCGCTGCACGCGGCAGTCCCACAGCGGCAGCAACCGCCCGCGGTCGTAGAACGGCTGCTTCTGCGGGCCGATCGACCACTTCGCGAAGCCGACCGACGCCAGCGACGCCCGCGACAGCGTCAGTTCGACCGGCGCGGCGGGCAGCGGCTCGCGCTCGACCAGGCGCACGCTGTCGAGGTAGAGCTCGACGTTCATCCGCATGCGGAGCGCGGTGGTGCCGTCCGGTAGCGACGCACGCGGCACGGGGAGCGCCATCCGCCTCGGCATCCCGGCCATGTATCCCCACCGCGGCATCACCTCGACCCACGCGCCGTCCGCACCGCGCGCCTCGAGGTTCGGCGGCCGGTAGTCGGCGCCGGCCTGCCATGCCCCGAACATCGTCTGCGAGTACGGGTACTCGACCCAGCCGTCGATGACGAGCCACGGATCGAGCATCGCGTCGATCTCCGTGTTGAACTCGAGCTCGACCACATGCTCGCTGAGGAGCCTCCCGAGGAAACGCGGATCGCGCGTCCCGGGATCGACCGCGACGAGGTCCGCCGACGCGAGTTCCGCGACGCCGTCGGGAAGGTGCTCGGTCTCCCGTCGCCACGCGACGGTCTCGCCGGTCGGCGGCGGACCGCCGACCGAAAGCCGCTCGTCGGGCGCGATGTCCCATCCTTCGGGCAGGTCGATCGCCCGCATGCGGATGCTGTCGAGGTAGCACGACTCCTCCATCGGCTCCGCGAGCGTGAGCGACAGCGTCCCGTCCGGCTTCGGCTGCAGCGCGCCCTCGGGCAGCACGAAGTACTCCCACGGCCGCGACTCCGCGTAGACCCCCGGCTCGATCATGTAGCCCATGCCGCCGACGCCGAGAAGGTCGCTCACGAAGCGCATCTCCGCGCCGTTCCAGGCAAAGAGCACGGGGCACGAGGAGATCTGCCGCTGCGTCTCGGTGATCGCGTGCAGCTCGCCTGCGGCGAGGCCGGTTTCGCTCTGGAACACGCCGTCCGACCACTCGATCTCCACGAAGTCGATCTTCCCGAGCGGTCCAGTGCCGACCGAGACCGGCGCGAGCGACTGGCCCCGCCCGGTGGCTGGCCTGAAGGTCTCGCCGCCGAACCACTCGCTGCCGACGCGCGCCGCGTAGCTCGTGCCGATTCCGCTCGGATTCGACCGCATCGACTGCGACGGATCGGTCCGGCCGCTGAAGGCGATCGCCGCGTAAGGCGCGCGCCCGCTGCCCGCGCGCCAGAGGAGCGGCGCGCCGTCGACCCGCATCGAGAGCAGTTCGGGTCCGCGCAGCGGATCGATGGTGACGAGCTGCGTGCGCAGCGTTCCCGCGGCCGCCGGCCACTCGGTGACGATCCGCCCCGACTTGTCGTACATCTCGATCCGGTCAGGCGCGAGCAGCATGATGTCGGGGTGCCCGTCGCCCGTCACGTCGCCGACGGCGATGCGGCCGCCGCGGCTCGGCTGGATCCGCTCGATCCGCGTGGGGAGGCGCAGGTAGCTCGACGCCGCGAGCACGAATCTCCGAAGCGGCAGATCGGAGAGCTCGACCACCGCCGCGCTCGCCGCCACGTCGTTCAGCTGCTGCTCCGAAAGGCCCGGAACCTTGCCGGGACTCCACTTCCACAGCCGGTCGTTGACGAAGCACTCGTGCGGAAGGGTCTCGTTGAGCACGAAGATGTCGGCGTCGCGGTCGAAGTCGAAGTCGCCGACGATCACGCCGAGCGGAAAGCGCTCCTCGGTGGCGACGCCCGCCTCGCGGCCGATCTCGCGGAAGGTGCCGTCGAAGTTGTTGATGTAGAGCTGGTTCGGGGCGTCGCGGAAGCAGAGGAAGAGGTCGAGGTCGCCGTCATGGTCGAGGTCCGCGAGGGCGCCGTCGACGCACTGGGTTCCGCGGCCCTTCACGCCGGCGACTTCGGTCGCGTCGCGGAAGCCGCCTTGGCCATCCGCAAGCAGCAGCCGGTTGTCCGGAACGCGGCAGACGTAGAGATCGGTCCAGCCGTCCGCGTCGATGTCGCCGCAGAGGATCGAGTAGATGCCGCCGCCCGCGAGTTCGACGAGCGGGTGATCGGGCTTCGCCTCGAACGAGCCGTCCGCCGCGGCCATCAGCACGAGCGTGCGCGCCTCGACGGTGTCGGGGCCCGAGGGCAGGAGCAGTGCGCGCGCGACGAGGATGTCGAGCCGCCCGTCGCGGTCGAGGTCCACCGTCACCACGTGCTGCTCCGAATCGTTCGACCAGCGCGGCGAGAAACCATCGGGCCATCGGATCGCAAGCTCGGAAGGCTGCTCGAAGATCGGTCCGGTCGGTGGCGCGAACTCGCGCGCGCCGGTGCGATCGGGAACGACGACGAGGCCGAGCGAACCCATGCGCGTGTACTTGAACTCGGCGTTGCGCGCCCGCGGGTTGCCGGCGAGGCGCCCGAAGGCGGCGAGCGCGGCCTCGGCGCGCGTTTCGTCGCCGAGCCGCCGCGCACAGCGCTGGATGCCGAGCTCGGCGCTCTTGAGATAGGGGTCGCGCTCCGCGGCCGAGGCGTAGTAGTTGAGCGCCTTCGCGTGCTCGCCGGTCTGCTCGAGCGACTGCGCCGCGAAGTAGAGCGCGTAGGCGTCGGTCGAGCGCGCCTCGGCGACCGGCGTGAACGCGGCGACCGCCTCGCCCGCGCGTCCGAGATAGAGAAGGCACAGCCCTTGGCAGTAACGCGCGCGCAGCTCGAGTTCGCGCGGCGGCTTGGTCGCCAGGAACTCGCCGAGCATGACGAGCGCGTCGTCCTGCGCGCCCTCGCGCGACTGGTTGAGCGTCGCGATCGCGCGACCGAGCGCTGCCTCGGGCGGCTTCGACGGAAGCGCGAGCGCGTCCGCGTACTTGAGGGCGGCCGCCTCGAACTCGAACTTGCCCATGAGGCCGGCGGCTTCGTTCAGGACGGCGGTCGTCGCATCGTCGTACGCGACCGACGGCGCCGATGGCGCCGGATCGGGCGTGGCTGGCTTGCAGGAGACGATGGCGACGCCGCAAAGACAGGCGGCCGCGACGCTGGCGAGATTCCGACGCAACATGCCCGCAGGATACGCGGATCAACCGAGCGCGCGCTTGGCGGCCGCGATGCGCGATTCGTTCGACTCGATCGTGATCGCCCCGCTGCCGGCGCGCATGAATTGCGCGCGAGCCGCGTACGGGTGGACTTCCGCGCGGTAGTGGGCGCGCATGTCGTGGCCGCGGCGGCGCTCGCGGGCGTCGCGGAGCGCGGCGAGGTCGATCGGGGCCACGACCACCTTCTCCCCTGCCCCCGGGTCCGCCTGCGCAAGGATGCGGCCGTCGAAATCGACCGCCATCGAGCCACCCGGCCACGAGAACGGCGGATAGCCCTCGAAGCTCGCGCCCTGGTTGCAGGCGAGTACGAACGCCGTGTTCTCGATCGCACGCGCGCGGTTGATGGTCGTCCACCAGTCCATCGGCGCCGTCGCGCCCCACGGATCCATGTAGGCGCTCACGCGCACGAGCAACTCCGCGCCGTTGAACGCAAGCTGGCGGATCGACTCGGGGAACAGCCAGTCGTAGCAGATCGCGCAGCCGATCTTCCCGATCTCTGTGTCGGCGACGGGAAACGGGTTCTCGGCGTAGCCCGCGATGTCGTGCGGGCTCGCGTGCACCTCCCACGGGATCCACGGGTTCACCTTGCGGTACTTCGCGGCGATCCCGTCGGGGCCGACGAGACAGGTCGTGTTGAAGACGGCGCCCGGATAGCGCGCGTCGCGCTCGATGAAGGTGCCCGTCTGAACGAAGCAGCCCGTCTTTCGCGCGAAGCGCGCGTAGGCGTCGGTGTGGTCGTTCGGGATCTCGACCGCGAGGTGCTCGAGCAGTTCCTCGACCGTGAAGTAGACGGGCGCCGCGTGCGCGAACTCGGGAAACGCGATCAGGCGCACATCGAAGAACGGCGCGTAGCCCGCGACCGTCTGCTCGGCCATCGCGATCATGCGCGCGACCCGCGAGGGAATCTCGTCGCGCGTCTTCGGGTTCGCGAACGCGGTCTGGATCGCGGCCGCGTGGTAGCGTTCGACGGTGGACCTGGGCATGCCGCGCAGCCTACGAGGGTCCGACAAGTTCCGCCATGCGCCGACTTGCGCTGAATTCGTTGCGGAACCCTGCAATCCGCCGCTGACCCGCCCGTTTTTGCAGCATCATGGAAAAGATGCAGCACCCCGCCGTCCGTCCCATCACGCACCTCTTGCGCCGCATTCGCACCTTCGCCGCCGCAGCATGTGCGGGCGTCGCCGCGTTCGGCGCGGACGCGCAGTGGACGACGCCGCCCGTCTCCGCGCCGGGCGTCGAGTACCGCACGTTCTCGAGCGCGGCCGCAGGAACGACCGTGAGCTACCACATCTACCTGCCCCCCGCGTACGCGGCGCAGCCGGCCGCCCGCTTCCCCGTGCTCTACTGGCTGCACGGCTCCGGCGGCCCGACGCAGGGCATCGCGCAGGTCGCGGGCTACTTCGCCTCGGGCATGGCGCAGGGCAGGATTCCACCCATGCTCGTCGTCATCCCGAACGGCATGAGCTACAGCATGTGGTGCGACTCGAAGGACGGCCTCGTGCCGATGGAGACGGTCGTCATCGACGACCTGATCCCGCACATCGATGCGACCTTCCGCACGATTCCGAGGCGCAGCGGCCGCATCCTCGACGGCTTCAGCATGGGCGGCGCGGG
>JBIKWD010000310.1:0-2812 GCA_044356505.1 Phycisphaerales bacterium
TGCCTTCGGAATCCTGCCGAGCGTGGGTAGGATCGGTTCCTCATCCACTGTGAACTCCCGATCGGCCAGACCCAACCTGCCCACGCCCCGAGGCCTTGTCTCGCGAGGCCTTGTCTCGCGGGGCCTCGTCTCGCGAGGTCTTGTCTCGCGGGGCCTTGTCTCGATCGTGGTCGCTTCGGCCATCGCCTTCAACGGGAGACCTCCGCTGGCCGCGGCGCAGGACGAGCCGCCGCAGACTCCGGCGCCCGAAGCCGCCCGGCCCGCCGCAGACACGGCGCCCGCGGCTCCCGCCGCCGAGATCCGCTTCAACTTCGCCGATCGGACGGTCACGGAACTCGCGACGTTCCTCGCGTCGTTCCTCGCGTCGGGGATGTCCGCGGAAGTCCTGCTGCCGCCCGATCTCCCCGACGGGACGATCCGCTGGAGCGACCCGCGGCCCTACACGCTCGACGAAGCCCTGGCGCTCGCGGACGCCGTGCTGCGGACCCGCGGACAGAGCCTGTCGCGCTCCGAGGCCCGCCTCGTCGTGAGCCCGCTTGATCCGGCAGCGAGACAGCCGCGCGAACTCTCGACCCACGTCGTCGGCCTGCTTCGACCGGGGTCTTCCGCGCTCGTCGAGCAGCTTCGCCCCGTGTTCGGAACGTCGGCGATGCTCGCAAGCGTCGGAACGCCGCAAACGGCGCCGAGCGCCGTCATCACGGCGACTTCGGACGAGACGTGCCTGCTGGCGCGCGCGCTCTTCGTCGCGCTCGACCGCGTGGACCTCGAGGGCGACGTCGTCGCCGTCCCGCTCAGGCGAACCGGGGCGGCCGAGGCTCGCGCGCTGCTGTTTGCGCTGCTCGACGCCGATGGCGCCGACGACGCGGCGATGCGACTCGCCGTCGCCGACGATCCCCGCGGTGGCCTCCTGCTCCGCGGCGAGCGGCAGCTCGTCGAGCGCGCGCTGAGGATCCTCGCGGCGATCGACGGCGACGGATCTGCGCCTCCGCCTGCCGCCGAGCCGCGGACCTCGATCCAGCGCGGCGAGTTCGCGGCGCTGCGCATCGCGGCCGCTGCTCCCGATGCCGCCGCAGCCGCGGCGCGTCACGTGCTTCCGACAGAAGTGGGGCGCAACGTCCGCGCGGTGCCGTCGCCCGACGGCCGCGCGCTTCTGCTTGCAGGCGACGCCGCCGATCTTGCTCTCTGGCGCGCCGCGCTCGACGCGACGTCGCCCTTGCCCGCCGTGGTCGGCGCAGGACCCGCGGACGGACGCGCGGTCGGGCTCCTTCGCGAACCTGAACGCGAGCGCGCCCTCCTGCGCGTGAACGGCGACCCCGAAGCCCTTGCGTCGCTCCTCGCGGCGTCGGCGTCGGCGGTGATGCCGCAGCGCGGAAGCGATCCTCCGGTCTTCGAGCCGCTCGCGGCGCTCGGCGCCATCCTCGCTTCCGGCGAGCCCGGGATCGTCGACTTCGCCTCGACCGTCCTCGACGCGGTCGACTCCGGGGAGATCGGTGCGCGCGTGGCGCGGACGATCGCGGTGCCCGCTGCCGACGGAGCCGCGCTTGTCGCGGCCACGCGTGGCGCGGCGGCTGTCGGGCTCGATGCATCGCGCAGGGTTGCGCGCGCATCGGGCAGCGAAGGCGAGGTCGACCACTTCGAGCGCAGCCTTCTCGAGGAGCGCGGGCTGCGGCAGCGTCACCGCATCGCGCGGGTCCTCGAGACCGGCGCGCTCGGCGCGAAGGGTGCCGAGCGCAACCTCGCGACGCTGCTCGGCGCCGCTGTTCCCGTCGAGACGCGGCGCACCGTGCCGCTCGCGGAGGTCCGCGCGCTGCCGTCGAGCGAGGCGCTCTACGTCGCGGGCGAGCCCGCGCAGATCAGCCTTGTCGCGCGGCTCCTCTCGGCGCATGACGCCGGTCTCGGTGTCTTCACGGCGCCGCTTCGGCTGCTCGAGATCCGCTGCGGCGACGCGGTGCGCGTCGCCGATTCGCTGCGCAGGCGCTTCGACTCGCGCGACGAGGCCGCGCAGCGCGCGCGGCCGGTGTTCGTCGAAGGCGACCGCGCAGGCAACGCGCTGTCGGTCGCGATGCACCCCGACATGCTCGCGGAGGTCGCGCGCGCGATCGACGAGTTCGATCCGCGCGACGACGGCACGACCGCGCAGCCTCGCGAGATCTTCAGCAGCACCCTCGCGCAGTCGGATCCGCTCGTCGTCGCCCGTGCGCTCAACGGCCTCTTCCCCGCGCCGCCGATGCCGCGCGATGCGGCGGGCCGCGCGCTTGAACACCTGCGCGAGCCGCGCACCCTGCATGCAAGCGGCGACTCCGCCACGCGCATGGTGTGGGTCGAATCGTCCCGCGACCGCGCCGTGGCCATCGACGCGCTCGTCGGAGTCCTCGACCGTCTCGCCCTGCCGCCGGACGCGCGCACGCGCCTCTTCCGACTCGAGCGAGGCGACATCGCGCGCGTGCTACAGAACCTCCGCGACCTCGCCGCGCGTGGAAGCCTGTCGAGGCCCGCGACGGGCGGCGGCGGAGATGGTCGCGCGGACGCCGTCGCCACGCGGCCGATCGTGATCGACGCGGACGCTGCCAGCCGGACGATCGTCGTGGTCGGCGACGACGACGCGTTCGCGCGGACCGAGGAGGTGCTTGCGCAGCTCGGCGTCCTTCCGGACGAGACCGCCGTCCGCGTCATCGATGCAGGCGGCGTCGATCCAGCGCAGCTCGGTTCACGCGCCCTGAAGCTTGCCGCGCTCGAGCCGCGCGAGGGCGAGGCCGCGTCGATCGCGGTGACGGTGGACGCCGGACGAGGTGTCCTGAGCGCGGTCGGGGAT
>JBIKWD010000311.1:0-2810 GCA_044356505.1 Phycisphaerales bacterium
CTTCTTCAAGTCGAACCCCGACCGCATCGCGACGAGCGACGAGATCATCGACATGTGGGCAGGCTGGTGCGCGAAGTTCCCGATCGTGTCGATCGAGGACGGCCTCGCCGAAGACGACTGGTCTGGCTGGAAGAAGCTCACCGACCGCCTCGGCGGCAAGATCCAGCTCGTCGGCGACGATCTCTTCGTGACCAACTCGAAGTTCCTCCAGAAGGGGATCGACCAAGGCTGCGGCAACGCGATTCTCGTGAAGGTGAACCAGATCGGCACGCTCAGCGAGACCTTCGCCGCGGTGAACCTCGCGCACCGCTCGGGCTACCGCGCGATCCTCTCGCACCGCTCGGGCGAGACCGAGGATTCGACCATCGCCGACATCGCCGTCGCCACGAACTGCGGCCAGATCAAGACGGGCGCCCCGTGCCGGTCGGACCGCAACGCGAAGTACAACCAGCTGCTGCGGATCGCCGAGGAACTCGGCGCGAACGGGACGCTCGGGAAGCGGAAGTAGGGGTCACTGTCGCGGGGCGCGACATGCGCGGCGGGCTCATACGCCCGTCCCGTCTGACCGTCGCCCCATCTGCTTCAGCACCCCCCAAGGATCCGATGACTCCTCGGCGTGCATCGTCGCGGCGAGGTCGCCAGCCTTCCAGCCGAGGTTGAAGATCTCCCGCATGAGCCGCAGCACCTCGTCGCGGCGCCTGCCAGGGGCCGAAGCCCATGCGTCGAGCAGCCGAAGCTTGTCGCGCGACCTTGCACGTGGCTTCGCGGGCTTCGGCCACTGCACCAGCCTGCGCAGCGCGTCGATCTCCAACTCGAGCCCCAACTCGACATCCCCGTCGACATCCCCGTCGACAGCCCCGTCGACATCCGCGTCGACATTCACGTCGACATTCACGTCGACCGCGATTTCTTGCGCTTCGCTCGGCTGCTTCCGCGCCTCTTCGGTCGCGCGCGCCGCATCGGCGCGCCGCCGCTCCTCGGCCGCCTCGCGCTTCTTGCGCTCGTCTTCCTTCTTCAAACGCGTGTAGTCGAGGTAGTGGAGGTTCGCCTGAATGTTGTCGGTGTTCGAGTAGACATAGGCGAGGAAGAACTCGGTGATGGTGGCACGGCGCACCTCAAGCTCCTCGGCGAGTCGAAGGACGACGCGGAGCCGCTCCTTGTTCTCGTTCATGAAGGCGAGCCACCACTTTCGCGCGCTGCCGGTGGTGTTCCCCCAGTCGAGGCGCTCGAGCACGGCCTCCAGCCGCTGCTGGACATTGGCGTCGCTCCAGCCGGTCGTGTCGCTGGTCACGAAGCTTGCAGTGCCGGCCTTCGCGGCGCTGAGGGCCCCCTTCACGAGGCCGAGCCGCGGGACGGCGGGAAGCGGCGTCTTGCGACAGGTGATGGGGCGATTGCGCGCCGCCGCGAGGGCGCTTGCGATGTCGGGGCACTCCCACGCGCCCGTGAAGTGGACGTAGGCCGGCTTCTCATCGACGAGCATCGCGACGGCGTACCCGCCGAAGTTCGGGTGCGCGGAGATCATGAAGTCCTCGGGCAGCAGCAGGGGGCGGCTGGCCGAGCGGCTGGTGCGGCTCTCTTCCTCCCAGGTGCCGTCGAGATTCGGCCGCATCGTCGTCGACCAGTCGTCCACCACGATGTTTCCCGGCAGACGCGAGGCGATCTCGCGGTCGTTCACAGACAGGCCTGAACAGAACCAGATCGTATTGTTGCAGCCCGCGAAGATCGCCTCGGCCTTCTCGCCATAGGTCGCGCGCACCTGGGCCAGCGTCTGGACAAGGCCGTGGAACGCGTAGCCGCGCGCGCGGCCGAGGTTGATCGTCTCGGCGAGGTCTGGAATCTGCGGGGTCACGCCGAACTCGTCGATGATCAGGTTGACCCCGCGCGGGAGAACGCCTCCGTTGTCGTTCGAGACCTTGAGGAGCGACTCGAACAGGAGCGTGAGGAACAAGCTCACGAGGTACTTCTCGGTCCTGTACGTGCTCTCAGAGCACTCGATCACGAGCACGAAGCGCGTGGGCGACGCGATGCACTCGACGAGGTCGAGTTCGTCCGCCCCGCTGGCCACAGCGCGCGCGGCGGCGGTCGCGCAGAAGGGCGCCACGCGGGCGGCGATGTCGACGGCGCTGGTCGCGCCGTTCTGGCCGCTCTCGCGGTACATGGTGAAGGTCTTGAGCGAGGGCTCGCCGCTTCGCCGCGCAAAGTCCTCGAGGAGCGCGCCGTCGGAGAGGACTTCGCTCAAGGCTGCGATCGACAAGATCATCGGGTGGCGCACCAGCGTCTCGAGCACGGGCCTTGCGCTCTGCTCCCAGTAGTTCGAGCCTTCACGGCCGCGCTCGATCGTGGCGAGGATCGCCGACACCAGCGCCGACTCGAACGCGTGACGTCGCGCGTTCAGGAGGTAGTTGATCCCGACCGAGCGGCTTGCGTCGCCGGGCGCGAAGACGATCACGCGCGTCCCGGGCGCAACGCGCTCGACGAGCTCGCGAACCTCCTCGGTGCCGCGTGGGCCCTTCAGGTTGTTGTAGACCACCGACTCGTCGGTGTCGCACAGGATGGCGTGGATCGCGTTCAGGCCGTAGCGGTAGGTCTTGCCCGACCCGGTCGCACCGATGACCATGGTGTGGCGGCGCCGCTTCTCGCTTGAGAGCGCAAGGCCGTGGTAGGGGCGCGACTCGAGACGGGAGCCGTCCGAGGTCACCTCCACCAGGGGGGTGGCTGCGATGACCGTCGTCCCTTCCACATCGCGCGCCGCATCGAGCTTCGCGAGGTCGGATTCACTCATCATCCTGACCTCGGGATTCGCGAGCGAC
>JBIKWD010000312.1:0-2800 GCA_044356505.1 Phycisphaerales bacterium
CGGTCGGCAAGGACGCGCCCCGCGTGATCGGAATGCACTTCTTCAACCCGGTGCCGATCATGAAGCTCGTCGAGGTCATCAAGGGCCTCGCGACGAGCGAGGAGACCACCGCGCGCACGATCGAGCTTGCGAAGGCGATGGGCAAGACGCCCGTCCCTGCGAACGACCGTGCGGGCTTCGTGTCGAACCGCGTGCTGATGCCGATGATCAACGAGGCGTTCTACGCTTGGATGGAAGGCGTCGCGAAGCCCGAGGACATCGACCAGATCATGCTCCTCGGCTGCAACTTCCCGATGGGACCGCTGCGCCTCGCAGACTTCATCGGCCTCGACGTCTGCCACGACATCATGATGGTGCTCCACAAGGAGCTCGGGAACCCCAAGTTCTTCCCGTGCCCGCTGCTCCGTCAGCTGGTGCAGGCCGGGCGCCTCGGCGACAAGACGGGCCGCGGCGTCTACGAGTATCCGGCGAAGTGACGCGGACTTCCGGAACCCTCCTCATCGCGGGCGGCCCCGCCCGATCGGAGCGAGTCGATGTCTGAGGAAACCGACGCGCTGCTCGAACGGTCGATCCGGCTCGGCTGGGCGAGCTTCAAGTCCGCTTGGGCGCTTCTCCTGGTCGCGGTGCTCGCCGCCGGCTTCGCGAGCGTTCCCGGCGCGGTGATCGGCCAGATCGGGCAGATCGCCGGGTTCGTCCTCGGACGGTCCGGCTGGTCGGCGCGGGAGACGTTCATCCTCTTCATCTCGGTGGCGGCGTTCGGACAGGTCGTCGCCTACCTGACGTACTGGCCTGCCTACGCCGGCGCGCTGGTGGCCGCGGTCCGCGCCCAGCGCGGGCACCGCAACGACTTCAAGGCGCTCTTCTCCGGCTTCCGCCGCTTCCCGAGCGTGGTCGGCGCGAGCTTTGTCTGCGCCGTGCTCGCGGCAGCCGCGTGGTTTCCCTTCGCGTACTTCGTCGTCGGCGCGTTCGAGGGAATGCTGTCGGGAGCCTCGCAGCGGCCCGACCTGTCGCAGGTCAACATTCCCGGCGCCGTGATCGCTGCGCTGGTGGCGACCGTCCTCAACTTCCTCGTGTACGCGCGGCTCGGACTCGCGCCGCTCCGCGCGGCGGACCCCGATCTCCCGAAGGTCGGCGCCGTCGAGGCGCTCCGCTACGCGTTCGAGCTCACGCGCGGCCGCACCATGATCGCGATCGGCATGACGATCCTCACCGGAACTGTGCTCGTCCTGAGCGTGCTGCTTTGCGGCATCGGAGTCCTGCTCGTGGGTCAGCCGCTCGCGCTGGCGCTGAACGCGGGCTTCTACCGCGCGTTGCGCCGCGAATCGGATCCGCCGCCGCTCGCCCATGCGCCGTGGAGCGGCGCGGTGCCGCCGCAGACGCCGGTCTGACGGACGCGAGGCCGTTCAGCGCGACTCGCGCGCGGCGGTGTCGATGCGCGCGGCGGTGTCGTCGAGGTTCCGCAGCGCGTCGATCGCGCTGACGCGCATCGTCTTCCAGCCGAGGCCGTCGAGCACGCCCTCGCGCACGCTCTCGCGGTCGATGACCGTGGGCGCCGCGCGGTGAAAGATGCCGTCGAGCTCGACGCCGAGCCTCCACCGCTCGGGTTCCGCGCGGTCCGCGAGCGCAAGGCTGATGCGGAAGTCGCGCGAGCGGCCGACGTGGAGATCGACCTTCCAGCCGCGTGCCTCGAGCGCGCGGGCGAGCGCGAGCTCGACCGCCTCGATGTCGAGCGCCCGTTGCGGTCCCGCCTCGTCGCGCGCGCTCGGCACCGTGCCGAGCTCGGCGAACGCGAGGTAGTCGCGGAGGTCCTGCGCGCCCTTCGAGATGCACTTCTTCGGATCGAGGTCGCCCGCGCGGATCGACGAGAAGATGACGACCTTCTCGCGGGCGCGCGTGACGGCGACGTTGAGGCGGCGCTCGCCGCCCGAAAGGTTGAGCGGCCCGAAGTTGTGGTAGAGCGCGCCCGATGCGTCGCGGCCGTAGCAGATCGAGAAGAGCATCGTCGCGCGCTCGTCTCCCTGCACGTTCTCGAGGTTCTTGATGAACACCGGGTCGCCGAGCTTCGCGCTCTCCGCCAGGCCCTCGCGCACGCGCGCGTCGCGGTCGAGCGCCTCGTCGAAGAGGTCCTGGACGAGCGTCTGCTGCGCGACGCTGAAGGTGACGACGCCGATCGAGCGGTTGGCCGCGCACGCGTCCGCGTCGGTGAGACGGCGCACGATCTCCGCGACGATCGCCTCCGCCTCGGCGCGGTTGGTCGCCGTACCGGCGCGGTCGTAGACGCCGCCGACGTAGCGGAACTCGACGCCGAGGTTCGGATGCGCGCGGTGCGCGGCGGGGAAGGTCTGCAGACGGCCGCCGTAGCTGCGGCGGTTCGAGAACTCGATGAGGCGCTCGTCGCGCGAGCGGTAGTGCCAGAGGAGGCTCTGCTGCGGGATTCCCGAGGCGATCGCCTCCTCGAGGACGCTCTCGAGCGGCTCGAGGGCGTCGGCCATCTCGGCCTCGGCGTCGGTCGACTCGCCCGAGTCCTTGCGGTCGAAGAAGTTCGTGGGCGGCAGCTGCTTCGAGTCGCCGACGATGACCGCGGCGCTTCCGCGCGAGATCGCGCACGCGGCGTCCCAGACGGGGACCTGCGACGCCTCGTCGAAGACCACGAGGTCGAACGGCGGGAAGTCTGGCGGCAGCATCGTCGCGGCCGAGAGCGGGCTTGCGAGGACGATCGGCTTGATCGCGGCGAGCGCCGGTGCGGCGTCGCTCATCACCCTTCGGATGGGGCGGCGGATGGTGGTGAGCGCGCTGAGCT
>JBIKWD010000126.1:0-9801 GCA_044356505.1 Phycisphaerales bacterium
CCATCCGGCGCGCCATGCAGGCGACGCGCATCGTCCAGGCGAACGCGAGGCTCGAGAGCCTCGACAAGGACGACAAGTCGCCCGTGACCGTCGCCGACTGGGCCGCGCAGGCGGTCGTCGCGCTCGAGCTCGGGCCGGTGCTTGCGAAGACCCCTCTTGTCGGCGAGGAGGAGGCCACCGCCCTGCGCGCGCCCGAAAGCGTGCAGATGCTCGTCCAGGTGCTCGATGCGGTCTCGCGCGCCGTCGGGCGCCCCGTGAAGCGCCAGGAGTGCCTCGACGCCATCGACGCCGGGCGCTCGGCGCCGAACCGCAACGCGTTCTTCACCCTCGACCCGGTCGACGGCACCAAGGGCTTCCTGCGGCGACAGCAGTTCGCCGTGTCGCTTGCGCTGATCGAAGGCGGCGTGCCGACCTTCGGTATCGTCGGCTGCCCGAACCTGCCACCCGAAGGCGGCGACTACGACAAGGCCGACCCGGTCGGCTGCCTCGCGTTCGCAGTCAAGGGCGGCGGCGCGTGGCTCGAGCGCGACCATGGAGAGCCGCAGCCGATCCACATCCGCGACTGGAAGCCGGGGATGCCGGTGCGCGCCTGCGAGTCGGTCGAGCCCGCCCACTCGAAGCAGGACCTTGCGGCCGAGATGCTCGCGCTCCTCGGCGCGCGCGGAACGCCCGCCCGCCTCGACAGCCAGGCGAAGTACGTGGTCGTCGCCCGCGGAGGCGCCGACGCCTATCTTCGGCTGCCCGTGCGGCTCGACTACCGCGAGAAGATCTGGGACCACGCGGCGGGCGCCCTCATCGCGGCGGAGGCCGGCGCCAAGGTCGTCGACGTCGAGGGTTTCCCTCTTGATTTCGGCCGCGGACGCGAACTCGTCGCCAACCGCGGCGTGCTGGCGGGCCACCCCGCGATCGTCGACCGGCTGGTGCTTGCGTACGCGCGGCTCAAGCTGCGCGGGTGAGTCTCGCGGCGCTGCACACGACGGCGCGTCGATCGCGCCAGTCGAGAACTTCAGCCGGCTGACAACTTCAGCCTCGAGGGCTGGGCGGCGAACTCATGAGCACGACGCGGTCGGGCTCAGTTCGGGCACTTCTGGAAGTACACGATGCGCGGCTGGTCGCTCGGCGAGTTGACCTCGCTGCGGTCGACGCACATCACGTAGCGGGATTCATCGACGATCAGCTCGGGATTGGTGCCGTCCCACACGCCGGTGACGGGATTCTGGCGCACCTGCCGTACGCGCAGGTAGACGGTGAACACGTCGCTGCGGGTGGTGACGAGGTTCGAGATCCCCTTGAACAGGAGGTTCATGTCCTCGGCATCGCCGAGAGGCTCGTCGTGCGGCTTGGTCGGCACGTCGGTGTTGAGGCCGAGGCCGAAGAGCACGTCGGCGGGCAGCTGGCGCGGCCGCGGATTGGTGCGGTCCGTCGACCACGAGTAGCCGACGTCGAACTCCTTGAAGTTGTCGACGAGACCGGCGTAGGGGTCGATGCCGAGCCAGCGCGAGCTGTAGGACGTGCGCAGGTGCGGCGCCACCGTGTCGGGCGGAACGCGCTGCAGCAGGTAGAGCTCGCCGATCGACGCGAACCCGTTCTCGCGGCGCATGCCCGCGAAGAAGGTCGGATCGGTGACGCCGAACTGCGCCTCGGTGAGCCCGCGGTCGACGTAGTTCGGAACCGCTGCGTTCACGACGGGAGACGGCGCCCCGTAGGTCGCGTTTCCGGGGATCAGCGAGATGCCGATGCCGTCGCGGTACGAACGGATCATGTCCGCGAAGTGCGAGTATGGCGACAGCGACAGCGGCGGAGGGGCGCTGTTCTTGGGAACGCGCGTCATCATCGGCAGCGCCTGCAGCACTTCGGGCATGGCTGTGTTGAGGTTGACGAGTCCAGAGGTCTTTCGTCCCGAGAACGCGTGCGCGAGGCGGAACTGACGCTCCTGCGCCACCTGCAGGTCATAGAGCTGATTTGGACCCGCAGGCTCGAGCAACGTCGGATCGGACGTGAGTCCGGGCGACAGGAGGCTGTTCCCGTTCCGGTCGAACGAGTTCCGCCCCGGCCCGTCGATCGTCAGCGCGTCGAAGATCGCGACACCTGTCGGCAGCGCAGGCTGCCACGGCACGAAGCCCGCGATCGCTGGCGGCGGGACCGCGATCGACGAGGGGTCGAAGCGGGCGCCGAGCACCACCGAGCCCGGGTCGTCCTCGGCAAGGTCCTGCGGAAGGCGGATCTGCAGCCGGTTGACGAAGAGCCCCGTGCCAGGGAAGAACTCGTCGTCGGGATCGTCCTCGAGCATGATCTCGGAGAAGGTCCGCACGGCGCTCGGAGAAGCGAAGTTCTCGTAGACGTGTCCCCAGAGGAAGACGTCGAGGATCTCGCCGATCTGCTCGAAGTCGCTGTCCTTCTGGGTCATCTGGAACGGAATCGTCGCCACCGGCACCTGGCTGAAGCGCTGCCAGTCCGCAGCGCTGCAACCCTTGTTGCCGATCATCCACTCGTAGTTGACGCCCTGGTAGGTGACCGCACCGTGACAGTCCTGGACGTAGATGTCGGCGGGAGCGTCGGGCAGCCCGAGCGCAGGAAGGAACGGCATCGGGCCGGAACCCGGGTTCGTGATGACCTCGGTGCCACCCACGCGCAGCACGGTGAGGTTCGAGAAGAACACGGGCTTCGAGCGCAGCGTGCGGCCGAACATGTCGACCCACACCATGTTGGCCCAGCGGTTCTGGCCGTTCAGGTCGCCATCGGGATCCTGGTCGATCTTCCACATCTCGCCCTTGTAGGCGTCGGCGCCGTTGCGGCGCGCGCCGTTGGTATCGACGCCATCGAGCTGCCGCGTGGTGCGCACGGGCTCGGTCGCCATGCTGAAGACGTAGCGCGGCGAGAGTTCGGTCGCCGAGATCCGCTTCGACGCGAGATCGACGGCCGCGTCGTCCCACGTGTCGACGTCGAACGCCCAGATGCGGCTTGCGCGGCACCATGTCATGAAGAAGTCGTTGTCCTTGAGGCGGATGCCCGCGACGAAGCGGCGATCGGGGTCCGCATCCCAGTTGTAGTTCTTCTGCGGCGGCACGTGCTGCGGGTCGGAAAGAAGCCGCTGGAACGCCTCGTTGAACTTCACTTCCGGTCCCGTCTCCTCGTTGTCGAAACGGTCGACGACCACGAGCACGGGGCCTCCGGGGATGCCGGGCGGGGGCATGACGTTGCGGAGAAGCTGCACCGGCTGCGTGGTGCCGTTCGTGTAGGGCGAGAGCCCGGTCGAGAGGTTTGCCTTCCACACGCCCGTCGCGTTGAAGACGAGCGTGCGGTCCTGCTCGTCGACGTCGGGCTCGAGGCCACGGGTGTCGTAGAGGTTCGCGTACTCGACGACGCCGTCGCCGTCCGCGTCGGTGTTCGGCTGGAACGAGCTTCCCTGCATCTCGCCCCGCTCGAGGTCGAGGAAGTCGAGCACGGCCTGCCGGAAGGTCGGCGCCGTGGCGGGATTGCCGTCGGTGTCGGTCGCGGGGAAGTCGCCGAAGGCGCCGTCGATGACGGCATAGACGATCGCGGTGCTCGGACGGCCGAGGGTCGCCGGGGGCAGCACGATCTCGACGCCCGGGTACGGAGCGCCGCCACCGACGCCAGCGGTGACGCCTGTCGCGAAGCTGAAGTTCTGGCCGAAGAGCTGCAGGCGGTAGTCGAGGAGCGACACGGGCGTGTCGTACGGGTTCGCAACCTGCACCGCGACGATGAGGCTCGGGACGCTCGTCGAGTCGACGAACTTCTCGCCGCCGTCGTCGACGTCGGGGGGGAGCTCTTCCTGTCCGGCAGGAGGCGGCGTTCCACCTTGGATCGTCCACTCGGCGTCGTTGAAGTCGCTCGACGGATACGCAAGCCCCATGAACACTTCCATGATGAAGGGCTGCTTCTCCATGCCCGTGTAGAAGCGGTCGGCGTCGTTCGGATCGATCACGACGTCGGTCTGCGCCGGGAAGTAGCCTGCCGGATCCTGGAACGGTGCGTTGGGATAGAGCGGCCGGTCGAGCGCGACGCCCGGCGTCGTGCCGGACGCGCCGCCCGTCGACGCCTCGTCGCTCGCGGTGTCGAGGTTGGCGACGTAGCTTGCGACCATCGACAGCGTGCGCTGGTAGTCCGCCTCGCGGGTGCCGAAGTAGGACTGCCATGTGTCCGCGTCGCCGTTGCCGTCCGAATCGATCGCGCGCGCGAGCGAGTTCTCGATGACGCGCCCGAGGTCGCGGCGCCACTGCAGCGCGCGGAAGGGGTTGCGCGTCAGCACCGCCTGCCCCGCGTCGTTCACGAACATCGGTGCGCGGAGGTCGATCTTCAGCTTCTGGCGCTCGAACTCGGCGCGGTTCGCCTGCTGGAAGCCCAGCCAGTCGGGGCTCGAGACCGCGGGGACCGTGCCGCCCGGGTTCATGTAGTTGAACGTGGCGGAGTAGTACGGGCGCAGCCACAGGGACGGCGGCATGATGTCGTTGCGCGCGCCGTTGAACATGGTCAGCTTGCGGCGGGTATCGACGAGAAGCTGCCGCGCGTCGAGCTGGTCGAGGTACTCGTCGGATTCCTCGCGCATGGGAGAGGCGCGCAGGAACTGGGACGCGTTCGGGCCGTCGTCCGGGGGGCCTTGGAGCGACGGGCTGTAGAAGCTGAGCGCCTGCTCGAAGCGCGACAGCGAGAACGGCATGTTGTTGCCGTGGTAGGCGCGCAGCTCGAACTCGTCGGCCGCATCGAACGGAATCAG
Source organism: Phycisphaerales bacterium (assembly GCA_044356505.1). GTDB lineage: Bacteria > Planctomycetota > Phycisphaerae > Phycisphaerales > SM1A02 > QWPT01. Next base: position 4,736 of record JBIKWD010000126.1, read on the forward strand.
ACCGAAGAGCGGCTTCTCGGGGTCGAGCCCGGCGATCTTGAAGTAGGCGATGCGCTCGCGCGGGCTCTCGAACGAACCCTGGAGGTTCGGCTGCAGCGTGTTGTCGGAGAGCGGATAGCCGAGGGTCGGATTGCCTCCGTCGCGGCCACCGACCGCCGTGATCATGCCGGTCGCCTGCAGGAACGACGACGGCGCGTTGATCTGCTGTCCCGCGCCGTTGAGGCGGTCGCCGAAGCGCTCGCGGTTGAAGCGCAAGAGGCTGTCGACGAATCCGATGTTGTCGGAGCCCGACCAGTAGGTCGGCAGCGGGAAGCCGCCCGTGGTGTTGCCCGAGGACTGGTTCACAGGGCCATCGAGGAACCCGACGGTGTTGCCCCGGCCGTGGGTCGGCCCGAAGGAGAACTCGGCGTTGCTCGTGACGAGCGCGAGGTCGGAGGGCGTGTGGCCTGCGGTGCCTGGGATCGGCTCGGTGAGCCCCACCGACGGGTCGGCGTCGTAGCCGAAGGAGAACTTGGTGGCGACGTTTGCGTTCAGCTTCGAAGAGTTGTCGACGACCGAGACGCCGACGATGGTGCGGACGCCGCGGTCGACGCTGACGGGCGCTGCGAACCAGAAGCTGTCGGTGAAGCCGTCTCCGTCGGCGTCGGTGAAGGTGCGCGACACGACGTTGCGGAGGGTGTTCGGCTTGAACTCGTCGGTCGGACGGCCGAGGTCGCGCAGGCGGAAGAAGTTCGGAAGCGCGAGCGCGGGATCACGGTACGCGGTGATGTAGCTGTTCGCTCCGTTGACCGCGCCGAACCAGATCTCGCGGCGGTTGATGAAGTCGTTGATCGCGTTCGCTGGGTTCGGGCCCGCGAGCGCGTTCGGGAAGACGGTCGGCAGCCACTGCTCGTAGGGGATCGCGAGGGCGAACGGGACGCCGATCGCCGTCTCGTCGATGTTCTCGAGCGTGTTCGCCGCGATGTTCGAGATGTCGGGCACCACGCGCCAGCCGTTGTTGGCGGTCGGAAGCCACGACAGGTGCTGCCAGTGCGAGAACGTGAAGAGGTCCTGCGTGCCGTCGGTGTCCTCGTCGATGCCGACCCGCACCGGTTCGGTCGAGCGCAGCCAGCGCGAGTCGGCCGTGCCGGGGTTGCCGTAGGGGTTCGCATCGGTGGTGACGATGCCGCCGGGGGCGCCCGGGCCGAACGGCCATGGGCTCGCGCCGCCGAACTGGTCGGGCCAGTTGGTCCAGGCCTTCGTCTCGTAGGGCGCGTAGTTGTAGCCAAAGAGAGGGAAGCCGTTGCCGCCGTCGCGGTCGATCGAGTAGCGCGGGGCGTCGAGCGCGGGCGCGAGGCGCGGCCACGAGGAGCTGGCGATCACGAGGCCGGTTCCGTCGGGGTCCGCGTAAGGGTCGGCTGTGTTGACCGGCTTCGCGAACAGCGCGCCCGAGATCTCCTGGGCGACGTTGACGCCGATCGACTCCGCGCGGCCGTCGCGGCCCGCCGCCTGCTGCTGCGCCGCCGAGATCTGGCGCACGGCGCGGGTTCGGCCGACGAACGCCGTCGCGACGATCACGAGAAGCACGAGGATCGACGTCACGAGCACGATGGTGTTGCCACGGCGCGCGGATGCGTTCGCAATGCTGTTGGGCTTCGGCTGCTGCATGATCGAGACTCCTGACGGCGCGCCTCATGCGCGCGGATCGAGCGCTCCGCCTACTGGCGCGGAAGTTCGACGATGAATTGGAAATCGCGGCCGCCTTCGATCCGTCCGAGCGGATCGTGCAGGCGCACGGTGATGCGGAGCGCGCTCGGAAGCGGCGTGTACGGGCCGCGGTTGCCAGCACTGAACGCCGTCACGCTCGGATCGGTCTGGTTGAAGCCGAACACAGCGCTGTAGGTGCGCTTCGAGCCTTGACGCGGCGACGTGGTCCAGATCGGGCTGCCGCCCGTGCGCGGTCCCTCGACCGAGCAGACGACCGTGTCGGTGCCTTCGCCTACCACGAGCGGTCGCCCGATGGCCCCCCAAGGCTTGAACGCGCCGTTGTTGGTGAAGACGTTGCCGTCGGAGATCGGACCCACGTTCGGATCGATCGGAGAGTTGAGTCCGAACCACGGCTGCGGAACGTTCGGGCGGACGTACATGCCGATCGGTTCGTCGCCGTTGATCACGCCCCCTGTTCCGAAGCCGGCGGGCCCGACCCACGACCGCCCGACGCCGTCCTTCCAGGTCCACTCGACCTTGAAGCTCGAGCAGTTTGCGGCAAGGACGGGCGCGGCGAGCATCTGTTCGATCTTCGCCGGGCCGAGGGCGGACTTCTCCACCCGCGGGTAGCCGACGAACAGGAAGTTGGCGCCGTTGCCGGGCGAGACGCGCGTCGCGGGAATCGCCCACGGCGACAGGGTCTGCAGCATGCGCAGTCGCGTCGAGGGCTGCGAGTGGAAATCGACGCTGCGGGTGAACGGAAGTCCCGTGACGCCGCCGAAGTTCCCCGTGTACTGGTAGCACATCTGCGTGAGCAGGTCGTCCATCTGCCACTTGCAGATGTCGACGCGGCCCGAGGTCCACAGCGGATCCGCGATCGGGACAGGAGGCGGGGTCGTGGTGAGCGGTCCGGCGTGGACCGTCAGGGGCGGCGCGCCGACGAAGAGCCTCTGGGTGGCGTTGACACCGATGTCCACGGCGAAGCGCGCGGTCGGAGCGCCGTCGGTCGCCATCAAGGTCGCCATGCGCACCAACGGCCAGTTCGAGGGCTTCACGGTGGGAATGCGTCCCGTGCCGAGCGTCGAACCGGTCGCGTCCCATTGACGGGTCTCGACCACGCCGCCCTGCCACGGCACGAGCGGCGCGCCCTCGAACGGGCCGGAGCCGTAGAACGTCGGGTCGCGCCCGACCGGAAGCGACGAGGCCGTCACGCCGTGGCCGTAGTAGACGCGCGCGATCGCGGACTCGGGGAGCCACGCGGCGGTTGCCAACGTCCCGGGTGGAGCGAGGTTCTGGCTTCCGACGTACTGCTGCGTCGGCCTCACGCCGCGGGTGAAGAAGGCGATCTGGTCCGCGCGGATCTCCGCTGTGCCGAGCGAAGGATCAAGCGTCTGCACCGCGTTCGCCTGGTTCACCTCGACCTGCTGGAGGACGAGGAATCCGTTCGGCGGCAGGTTGGCGAAGTCGGCGCGGATCTGCGACTCGATCGCGGACGCGGTCTGCAGGAGATCGGCGTTCGCCTCCGCGACCGCCGACACCTTCGACGCCGCGCCGAAGATGCGCGCGGACGCGATGACGACGACCACGAGGACGCCGATCGCGACCAGCATCTCGGTGAGCGTGAAGGCGCGCCGAGAAGGCACGCGCGACCGGGACTGGGTGGACTGGCGGCGCATCAGAGTTCCTCCACCGCTGCGTAGATCGGGGTCAGGATGTTGCCGAACTGGTCGCGCTGCGGCACGAACCAGACGCCCGAGATGTGCGCGTTGATGCTGCCGAGGACCCCTGGCGCAGCGCCGTTCACAGGACTCGCGGGCAGGATCGGGATCCTGCGCTGCAGCCTGACGGGGCCTTGGCCAGGGTCGGTCGAGGTCGCCGTGCCCTGCCGCGTGCGGCCGTTGAGCACCTTGTGGACCGAACCGTGGTTGTCGATCAGCCACGCGTTGGGCAGCTGCCAGTCGTCCCAGATCGCGGTCGCCGAGAACGGGGTTCCGCGGTGCGTGTTGAAGATCTCGTCGGTGGGCGCAGGCTGCCCGGTGACGGCGGTGTAGCCGTTCGCGGCCGTGAACTGGCCGGTGGGGTTGCCGCGCAGCGGCCACGGAATCGAGCCGGCTATGGCGGCGGGCGCGAGATAGAGCGAGGGAATCGGCGGCGTCTGCTGGGTCGCCTCGAACGCGCCTGCGGGAGCGCCGGCGACGATGGCGGGGTTCAGCCCCGCCACGCGGTACGGCCGCGTCTCGCCGCCCGGAACCGTGACGCGGTAGACGAAGACCGCCACCTGCACGCGTCCGCCGTTGCGGCGGAACATGCAGTCCCAGTAGTAGGCGGGCGTCGCGGCGCCTGCGCTCTGGCCCTGCGGGAACGAGCGCTCGGCCTGCGTGAAGGTTACGTTCGGCTCGAGGAGCGCCTGCAGGTCGAGAGACGGCGGGACAGCCGTCGGGTCGCCCACCGCGATGTCGTAGAGCGGGTACTTCAAGCGGTTGTAGGGCATGCCGAACAGCGGGACGTTCGGCAGACCGCCATCCTGCGGCACGCCTTCGGGCAGCTCCACAGCCCACGGCTGCACGTGGTTCGGGCGCTCGGGGAGGTTGAACGGGGGCTGCTGGCGGGTGAAGTTCGCCGCGAAGATGTCGACGGTGCCGCGGTTCACGCCCGCGGCCGCCGTGTTGTTGGTGAAGAACGCAGGCCGCATCCAACCCCAGTCGCCCGAGACCTGCGGAATGTCGGCCGCCGCGCCGACGGGGCGGATGGTGCCGGCCGTGCCTGCAACCCCACCGCCGCCCGACGAGATGTACTTCGGATCGACGCCGAAATCCTGGAACGACCCGAAGTCCTCCTGCGAGAGCTTGGAGCGGATCGTCGAGAACGCGTTCTGCGCGACCACAGGTCCGAGGGTGTCGTCGGTCGCCTGGCGCTGGAGCGCGATGCCCGCCGGAAACAGCGCCGCGATCGAGATGACGCCGATCCCGAGGATGAACACGGCGAGCAGCATCTCGGCGAGCGTGAAGCCGCGCGAACCCGCGCGCGGACGCGCGACCACGACCGTGTCGGGGCGGACGATCTGCTGCATCACCGCACCTTCCTTTCGGGAATGCCGCTGAAGCGGTTGAAGGTGATGCGGTCTCCGAACTGCGCGATGTAGCCGTTCGGGCCTGTGAGCTCTGCGAGCATGTTGTTGTCGTTCGACCACGACGAGCCCTTGAGCTCGCGGGCCGCCTTGTCGTCGTACACGACGAGCAGCGGCACGAACATCAGGTTGCACTCGTCGTCGGGATGGTCCTGCAGCCAGAAGATCTCGAAGTTTCCCGAGGCGCAGTTCCCCGCCGCCGCGTCCTGCGGGTCTTCAGGCGGGTTGGGCAGCGCGCCGTTGCGGTTCCAGT
>JBIKWD010000127.1:0-9775 GCA_044356505.1 Phycisphaerales bacterium
ACGCGTCGCGGCGGTTGGTTCGACGTGCTGTCGGGCGTGATGTACCTCTCGCTCTACTCGATCCCGACCGTGCTCGCGGGCGTGTTCGCGATCGGCTTCCTCGCCAACAAGCAGTACCTCGGGCTCTTCCCCGTGAGCGGCCTGCACGACAGCGCCGCGAGCACCTACACCTTCCTGCCGCACTGGAACGACGCCGGCGTCTGGCAGATGGGGTGGCTGGTCGACCTCATGTGGCACGTGGCGCTGCCTGTCCTCTGCCTCGTGTACGCGTCGTTCGCCGTGCTTTCGAAGCAGACGCGCGCAGCGATGCTCGAGAACTTCAACGCCGACTACGTGCGCACCGCGAAGGCGAAGGGCGTGCCGCGCAACGACGTCGTCATGCGGCACGTCTTCCGCAACAGCCTGCTGCCCCTCATCACGATGTTCGTCGGGATCTTCCCGGCGATGCTCGCGGGGTCGGTGGTGATCGAGCGCATCTTCACGATTCCCGGCATGGGGAGCCTCATCATCGAGGCGATCGACCTCCGCGACCGCGAGATCATCCTTGCGAACACCTTCATGATCGCGTGCGTCAACCTGCTGGCGCTGCTCCTCGCCGACATCCTCTATGCGATCGCCGATCCGCGGGTGAGCTATGAGTGACGCGAAGCAGACATCCTCCGGCGCCCCGAAGGCGATCTCGGGCATCGACGTGATGCGCGGCGTGGGCGCGCAGCAGGCGAAGGGCTTCTGGGCCGACGCCTGGGAGCGCGTCCTGCAGCGCAAGGGCGCGGTGTTTGGAATCGCGTGGATCTCGGTCGTCGCTTTCTTCGCGATCTTCGCACCGGTCCTCGCGAGCGCGCATCCCGTCTACCTCGAGCGGCTCGACGCGGCTGGTGCCGTGACGGCGGTCGAGTGGCCGCTGGTCGCGAACCTGACGCCGACCGACTGGCTGCTGATGATCGGCTTTGCGGTGGGCGTGCCCTGGACGTTCCTCGGACCGAAGTCGCTCGGCCGCAGCGGACGCCTCGGCGTGCTCGTGGTGGCGCTCCTTCAGGCGGGACTCACGATCGTGCTCGCCGGCTCGATCGCGAAGTGGGCCGACAGCTCGAGCGTCGAGTGGCTGAAGCAGGCAGCGCGCCTTCCGTCGGGTCCGTGGCCGATCGTGGGCGCGGTCGCCGCGGTCGTCGGCCTGCTTGCGCTGATCGTGCCGACGTTCGATGCGCGCGGCCCGCGCATCGCGACGGTGGCAGGGACCGCGCTGCTCGCGGCCACGCTCCTCCTGATGTCGGGCGGGCAGAAGCTCATCAACTTCGAGCGCTACATCGACGACGAGCGCGCGGGCAAGATCCGCGCGGTGTGGACGCCGGTCCCGTGGTCGCCGCAGTACACCCGCAGCGACATGAGCGCGATCGCGCCGGGAACGGCGGTCGCCGAGAACCCGAAGCTCGCGGAGTTCGCGGGCACGAAGTTCGGCGAGCGGCGGAACCTCCTCGGCACCGACGCGCTCGGCGGCGACGTGCTCGCGCAGATGATGTGGGCGTGCCGGCTCTCGATCTCGATCGGTCTCGTCTCGACGGGTATCTCGCTGCTCATCGGGGTCACCATCGGCGCGATCATGGGCTACTTCGGCGGGTGGATCGACCTGTTCCTGTTCCGCATCGTCGAGATCTTCATGGCGGTGCCGGTGCTGTTCCTGCTGATCGTCGCCGCAGGCGTGCTGCCCCGCGACACCTACGTGATGATGGCGATCATCGGGTGCTTCTCGTGGACGGGCGCCGCGCGCTTCACGCGCGCCGAGTTCCTCAAGCTGCGCAAGCAGGACTTCGTGCAGGCCGCGCAGGCGACCGGCCTGCCGCTGCGCGCGATTCTCTTCCGCCACATGCTTCCGAACGGCGTGACGCCCGTCCTGGTCGATGCGTCGTTTGCGATCGCGGCCGCGATCTCGGTCGAGGCGACGCTCTCGTTCCTCGGCCTCGGCCCCGACGGGCAGGCCTCGTGGGGCAAGCTTCTCTCGAGCGCGACCGCGTCGACCGGCACCTTCGTCTGGTGGCTCGCGGTGTTCCCCGGCCTCGCGATCTTCCTTTCGGTCCTCTCCTACAACCTGCTCGGCGAGGCGCTCCGCGACGCGATCGATCCGAAGCTCAGGAAGGCGGCGCACTGATGACGCACCCGGCGCACCAAGCCCAGTCCTCCGGCGCAGCGGCTGCGGCGCCCACGAAGCCGATCCTCTCGGTCGCAGACCTCGCCGTGAGCTTCGACAACGGCTCCGGTCCGCGCGTCCAGGCGGTGGCGGGGGTGTCGATGACGGTGCACCCGAACCAGACGCTCGCGGTCGTGGGCGAATCGGGCTGCGGCAAGAGCGTGACGGCGATGAGCACCATGCAGCTCATCCCGCGTCCGCCGGGGCGCTTCGACCGCGGCTCGATCCTGTTCGAGGGCGAGGACATCCTCTCGTACTCCGAGTCGCAGATGCTGAAGGTGCGCGGCGGCAAGATCGCGATGATCTTCCAGGAGCCGATGACGAGCCTCAACCCGGTCTACACGATCGGCGACCAGATCATGGAGGCGATCCTCCTCCACCAGAAGGTCGGCGCCGACGAGGCGTGGAAGCTCGCGATCCAGGCGATGAAGGACGTCGGCATCCCGAAGGCCGAGGAGCGGATGCGCGCGTATCCGCACCAGTTCTCGGGAGGCATGCGCCAGCGCGTGATGATCGCGATGGCGCTTGCGTGCCAGCCGAAGCTCCTGCTCGCCGACGAACCGACGACCGCGCTCGACGTCACGATCCAGGCGCAGATCCTCGAGCTTCTGCGCGAGCTGCAGCGGACGCGCGGCATGGGAATCATGCTGATCACCCACAACCTCGGCGTCGTCGCCGAGAACGCCGACGTGGTATGCGTGATGTACGCGGGCCGCGTCGTCGAGTATGCGCGGGTGTTCGAGCTCTTCGACAACCCGCTGCATCCGTACACGCGCGGGCTCTTCAACTCGATTCCGCTGCTCACGACGCGCAAGCACCGCCTGACGACGGTCGAGGAAGTCGTGCGCGACCCGGCGCAGTTCAAGCTGCCGGGATTTTCGGGCGACCTCGTGCCGTGGTGGCCCGATCCGCCGAAAGGCGTCGTGCCCGCGCTCGCGCCCGACCGCGACGAGTACGCGCTGGTTCAGGTCGCGCCGACGCGCTGGGTCGGCTGCTTCAACTCGCCGTGGGTCGAGTCGCACGCGAGCCCGCGGCCGGATCTCGACTACCGCCGCGAAGACGCGTGAGCCGATCGGGCGTCGGGGAGGTCTCTCACGGGGGCACGGGGGCACGGAGGAGTGGGTTTGGATGAATCCACGTCGCGTTGGCTGCGAATCGGGCCCATCATGCCGACGACCACCACCAAGAAGAAGACGACGAAGAAGTCCACGAAGAAGGCCGCTTCCAAGACCTTGAAGGAAGTTGCGAAGAAGGCTCCGGCCAAGAAGGCTCCAGCCAAGACGGCTGTCGCCAAGAAGAACGCCGCCGCGAAGGCGACGGGCCTCATCGAGGTCGGCTCGCTCGCTCCCGCGTTCAGCGCGATTGACGCCGCCGGCAAGACCGTCACGCTCGCGAGCCTCAAGGGCAAGCCCTTCGTCCTCTACTTCTATCCCGCCGACGACACGCCGGGCTGCACCGTCGAGGCGTGCGCGTTCCGCGACAACCGCCCGAAGTTCGCGAAGCTCGGCTGCCCCGTGCTCGGCGTCAGCCCCGACTCGGCCGACAGCCACAAGGCCTTCGACGCGAAGTACAAGCTCGGCCTCACGCTCCTTGCCGACGTGCCCGCGAAGGACGGCGTGCCGCCCGTCGCCGCCGCGTTCGGCGTGTGGCAGGAGAAGAACATGTACGGCAAGAAGTACATGGGCATCGTGCGCACGACCTATGTGATCGCGAAGGACGGCACCGTCGCCGCGCGCTTCGACCGCGTGAAGGTCGAAGGGCACGCCGACGAGGTGCTGGCTGCGGTTTCGAAGCTCCGCTGAACTCCGCACGGGACGCTTCCCTGTGCGACGCCCGCCTTCCTCGGCGGGAAGTGTTCGTGTTCGCCCGCGAATCACGCGCCTCGCGCTTGATGCGGCGTGGCCTGCGCGCTTTGATCTCCGCCGCTCGACGCCGTGCCGTCGGTGCGCGGTTTCGCTCGTTGCGACGCCGCCGCCGCGAGCGCGGCGAACCGAGGATAGACCAAGGAGAAGAAACGATGCGATTTACCAAGCAGTCGGCGTTCCTCATGACGGCGGGCGCCAGCATCCTCGCAGCGCAGGCGGCGCAGGCGAGCTGGACGCTCGGGAACGGCGACACCCTGTCGTTCAGCGAGCTCTTCGCTGCCGGCAGCGACCGCACCGTCTACATCGACGACAAGAAGTTTGTCTTCGACTCGTTCACCTCGCAGCACTTCGATCTGTCCGACATCACCCTGATCGGCTTCATCTCGCTGAACGGCAACGGCCACGGCTTCCGCAACGTCGGCTTCGACCTTTCGGGCGGCTGGGGCGATACGACCCCGGGAGACGACAGCATCTCCGAGGCGAACCTGCAGTACTCCGTCGAGGTCAACCCCGATGCGTACGAGTTGGGGCTGCGTCTCTGCGGCATGAGGGCGACCTTCAATGGCGATGCCTCGGGCACCGGCTCGTACGCCCGTGTGGACGAGAGCCTCTTCGACCTCGACACCAACACCTTCCTCGACCAGCTTTCGATCTACGACTTCTTTGGTCCGCCGCAGGAAATCAGGCTCACGGACTACCGCGACTTCTGCGAGCAGAACCCCGATGGCTTCCGCGCCTTCGAGGTGAACAAGGACTTCAAGTTCTACGCGGCCGAGGAGAACCACTTCTCCTCCGCCTCGTTCATCCGCCAGGAGTTCAGCCAGATTCCCGCTCCCGGCGCCCTCGCGCTGCTTGGTCTGGCAGGTGCCGTCGGTTCGCGCCGTCGGCGTGCCTGAGCCGGTCAATCGGTTCGCACAGACCACTGGGGAAACCGCAGGGCGCCGACGAAAGCCGGCGCCCTGCGGGCTTTTGCCTCACGCGCGCCCGCGAGCCGCTACCTTTCCATCCATGAACGGCATTCCTCTCGAGATTCGACGACTTCGTCCAAGCGCCGTCTTGCCCGCGTACCAGAGCGAACTGGCGGCGGGGCTCGATCTTTCGGCGGATCTCGACGCGGCGGTGACGATCGAGCCAGGCGCGATCGTGCTCGTTCCGTGCGGGTTCGCGATGGCGTTGCCGCCTGGGTTCGAGGCGCAGGTGCGGCCGCGGTCGGGGCTCGCCACCAAGCACGGGATTTCGATGCCGAACGCCCCGGGGACGATCGACGCCGACTACCGCGGGGAGGTGAAGGTGCCGCTGATCAATCTCGGGAAGGCGCCGTTCGTGGTGGAGCCCGGGACCCGCATCGCCCAGATGGTGATCGCGCGCGTCGAGCATGCGCAAGTCAAGTTAGTAGAAGAACTTACGGAGACCGCGCGCGGTTCGGGTGGTTTTGGCTCGACCGGCACGGGGCACGGTCCGCTGCGCGAATCCGCGCCGCGATAAGGCGGCAAGTGCCTTTCGCGGAAATCGGGATTCCTGCACAATGGCGGGTCTCCGGTACCCCGGAGGAACAGGAGTCCATCTTGACGACCGCGACCGCCGCCGCCGTGACTGTCCCGCTTCTCGACCTCAAGGCGCAGTACGCGACCATCCGCTCGGAGATCGAGCCCGTCGTCAAGGAAGTGATCGAGAGCCAGTACTTCATCGGCGGGCCGAAGATCGGCGAGCTCGAGTGCATGACCGCCGGTTATTGCCAGGCGAAGTACGCGATCGGCTGCGCGAACGGTTCGGACGCGATCCTGCTCGCGCTGCAGGCGCTCGGCATCAAGGCCGGCGACGCGGTCGTCTGCCCGAGCTACACCTTCTTCGCGACCGCCGGCAGCGTGCACCGTCTCGGCGCCCAGCCCGTGTTCGTCGACTGCGATCCGGCCACCTACAACATCTGCCCCGAGTCGACGCGGATGGCGTTCCGCTGCCACAAGAACATCAAGGCGATCGTGCCCGTGCACCTGTTCGGGCAGGCGTGCGACCTCGACGCGATGCTCGAGATCGGCAAGGAGCACGGCGTGCCCGTGGTCGAGGATGCCGCGCAGGCGATCGGCACCGAGGACATCCACGGGAAGCGCGTCGGCTCGCGCGGCGTGATCGGCACCTTCAGCTACTTCCCGTCGAAGAACCTCGGCGGCTTCGGCGACGGCGGCATCATCACCACGAACGACGAGGCGCTCGCCCAGCGCATGATGCGCCTCCGCAACCACGGCATGGAGCCGAAGTACTACCACGCGGAAGTCGGCATGAACTCGCGCCTCGATGCGCTGCAGGCGGCCGTCCTCCTCGTGAAGATGCGCCACCTCGATGCGTGGAGCGCGGGGCGCCAGAAGAACGCCGCGTTCTACGACGCGTCGTTCGCGGCGGCGGGGGCGAAGGACTCCGGCTCGCCGCTCTCGGCGGGCGGATTCGCGCTGCGCTATCCGAAGGCTGCTCCGAAGGGCGCGCGCCACATCTACAACCAGTACACGATTCGGCTGCCCGCCGAGATCCGCGACGCCGTGCGCCAGGACCTCGCCGACCGCAAGATCGGCACCGAGATCTACTACCCCGTGCCGCTTCACCTGCAGGAGTGCTTCAAGCACCTCCACTACACGAAGGGCATCTTCCCGCATGCGGAGGCGGCGGCGCGCGAGACGATCGCGCTGCCGATCTACCCCGATCTCGTGCAGGAGCAGCTTGACCATGTCGCGCGTTCCGTCGTCGAGAGCGTGCGCGCCCGCGCATCGGGAGGGGTGTCCGTGCAGGCGGCGGGTGCGCGATGAACCTCAACTACCGACGCAAGATGCGCGAGCGGCACCATGCCGCCTCGCAGGGTGACGAAACCGCCGACACGCCGCACCTCGAGCACACGCTTGTGCCGCGCGGAGAAGCGCGCCTCGTCACGAGCGCACCCGAGCTCGAGGCAGAGCTTGCGCATGTCCGCGAGAAGGGCGTCTTCGCCTACGACACCGAGTTCATCGGCGAGGAGAGCTACTGGCCGAAGATCTGCGTGGTGCAGCTCGCGACGACCGAGCGCGTGGTGCTGGTCGACGCGTTTGCCGTGCCCGATCTCACCCCGATCCTCGAGCTTGTCGCCGATCCGTCCCTCCTCACGCTCGTCCACGCGGGCACGCAGGACCTCGAGCCCGTGCGGCGCCTGCTCGGCAAGGAGCCCGCGAACACGCTCGATGTGCAGGTCGCGGCCGCGTTCGCCGAGATGCCGTGGCCCGCAGGACTCGAGAAGCTCGTCGAACGCTTCGCAGGGCACAGGCTCTCGAAGGGCCACACCTTCACGAACTGGGATGCGCGGCCGCTGTCGGCGTCGCAGCTTCGCTATGCGGCCGACGACGTGCGGTATCTGCCGCTCGTGTGGGAGCGGCTGCGCGGCGAACTCGAGCGGCGCGGCTCGCTTGCGTGGGCGATGCGCGAGTGCGAGCTGAGCGGAAGGATTCCCGCGCGCTTCGACGAGGAGTCGCAGATCCGCCGCACCATGAAGAGCTGGCCGATGAAGCCCGCGCAGATTCCGACGCTTCGGCTCGTCACGCGGCTTCGCGACGAGATCGCGCGCAAGGAGGACCTCCCGCACCGGGTGGTCATGCCCGACGAGACGCTCGCCGAGATCATCAAGCAGCGGCCCGTGAGCGTGCAGCAGCTGTCGTCGGTGCGCGGGCTTCCCAAGCGCTTCGCGCAGAAGTACGGCGACCGCATCGCGCAGGCCGTCGACGAGGGCGGCAAGATGCCGCCCGAGAAGCTCGCGCACGGCAAGATCACCGAGGAGACGGCATCGGACCGCGCGGCGATCGATGCGATCCTCGCGATCCTCGGCGCGCGCTGCATCGCGATGGGGCTCGCGCCCTCGATGGTGGCGACGCGCGGCGACGTCTCGCGCTGGTGGATGTCGCGCGCGACCCCTGCGCCGCAGCCGCTCTTCGAGGCGGGCGACTGGCGCGTGGACGCCGTGGGCAACTGGCTCGAGAGCTTCCTGCGCGGCGAGGCGAGCGTCTCGATCGCATGGAAGGACGGGCGGCCGTTGCTTGTGAACGAGCAGGGCGCCTGACATGCGCGCCGTGAACCCGGCGTCTGGCGAGGTGCTCGGCGCGGAGTTTGCGCGCGCGTCGCTGGCCGAGCTCGATGCGATGGCTGACACCGCGTTCGACGCGATCGACGCGCTCGCGGACGCGCCGGGTGCTGTGCTTGCGGGGTTTCTCGAGGACTACGCGGCGCGGCTCGAAGGCGACCGCGAGGGCATCGCGCGGCTCGCGCATGACGAGACGGCGCTGCCGTTCGCGCCGAGGCTCTCCGAGGTCGAGTTCAACCGCATGACCTTCCAGTTGCGCGAGGCGGCGCGCTGCCTGCGCGACGAGTCGTGGCGCGAGGTCGCGGTCGACGAGACGTACCGATTGAAGTCGACGCTCGTACCGCTCGGCGGCGCGGTCGTCTGCATCGGGCCGTCGAACTTTCCGCTTGCGTTCAACGGCGTCTCGGGCGGCGACTTCGCTGCCGCGATCGCCGCGCGGAGTCCCGTGATCGCGAAGGCGCATCCGGGGCACCCGAACACGACGGCTCGGCTCTTCGCGCATTGCTGCGCGGCGCGCGATGCGGCGCGGCTGCCGTCGTCTGCGGTGCAGGTGTTCTTCGAGTGTGCGCCGGAAGACGGCGAGGCGCTCCTCGCGCACGCGGGCGTTGCGGCGCTTGGATTCACCGGATCGCGTGCGGCGGGCGTGCGCCTCAAGGCCGCGTGCGATCGTCTCGGCAAGCCCGCGAGCTGCGAGATGGCGGGCGTGAATCCCGTGTTCGTGGCGTCGCACGCCGCGGCCGCGCGCGCCGAGGCGATCGCCGATGCGTGGACGGCCTCGGTGCTGCTCGGCGGCGGGCAGTTCTGCACGAAGCCCGGCGTGATCTTCGTGGCGGGCGAGGCCGCCGCCGCGCGCGTGGCCGCGCGCGCGGGCGAGGTGCTTCGTGCTGCCGCGCCCGCGGTGCTGCTGAGCGAGTCGATCCGCATGCATCTCGCGCAGTCGGTCGAGGCGCTGCGCGCCGCGGGCGCGCGGATCGCGTGCGGCGGACGCGCGCAGGCGCCGGGCTTCCGCTTCGAGCCCACGCTCGCGGTGGCCGATGCTGCGCTGGTGCGGCGTGTGCGGGGCGCCTTCATGAGCGAGGCGTTCGGGCCGCTCGGCACGGTCGTCGCCGTCGAAGGCGACGCGCAGCTTGTGGATTTCGCGCGTGCGCTCGATGGGCAGCTTGCGTCGACCGTCGTCGCCGACGCGGCCGACGATGCGGTGCGCGCGACGCTCTTCGGCGTCTTGCGATTCAAGGTCGGCCGACTGCTCAACGAGACGATGCCGACGGGCGTCGCCGTGAGCCCCGCGATGGTGCACGGCGGCCCGTTTCCCGCGACGGGCGACGCCCGCTTCACGGCGGTGGGGTTTCCCGCGGCTGCGAAGCGCTTCTCGAAGGCGCTGTGCGTGCAGGGGTGAGCGGGCGTAACCTGAGTGGAGGTGGCTCGAGCGGTCGTGGCGGCGGCGGCTCCCTTTGGTGCTTGGGGCGGGACCGGCGCTTCGCGCCGCACTGTCGACGGTTCGGATGGTTCTGCTAGGCTCTGTCTGACGGATCCCCTGGACGTCGATCCACGCGGCATCCCGGCTGGCGGCGTCGGCTTCACCTCGCTGTATCGCTGCGGATACAGCTTCGTTTCACCTCCTTGCCATCCGGGCGCCGC
>JBIKWD010000004.1:0-35934 GCA_044356505.1 Phycisphaerales bacterium
CGACGACGGGCGACCTCGTCGACCTCGCCGCAGAGGACGGGATCGTCGAGAAGGCGGGCGCGTGGTTCAGCTACAAGGGAACCCGCATCGGCCAGGGCCGCGAGAACGCCAAGGCGTTCATCAAGGACAACCCCGCGATGTTCGCCGAGATCCGCCAGCGCGTGATCGAGAAGCGTCTGGCCGCCAACGAGGCAGCGAACAACAAGGGCCGCGGTCCGGCCGCTGGCGCCGCCGCTGCCGGCGACGAAGACGACGACGAGTAGGCACGAAACAGCGCCCAGGGGGTGCGATCTCCGTCGGCCGGATCGTGTCGGAGCGATCTTGGCGGGTGTGTCGCGCTCCACAGGCGCATAGGCGAAGTCGCGTGCGCCTCGGCTCTCCAGGCCGGTGCGTGCTCGGGACAGCGGTCCATTCGCGTAGCGCAGGCAGGGCGGCGAGGCTCCTCACGCTCTGCCTGCGTTGTTTTGGCGGAGAATCCTGCGTCGCATGCGATGCACCCTGTTGGTTGATCGGCAGGCGCGATCGACGTACACTCTGCTTCCCGCCGCGGTCGTGGCGAAATGGCAGACGCGCTAGTTTCAGGTACTAGTGGGGCAACCCGTGGAGGTTCAAGTCCTCTCGACCGCATTGAAGCGAGCCCGGCGAAAGCTGGGCTCGCTTGCTTATGGCAGCTCGTGCACTCACAACCGACGACCTTCTTTTCGTGAGCTTCGGCGACAAGGTGATCGCTGTCGATCGCCTCGACGGCAGCATCGTCTGGAAGTGGAAGGCTTCGAAGTCCACAGGGCTCGTCGCGCTGCTTCCGAGCGTCGACCGGCTCTTCGTGAGCATTAACGGCTACACCTGGGCGCTTGACCCGACGAACGGCGCGGAGCTTTGGTTCCAGCCGTTCAAGGGTGAGGGCATGGGTGTCGCGATGCTCGCGACCATGCGGGATGGCGTCTCCAACGCGCCGTTGACGGGGGGTGCCGCGATTCACTCCTCATCGGGCGCTGACGGCGCAGATGGCGTCGTCGGGTGACGCGCGGAGTCGAGTGATGGGATTCCGACGCGCTTCAGCCAGCGGTGCGCGCGGACGGCAGAGTCGGGGGCTCAGCCAATGGCGGCGCTCGTCGACGCGCGCAGGCGCTCGATCGCAGCGATCACGCGACGCGCGGCCTCGTCGCATTCGGCAGCGGTCGTCTCGCGCGAAAGACTGAAGCGAATCGAGCCGTGCGCGAGTTCGGGAGCGATACCCATTGCGAGGAGGACCGGCGAAGGATCGAGCGAACCCGAGCTGCACGCGGCGCCTGCAGATGCGAACACGCCGCGCTCGGAGAGGAGAAGGAGGATCGCTTCCGCCTCGAGCTTCGCGAAGCCGATACTCGTGGTGTTCCAGAGGCGTGCCTCATGCTGCGAGTGGATTGCGCCGCCGGTTGTCTGGGCGACGGTGTGCTCGAACCGGTCGCGCAGCGCTGCTCCGCGCGCGACGCCATCGCCTGCAAGCCATTCGCGTGCGAGATCGGACGCCACGCCAAACCCCACGATGGCTGCGACACTCTCGGTTCCGCCGCGCCGCTCACGCTCCTGTGGGCCTCCGTAGGTCTGCGGCGTCACGCGGACATTGCGTCGGACATAGAGCGCGCCGACGCCTTTCGGGCCGTGCAGCTTGTGCGCGGCGAAACTCGCGAGGTCGACCTGCAGCGCCGCGAAATCGGTCGGCATCTTGCCGATCCACTGCGTGGCGTCCGTGTGGAACCGAACGCCATGCTCGCGGCAGAGCGCGCCCGCGCGCGCGATGTCGGTGATGGCGCCCGTCTCGTTGTTTGCCCACATCAGGCTGACGAGCGCGATCTCCGAGGCGCGCGCCTTGAGCAGCGTCTCGAGCGCATCGAGATCAGGGGTGCCCGGCGCGGCCGGCGAGCCCGGAAGCCAGACGACCTCCGTTCCGCGCTTCTCGCACTGTTGCGCGAGTTCGCGCACGGCGCTGTGCTCGAACCTCGTGGTCACGAGGACGCGCCGCGCCGCATCGGCCGCGGCGAAGTGCTCGATCGTCCCGCGGATCGCAAGGCTTGCGCCCTCGGTTCCGCCCGAGGTGAACACGACCTCGCGATCCTGGCAGCCAACCAGTCGCGCCACGCTCTCGCGCGCGAGTTCGACCACGCGCTTCGCCTCGCCGCCCGCACGGTGCACGCTCGACGGATTCGCCCAGGATTCCCGCATGGAGCGCGCGACCGCCTCGACGACTTCATCCGCCGGGCGCGTGGTCGCGTTTGAATCGAGGTAGATCCGCTCCATGGTCGTGACAGTCACCGTCAGGGCTGCGTCGCCGGCTGGGTCGCTGGCTGGATCGGGGGAGCGGTGGGCTCGGAGTTCGCGCGCTGCCTTGCATCGAGCAGCGCCCGCTGGCGCGCAGCCACGCACTGCATCTCGCGCATCTGGCGCTCGCGCTCGGAGGGGGTCAGCGACTTGTCGCTCTCCTGCATCTGACGAAGACGCTCGTACTGCGCGGCGTGATACTCGTTGAGCCGCGCGTGCTGGTAGGTGTAGGCCTCGTACGGAGTGAGGGGCGCGGCGGGCGTCGCCGGAACCGTGGGCAGGTTGGGCTGCACGGGCTGGGCGCGCTCGGCCGGCTGCGCGGGCTGCGCGCGCCCCGCGGGCTCGGTGCGCTCGACGCGCTGCACGCGCTGCGCCGGGAGCGCGCGCTCCACGCGCTGCGCGGGCGGATTCACGAGGAAGTCGCCGCCCGCCGGCGGTGCGGTGCCGGTGATCGTCGGCGCGTAGGCGGGGATGTTTCCGCCTCGGATTCGGCCGCTTCCCATCTGTCCTCGGCTGTTCACGAACTCGATGGTCGAGCCTTGGACTGCACCGCCGCGCATCCTGACGGCGGCGAGGAACGCGTCCTTGGCCTCTGCAGCGCCGAGGCACTTGGTGCGGTCGAGAAGCCCCGCGTTGCTCGGCTCGGGCATGCGGTGCGCACTCGCGCCGTCGGCATCGTGTGCCCAGTTGCCCCAGGTGCCGTGCGCGTCACGCGAGACGAGCTCCTGTTCGGCAACCGCGAAGTTGCTCGTCGTCATCAGTCGATTCATCGGAACGAAGATCCACGCCATCGGCGGCTGTGGGCAGGCGACGGCCTGCACATCGGCGCCGGTCGCCATGATCGGCGCCCAGCCGATCACGCCGTCGGTCGCGCGCCAGGTGACGGGCGCGGCCGACCAGTCGTTGCCGGGAATCCAAAGCCAGCCCTTGGCCTGATCGAAGGTCCACGAGCCGTAGTGCTCGGTCGCCCATCCGAAGGGGTAGCCGCTGCGCCAGTACGGCGTTCCGTCCTGCGTCACCATCCATTCGCCGACCGCGAACGGCTGCCACCACGGCTGCACATCGTGCGGCTGCCACACCCATCCGAACTGCGGATGCGCCATCCACGATCCGTAGGGGAGGAGCGCCTGCATGAACTGCTGCGCGGTGATGGTGCCGGAGTCGCCCGTCTCCTGCTGCGCGAACGCCTGCGGCGTGACGGCGAACAGGCCGGCGAACGCGCCGCCAAGCATGAGCGACATGGACAGAACCGAAGTGGCGAGACGGGTCATGCCCGAATCGTATCAGCGACCGCGCCACGCGCGGTAGCGCGCGATGAGCGCGTTGGTCGAGCTGTCGTGCCCGGTCTTCGCGGCCTTCGCGCCCGAAAGCTCAGGAATGATCCTCTTGGCCAGGACCTTGCCGAGCTCGACGCCCCACTGATCGAAGCTGTTCACGCGCCAGATCGAACCCTGCACGAACACCTTGTGCTCGTAGAGCGCGATCAGCCTGCCGAGCATGCGCGGCGAGAGCTTCTCGCAGAGGAGCGTGTTCGACGGGCGGTTTCCCGGGAAGGTGCGGTGCGGCACGAGCCACTCGGGCGTTCCCTCGGCGCGCACCTCGGCGGGCGTCTTGCCGAAGGCGAGCGCCTCGCCCTGCGCGAACAGGTTCGCGAGCAGGATGTCGTGGTGCATGCCGGTCGCGGGTGTACCGACATCGTGCAGCGGCTTCGCGAAGGCGAGGAAGTCGCAGGGGACCGGCGAACTCCCCTGATGGATCATCTGATAGAACGCGTGCTGGCCGTTCGTGCCCGGCTCGCCCCAGATCACGGGCGCGGTCTGCCAGCGGCACGCGGCGCCGTCGAGCTGCACGCGCTTTCCGTTCGACTCCATGTCGAGCTGCTGCAGATACGCGCTGAAGCGATGCAGGTACTGGCAGTAGGGGAGCACCGCCACGGTGTCGAACCCGAGGAACTCGCGGTTCCAGATGCCGACGAGCGCGAGGAGATACGGCAGGTTCTTCTTCGCGGGCGCCGTGCGGAAGTGCTCGTCCATGTCGCGGAAACCCGCGAGAAGCTCGTGGAACGCGGCGGGTCCGACCGCGATCATCGTCGAGAGGCCGATCGCCGAGTCCATCGAGTAGCGGCCGCCGACCCAATCCCAGAAGCCGAACATGTTGGCGGTGTCGATGCCGAACTTCGCGACCTCCTCGGCGTTGGTCGACACGGCGACGAAGTGCCTGGCGACCGCCGCGGGGTTCTTCAGCTTCGCGAGCGTCCACGCGCGCGCTGTCTGCGCGTTCGTCATGGTCTCGATCGTGGTGAAGGTCTTCGAGCTCACGACGAAGAGCGTCGTCTCAGGGTCGAGGTCGCGCGTCTTCTCGTGGAAGTCCTCGCCGTCGATGTTCGAGACATACCGGCAGTCGATGTCGCGCCGCGTGAAGTCCTTCAGCGCCTCGTAGGCCATCACGGGCCCGAGGTCGCTGCCGCCGATCCCGATGTTCACGACCGCGGCGATCCTCTTTCCCGTGTGGCCGCGCCACGCGCCGCTGCGCACGGTATCGGCGAACGCGGCCATGCGGTCGAGCACCGCGTGGACGTGCGGCACGACGTTCTCGCCGTCGACCTTCATCACGCTGCCCTTCGGCGCGCGCAGCGCCGCGTGCAGCACGGCGCGGTTCTCGGTGAGGTTGATCGCCTCGCCCGCGAACATCGCCTTCACGTGCCTGCCGACGCCGCACTCCTTCGCGAGCGCGAGGAGCGCGTCGACGATGTCGCGGTCGACGAGGTTCTTCGAGTAGTCGAGGTGGATGCCGAGCGCCTCGGTGGCGAAGCGCGTGCCGCGCGCCTTGTCGCGTGCGAACGCCCGGCGCAGGTCCATCGCGCCGCCGCGCTTCGCAAGCGTCGCGAGGCGCTTCCAGGCACGCGTCCTGTCGGGCGCGACATGCCACGCGGGCACGGTCGGTCCGATGGCATCGGCCTTCGTGCGGGCGGCGGGGCGGCGGGTCTTTCGCGAGTGCTTGGCGGCTGGCATGGGACGCAATCATCGGCAGAAATCCACCTTCGCGTGAAGGGGGAAACACCGCGATTGCATCGCGCCCGCGCTCCGAGCGCTCTGCTAGTCTTCCGCAGCCGCACGGAGGCCCCCATGACCGCAGTCCTTCCCACCGCCCGTCTCGCAGCCCTCGGCCAGTCGCTCTGGCTCGACAACATCACTCGCACCCTCCTCGATTCGGGGACGCTGGCGCGCTACATCCGCGACCTGTCGGTGACGGGCCTGACCTCGAACCCCACGATCTTCGAGAAGGCGATCGGCTCGGGCACGACCTACGACGCGCAGGTCGCCGAACTCGCCGCGAAGGGGCACTCGGTCGAGGAGATCTTCTTCGCCTGCGCGATCACGGACCTGTCGCGCGCCGCCGACCTGTTCGCGGACATCCACCGGAAGACGAACCGCGTCGACGGCTGGGTCTCGCTCGAGGTCTCGCCGCTCCTCGCGAACGACACCGCGGGCACGGTCGCCCAGGCGGTCGAGCTCCACACGCGCGCCGGCAAGCCGAACCTCTACATCAAGGTTCCGGGCACGCCCGAGGGTTGCCCGGCGATCGAGGAGCTCATCTATCGCGGCGTCCCGATCAATGTGACGCTCTTGTTCTCGCGCGAGCAGTACCTCGCCGCGGCCGAGGCGTACATCCGCGGCATCGAGCGCCGCGTGGCGGCGGGCCTCGACCCGTTCGTCTGCTCGGTGGCGAGCGTCTTCATCTCGCGCTGGGACCGCGCGACCACCAAGGCGCTGCCCGCGAACCTCCAGAACACCGTCGGCATCGCGATGGCGGGCCGCGTCCTCAAGAGCGCGCTCGACCTCCACACCTCGCCGCGCTGGAAGGCGCTCGCCGCGAAGGGCGCGACCGAGCAGCGCGTCCTCTGGGCGTCGACCGGCACCAAGGATCCGGCGCTTTCGCCCGCGCTCTACTGCGATGCGCTTGGTGCCCCGAACACGGTGAACACGATTCCCGAGGAGACGCTGCTTGCCGTCGCCGAGAAGGGCAACCCGCAGGGCGCGATGCCTGCGGACGGCGTCGCCGCCGAGAAGATTCTCGCCGCGGCGACCGCGTCGGGCGTCGACCTCGCCGCGCTCGCGACCACGCTCCAGATCGAAGGCCGCGACAGCTTCAACAAGAGCTGGACCGACCTTCTCGCCAAGATCTCCGCGAAGCGCGAGGCGCTTGCCGCCGCACGCTGAACGAAGGCACGCACGATGCAGACGAT
The DNA here is from genome assembly GCA_044356505.1 of Phycisphaerales bacterium. GTDB lineage: Bacteria > Planctomycetota > Phycisphaerae > Phycisphaerales > SM1A02 > QWPT01. The sequence continues at coordinate 6,545 of JBIKWD010000004.1, forward strand.
CGGCTTTCTCGACGAACTCTCCTGGCGCGGGCTTCTGCACCAGACGACATCGCCTGAACTCGCGGCGCACCTCGCCTCGGGCGTGCGCGCGGGCTACGCGGGGTTCGACCCGACCTCCGACAGCCTCACGATCGGCAACTTCATTCCGATCAAGCTGCTCGCGCACTTCCAGCGCGCCGGCCATCGGCCGATCGTGGTGTCGGGCGGCGGCACGGGCCTGATCGGCGACCCGAGCGGCAAGAGCGCCGAGCGGCAGCTGCAGACCCGCGAGATGGTCGAGCACAATGTGCGCAGCCAGCAGCGGATCTACGACCGCTTCCTCGACTTCTCGGGACCGCGCGCGGCCAAGATCGTCAACAATGTCGACTGGCTGAGCGGCGTGTCGTACCTCGACATGCTGCGCGACATCGGCAAGCACTTCAGCGTGAACCAGATGATCGCGCGCGACTCGGTCGCGTCGCGCCTCGAGGGCCGCGAGCAGGGGATCAGCTACACCGAGTTCAGCTACATGATCCTGCAGGCGTACGACTTCCTGCACCTCTTCCGCAACGAGCGATGCACGGTCCAGCTTGGCGGCAGCGACCAGTTCGGGAACATCGTGTCGGGCATCGACCTGATCCGGCGCATCGAGCAGGGCGAGAGCTTCGGCGCGACCTGCCATCTCGTCACGACCAGTGACGGTCAGAAGATCGGAAAGACGGAGCGCGGCGCGATCTGGATGACCGCCGACAGGACGAGCCCGTACCGCTTCTACCAGTACTGGCTGAACACGACCGACGCCGACGCGGTGAAGTTCCTCAAGTGGTTCACCTTCCTCGACTCCGACACCGTCCAGTCGCTCGCGCATTCGCTCGCGCATGACCCCGCGAAGCGCGAGGCGCAGAAGCGGCTCGCGGCCGAGATGACGCGGATGACGCACGGCGAGACGGAACTCGCGCGCGCGATCGCGACGAGCGAGGCGATCTTCTCGGGCGACGTGAAGTCGCTCGACGCCGCGCAGGTCGCGGAGATCGCGGGCGACCTGCCGTCGAGCGGCGTCGCGGCCGCCGCGCTGTCGGCGGGCGTCGGGATCGTGGACTTCATCACCGGCACCACGTGCGCGGCAAGCAAGCGCGAGGCGCGCGAGTTCGTGCAGAACGGCGCCGTGAGCGTCAACGGCGAGAAGGTCGGCCCCGACTTCGTCGTGAGGAGCGAGCATGTCCTTCCGGGCGGCGTGATCCTCGTGCGCCGCGGCAAGAAGGCGTATCACGCGGTCCGTGTCGAGGCCTGAGTCCGGCGCCGGGCGCTATCTCGCGCGCTCGATCGTGATCTCGACGACGGCCGGCGTCACCGAGACGAGATCGACGCCGAGCGGCGCGACCGCCGGAGAGACGCTCAGCACGTCGCGCAGCACCAGATCATGCGTGCCCACCGACGACGGCACGCCGTCGGCGCCCGTGAGCAGGCGAATCGTGCGGCCGCTCAGCGACTGGGTCGCGCCAAGGACGGCCTGGCGCGAGCCCTTGAGCTCGACCGTGAGGTGGAGCGGTTCGGCAGGCGTCGCCAGCAGCCTCGTCGGATCGCCCGAGTCGATGACCGCGTCGAACGCGATGATCCTCGTCTGCGCCGTCTGGCCGGCGGCCCAGAACCAGACGATCACGGTGATCGCCGTGACGGTCGCGAGATCGACGAGCCGCCGTCGCGTCGCGTTCATGTCGCGCCTCCCGCCGAGGGAAGGCTCTCCGCGGACAGTCCGCCCTCGCCGCGCGCCGCGCCGCGCTCGAGCCGCGAGGCGATCTCCCCGGCGAGCCGGGCCGGATCGATCGGCGACGTGAGCGTTCCCGCCTCGGCGATGCGCACCTGTCCCGTCTCCTCGCTCACGACGACGGCGATGCAGTCGGACTCGTCGGTCACGCCCATCGCCGCGCGGTGGCGGGCGCCGAGCTGCGCCGGGAGTTCGGCGCCGTCCGCAAGCGGCAGCTGCACGCCCGCCGCCCAGATCCGGCCGCCGCGGATCACAAGCGCGAGGTCGTGCAGCGGGCTGTTCGGCCAGAAGATGCTCTCGATCAGGGTCGACGAAGGCTTGGCGTCGAGCTCGACTCCGCCCGCGAGGAGGTCGCCGATCCCGATCCGCCGCTCGATGACGATGAGCGCGCCGCAGCGGTTCTTGGCGAGGAGCTCGGCCGCCTCCGCGATCTCGCTCGCGAGGCCTGCCGCGGCGGGGGAGGGCCGGCGGAAGAGCTTGGCGCGCCCGATCCGCGCGAACGCGGCGCGGATCTCGGGCTGGAAGACCACGATCAGCAGGATCGCCAGCAGGTTGAACGCGCGGTCGAAGAGGAACCGTAGCCGCTCGAAGCCGTCGGTCGCGTCGCCGAGCACGCGCACCAGGAGCGCGAGGGCGACGGTGAGCAGGAGAAATCCCTTGATCGCGCCGGCGCCGCGGGTCCCGCGGAGGAAGCGGAAGACGACCAGCACCACCAGCCAGATGACAGCGAGCTCGATCGCGATCTCGAGCACATCGGTCCACTGGGAGCCTTGTCGCAGTCCCGGCACGGCCCGCGATGATACGGAGGAGACCGTATGATCGCCCGCTCATGAGCAGACTTACCTCATCCTGGGACATCGGTCGATTCACGGGTCGCTGCGCGGCCACCGGCGCGGCGCTCGAGCCGGGGACGCCCTGCATCGTCGCGCTGGTCGAGCGCGAGGACGATCCGAGCATGCCACTCGCGCGCGTCGACTTCAGCGCCGCGGGCTGGGAGTCGGGCAACAGGCCGAAGGGCGTCATCGCGTTCTGGAAGTCGACCGTCGCCGCGCCCGACGAGAAGCGCCGCGGCTTCGTCGACGACCAGACGCTGCTCGACCTCTTCGAGCGGCTCGGCGGTGACGACCGGCCGCACCGCGTTCGCTTCCGGTTCGTGCTCATGCTGCTCCTGACGCGCAAGAAGCTCCTGCGGGTGACGGGGACGTCGAGCGAGGCCGGGGTCGAGACATGGCAGGTCCTTCCCAAGGGCGCGGCCGAGGGCGAGCAGCCGGTCGGCGTCGTGAATCCGAAGCTCGACGAGGCGGGGATGAAGGAAGTCACCGAGCAGCTCGGCGAGGTGCTCGATGGCGCCTGGTGACCGGCCTGCGGTCGCGTGGCTGCGCGCAGCCTGCGCGCTGGGCGCGGCGGCGGTCCTCATGGGCTGTCCGCCACGCGCGCCGTCCTCGGACGCGCCCGCTCCGGACGGGTTGGCGGAGTCCGAGGCCGCGCGCGAGGCGCAGCTTGCGCGCGCGCGGGACTGGTTCGCGCCGATCGTGGCCGCGCACGACGCGCGCGTCGCGCTTCTCGAGGTCTTCGAAGCTCCGGCAGCGACGGTTCTCCGCTATCCGGACGGCGACCGGATACAGGAGGACCAGCTCGACGGGTTCATCTATCTCTCGACGCGCGGCCGCGGCGCGTTCGAGCTGAGGCTTCTCGGCAAGACGTGGGCGTGGCTCGGGGGCGACGGCGCGAGGAGCTGGATCTACTTCGCGCCCCCGAACGAGCCGTCGCGCATGCACGTCTATGAACGCGCGGCCGAAGCGACGCGCGGCGAGAGGACATCCGCCGTCGGCGCTGCCGAACTCACGCTGCTCACGCCCGCGAGCCTTCGCTTCCTGCTCGGTCTCGCGCCGATCGCCGGCGAGTGGAGCCCGGTGGAGCGGGGCGGTGCGGAGTCCGCGACCTCGATCGCCGACCGCTTCGAGGTGCGTTGGTCGCCGACCGACGCCACCGTCGCGACGATGCGTTTCGGCCCGGATGGTCTCGCGGCCCACGTCCGCGTCGCGGACCGCGAGGGCGTCGAGATCGCGCGCGCAAACCTCTCGGAGTTCAAGCCGGTCTCGCGCGATGGACTCGCGATCGGCGCGTGGCCACGCACCGCGACGAGGGTGCTGATCGAGGCGCCGCGCTCGAAGGCGCAGGCCTCGCTCACGCTCGACGGCGAAGCGCTCGAGCGCAGGAAGCCGCGTGCGCGCGAGAGGTTCTTCAACCTCGACGAGCTGCGCCTCTCCCTCGCGCCCGCCGAGATCATCCTGCATGACGGAACCGAAGTCGTGCGGCCAGCCGGACCGCTGCCGTCGACGCCGAAGGGAAACTGAGGCCCGATGGATCCTCGCGCGCTGCGGTCGTTCGCTGCCGGAGCCGGGCACCTGGTGCTCGCGCTCTCGGCTTTCTTCCCAACCTTCGCCTCGGGGCGTTGCGTCGCTGGCTTCCCGCTCGTCCTGCTCGCCGTCCTCACGGTCGCCGCGCAGGCGTCGGCGGATCCTCCCGGCTCGCTGCGAAGCGGCGCCGCCGGCGACGGGCACGTGTGGTGGGCGGTCGAGCGCATCGCGCCGCCCGTCCCCGGCCGATCGCGCGGCGCAGACGGGCCGCGCTACCTCCTCATGCATCACGCCTCGGTCGAGCCGGCGCCCACCGAGCGTCTCGTGATGGCGCTCACGTCGGAGCCCGAGGCCATCGCGGCCGAGGGCAGCTCGGTGGTGGTCGTGCTGCGCGCCGAGGGCGACCGCAAGCGTCTCGTCCTCCTGACGCGGGCGCAGCGAAATCAGGCGGTCGGACACTGGTACAGCGAGCCGCGGCCGGGCCCCAAGGTCCTTTCGCCGCTCGACAGCCGCGGGCGGATCATCGATGCCGAACTCGCGGGCGGCACCGTCTTCATCGCGCGCGCGCTTCGTGAAGAGGACGGAACCGAGCGGCTTGCGATCGCATCGCTCGCGGCCGACGCGGGTGCGGAATGGACCGACACGCCGCTGCCGCCGCTCGACGGCGTCGGTCAACCCGCTGGCGCGCGATGGAGGCTCTTCCGCGACGCAGACACGCTCTGCGCGATTGGTTTCGACGGCGGGGCGCCGGCCATCGCGCGTCTTGCGAAGGGCTCGTGGCAGGTCGAGCGGCTTCCCGGGATCGACGGTGCGTCGGTCGTCGGCGCCTTCGCGCTCGAGGGGCGCATCGTTCTCGTCGGCCGCAGCGTTCCCGACGGCCGCGAAGACGCGCGGATCAGCCTCTCGGTGCTGCGGCAGGGGCGCGCGACCGCATGGGCCGGTTTCGACGAACCCGCCCGGCCGTGGATGGTCGCGCCGTTCGGATCGGATGCCGTGCTCGTCGAGCTCGATTCCGAGGGGCGCGGCACCGTGCGCACGATCCGGCCCTCCGCGAACGCGCCGCTCGAGCCGGTCACCCTCGCCCCGCCCGGCTTCGCCTCCGGGAACTGGATCCACCTTCCGATCATCGGCGTCGCGTCGCTTGCGCTCATGGTCGCGACGCTGGTCGTCGTCGGCAGCATGGACGCCAAGCCCGTCGCGGGCAGGCCGCTCAGGCCGGGCGGTGCTGCGCTCAGCCGCCGCATGCTCGCGTTCGCGGTCGATGCGGCGCCGGCGTTCGCCATCACGTGGGCGATCGTCGGCGGAAGCCCGCAACGGCTCTTCGAGCACCCCGCGCTGAGCGCGAACATCGAGAGCGCGTTCCCGTGCGTCGCCGTCCTTGCGGGCGGCTGGTTGCTCGGCGCGATCGGCGACGTGGCGTTCGGCCGCTCGATCGGCAAGCGCCTGCTCGGCATCGCCGTGATCGGCCGCGACGGCGGACCCGCATCGTGGCGCGCCCGCCTGTTCCGATCGGTGCTCGCGCTGGTCACCGTCTTCTCGCCGATGATGATGCTGCTCGCATACTTCCAGCCCGCCGGCGACGGTCCGGCGGAGGTCGTCAGCGGAACCGCGGTCGTCGACGCCGGCGCGGTCGGGACGGCGAGCCGCGGCGGCGACGCGGGCGACCGTGCCTGACCCGTCCCGCTGATCCGTCTCACCGAACCGTCTCACCGAACCGTTTCATGGGTTTCGGTCGCGCAGGATTTGCCGTTTGAACGCATTGATCCGACCCCGACCGAAGGCCGAGCAGTTTTTGCCTTTGGAGGATTCTCCGTCCGCCTGCCGATGAGAGATACGGGCCGTTCCGACGTTGGAGCGGTCCTCCGCCCGCAGGAGTTGTCGTCCTGCGCCAAGGCGGTGGCGTGACGTGAGGTTTGACCGGACAGGTGTCGGTGTCGAAGGCGGATCAGTCGCGCATCGAGGTCAAGGATTGACCTCTGGACTGATCCTGGAAATGGCCGTTTCGCGCATTCCGCGCGCTCGGAAGGATTCTGAGGGTCGTGTCGAGCAAGCCGCAACCAGCTTCCGATTCGAAGTCCGACGCGAAGGCGAAGGACGATGCGAAGAAGGACGACGCCAAGAAGGGCGACGCCGCGAAGGGCGACGCCGCGAAGGGCGGCGAGGCTGCACCCGTGGCTGCGCCGGCGAAGCCGAAGACGAAGTTCCAGAAGATGCTCGCGCACGCCGCCAACAGCTGGCAGGCGCCGCTCCTCGTGGTCGGCACGATCGGAATCGCCGCCGCGATCCACTATCGCCAGTCCGCGCCGCCCGTCGACGACTTCGAAGGCGCGCTCGCGCAGGCCGAGGAACTGATCGCCGACGGGGAGTTCAAGGCCGCGCGCGTGGTGCTCTTCGGCGTCGTCGCGCCCAACCTCGAGAAGGCGCCGCCCGAGCTGCTCCCGAGGTTCCACGCGACGACCGGCGACTACATCGCGGCGCAGCTGCGCGGCGTCGAGTTTCCCGCCAAGGAGAACGACGACCGCATCATCGAGGCCTACGAGAAGGCGCGCGATGCGGGCTGGGCGCTGACGTCCGAGCAGGTCAAGCGCTACACCGAGAGCCTCGTCCGCGTGGGCCGCATGCAGGACGCGATCTCGCTCGTCGCATCGACCGGCGACAGCCGCGAGGCGGACGAGCTGAAGCGCCGCGTTCGACGCGACGCGCTGCTCGGGATCCTGCGCGGCGAGGACAGCAGCATGTCGCGCTCAGCGGAAGCGTTGCTCGCGGCGATCGACGAGTTCCGCGCCGATCCCTCGCTGCCGGCAGCCGAGGAAGCGTGGGCCATCGCGCGCGCGACCGAGATCCGCCTCGGACTCGGCCGCATGGAGGACGCGGCGAACCGCCTGCTTCTCGACCTGCGCAGGCTCGAGGGCGCTTCGGACGCGGGCGACGCGGTCTCGTCCGACGCATTCGCGGAGCTTTCGGGCCTTCTCGGCGAGGCGCTGCGGCGCCAAGGCCGTTTCGCGGAGGCGAAGCGCGAGTTCGAACATGCATCGACGCTCGTGACCCCGGGCACAGCCATCGCGGGAATGATCGACATCGGCCTCGGCCGCACGCTCGTCGCGCTCAACGAGGTCGACGCGGCGCACGGCGTCTTCGAGCGCGCGGTGAAGGCCGAGCACGCGGGCCGGCTGCGTCAGGAAGCGCTCCTCGGGCGCGGGCTGACGCACTCGCTGCGCGGCGAGACCAACGAGTCGCTGCGCGACTTCCAGCAGCTGCGCGAACTCGTGTGGAAGCAGTCGCACCCGGACACGGTCCGCGAGATCGAGACGGTGCTGATCTCGAGGGCGGACTCGGCGCTCGCGAACGAACAGCCCGCGCTCGCGCTCTCCTACGCCGATCTCGCGTCGACGATCCGTCCGAACGGAGGTTCGAGCGCGGAATCGCTGCTGAGGGTGGCGACCGCGGCGCGCGAGGAGGCGCTCCGCATGCTCGGGACCGTGCCCGCGGGCACATCGGTCGACCCCGAGGACCGCGCAAGGATCAACCGCCTGCTCCGCCGCGCGGGCGACTCGTTCGCCGCGCACGCCGCGGCCCCCGAGGTCCGAAGCGCGCAGGACGGCACGGTCGCCTCGAGCCTGTGGGCGGCCGCCGACAGCTACGACCTCGCGGGCTGGCGCGACGCCGCGGTCGCCAACTTCCAGGCATACATCGACGTCGCCAATCCCGACGATCCGCGCCGCGCCGAGGGCTTCTGGCGCATCGCGGGGCTCAGCCACGCCGAGGGCGCGTTCGACGACGCCGTGCGCGGCTACCAGGCCGCCATCGCCGTGTCCCAAACGGGGCCCTTCGCGGTCCGCTCGGTCGTTCCGATGGCGCGCGCGCTCGCCTCCGGCGGCCGCGGCGCGGACGCGCTCGGTCTCCTTCAGCGCGTGCTCGACGGCGACTTCGGCCTGCAGCCGTCGGCGAACGAGTACTTCGACGCGCTCGATGTCCTCGCGCGCCTGAGCTTCGAGCGCGGCGACTTCGTGAAGAGCGTCGAGACCCTTCGCGAGGCGCTCCTGCGCCGCCCCGACGATCCGCGCTCGGGAGAGCTGCGCTTCCGTCTCGGCGAAGGCCTCGTCGAGGTGGCGCGCGCCGCACGCAAGCAGGCCGCGACCGGCGACGTCTCGGTGGCGCGCCGCATGCAGCTGAGCCGCGACGCGAGCGACCGGCTGGTGGAGGCGAGGCGCGCGTTCGACCAGTCGATCGCGGCGTTCGAGAAGTCGGCGCAGCCGCTCGACGGCCTCGGCACAGACATGCTGCGCCGGGCCTACCTCGCGCGCGCCAACACCGCGTTCGACCTCGAGCAGTTCGAGGAGGCGATCTCGCTCTACGAGATCGTCGACCGAAAGTACCCGGATCACGCGCTGTCGATGGTGGCGCTGATCCAGATCGTCAACGCCTGCGACAGGATCGGCGACGCCACGCGCGCCGAGATCGCGCATCGGCGCGCCCAGCTGAGGCTCGCGCAGCTCCCCGACGAGGCGTTCCTCGTGGGCGGCGGCATCCTTGCGCGCGAGAGCTGGGAGACATGGCTGAGAAACCGCCCACCCGCCGGCAGGGTGGCGTCGAACGTGAATTCTCCAACGCCGGGAACAGGTCAAGGGGGTGTTCCATGAGTACAACGGGGTCCGACAGGCTGCTTGAGATCGCAAAGGCCCGGCTGAAGAGCGCGAAGGCGCTGCTCGATCTCGCCGAGTTCGAGTCCAAGGTCCTTGCGATCGTCGACGGCGCAAGTCGCGGCGATTGCACGCCCGCCGAGGCCGAGACCGCGCTCAATGGGCATCTCGACGCGCGCGATGCGCTCATCAAGGCGATGCGCGCCTTCGACGACGAGTGGGTCGCCCTCGCGAAGTCGGCGGAGCTCACCAACGACGACGTCGGGCCGCTGCGCACCATCAACGCGGAGATGAAGGCCGTGCTCGACGCGGTCGGCGTCCGCGACAAGGCGTTCGTCCGCGAGCTCCGGTCGAGGCGCCGCGACGCCGCGGACGGCATGCAGAAGGTCGAGTCGGGCGCGACGGCGCAGCGCGCGTACAAGCCGCCGCAGGGCACGGGTCAACCACGGTTCACGGACAAGGCAGGCTGATGGCGAACGCAACGGGTCAGGATGGCGACTTCGCCGAGTTCATGCGGGCCTTCAACGAGGCGACCGCACGGCTCCAGGAGACGCACGCCGCCCTCACGGCGCAGGTCGAGCGGCTCCAGGGCGAACTCGCCGAGGCGAACGAGCGGCTGCGTCGCTCGCGCTCGCTCGCCGCGCTCGGCGAGATGGCCGCCGGCATCGCCCACGAGATCCGGAACCCGCTCGGCGCGATCGCGCTCAACGCGGAGATGCTCGCGTCCGACGTCGCGGGCAACCCGCAGTCGGTGTCGAGCGTCGAGAAGATCCTCCGCGCGGCGCGGCGCCTCGACCGGATCGTCGGCGACGTGCTGAGCTTCGCCCGCGACACGCGCATCAACGCGGTGCCGACCTCGGCGCGCGAGATCCTCGAGCTCGCGGCCAGCGACTGCGAGGCGCTGCTCGAGCGCGACGACGTCGACCTGCGCATCGACGTCGACGGCGACTGCCGGCTGGTCGCGGACGGACCGCTCGTCGCGCAGGCCGTCTCGAACCTGATCCGGAACGCTGCCCAGGCGATGCGCGGCATGCCCGTCCGCGAGGTGACGCTCTCGGCGCGCGAGGCGCGCCTGCGCACCGCAGACGGCGCGCGGCGCGGCTTCATCGTGCTCGCCGTCGAGGACACGGGGCCTGGCATCCCCGCCGACGCCCGGGAGCGGATCTTCAATCCCTTCTTCACGACGCGCGAGGAAGGGACGGGCCTCGGGCTCGCCATCGTCCACCGCATCGTCGACGCGCACGGCGGCATGACCGCCTGCGCGGATGCAACCCGCTCTGCCGCAGGACGCGGCACGGGCGCACGGCTCGAGCTCTCGCTTCCGCTCGAGCCTTCCACAGTGGCGGCCGCCGAAGGCGTGTCGCTCGGAGAGGCGGTCCGCCGAAGGATCGGCGGCAATCAAACAGTCCACGCAAACGCTGGATGAAGGAGTCATCCGTATGGGCAAGGTACTGGTCGTCGATGACAAGGAACTGATGCGCGACAGCGTCGCCGCGATCCTGAGCCGCAAGGGACACACGGTGTTCACGGCTCCCGACGCGCGGGCGGCGCTTGCGCGGATCGCGGAGAAGCGGCCCGAGTGCGTGGTCACGGACCTTCAGATGCCGGGCATGAACGGGCTCGAGCTCCTCGAGGAGATCCGCAAGATCGACGCTGAGCTTCCGGTCGTGTTCATGACCGCGTTCGGCTCGATCGAGACGGCCGTCGAGGCGATGCGCAAGGGCGCGTTCGACTACGTCACCAAGCCGTTCTCGGGCGACGAGCTCACGATCTCGGTCGACCGCGGCCTCGAGCACGCGCGGCTCCTGCGCGAGAACCAGGTGCTCCGCGCCGTGGCGACGCCGCAGACGCGCCGCGCGCAGAGCCACCGCATGATCGGCTCGAGCCCCGTGATGGAGGACCTGCGCGCGAAGCTCGCGCCGATGGCCGCGAGTCACGGCACGGTGCTCATCACCGGCGAGTCGGGAACGGGCAAGGAAGTCGCGGCGCGGCACATCCACGAGCACAGCCCGCGGTCGTCGGGCCCGTTCCTCGCGATCAACTGCGCGGCCCTTTCGTCGGCGCTCCTCGAGAGCGAGCTCTTCGGCCACGAGAAGGGCGCGTTCACCGGTGCGGACCGGCTGCGCAAGGGCCGCTTCGAGCTCGCCGACGGCGGCACGCTCCTGCTCGACGAGATCAGCGAGATCCCACCGGACCTGCAGGCGAAGCTGCTGCGCGTGCTGCAGGAGAAGAGCTTCGAGCGCGTCGGGTCGAGCGTGGCGCAGCGGGCCGATGTCCGCATCCTCGCGACCACCAACCGCGACCTGACCCGCGAGGTCGACGCAGGACGGTTCCGCGGCGACCTCTTCTTCCGTCTCAACGTCCTTCCGATCCGAATGCCGGCGCTGCGCGAGCGGCTCGTCGACGTCGCCGAACTCGCCGAGCACTTCCTAGGCCTCGTCGCCGACCGCGAGGGCGGGCGCCGCAAGAAGCTCACGAAGGAGGCGCTCGCGCTCTTCAGCGAGTATGGATGGCCCGGCAACGTGCGAGAGCTCCAGAACCTCTGCGAGCGCGCGGCGGTGCTCGCCGCGGGCGACACGATTCCCGGGGAGCTCGTCGCGCCGTGGCTGGTGGCGCACAGCGCGGCGCACGGCACGGCCCACGGCTCCGCGGCCCCGGCCGCCCCGGCCGGAGGCGTCGGCGTGCGCCTCTCGCGCCCGATCGACCCGCCGATCATCGAGACCTTCTCCGCGGCGGCCGCCGGCACGCTGATCGGCGCGGCTCCGTCGTCCAACGGCGCGGCCCACGCCACGCCGTCGCCGGCCGCCTTCGCCGCGGCGGCCGACAGCTCGGGACTTCCGAGCCTCGTCTGCGACGGGCGGCTGACGCTCGACGAGATCGAGCGCCGCTCCATCGTCGCGACGCTCGAGCGCTTCCGCGGGCACCGCCAGAAGAGCGCCAAGGCGCTTGGAATCGGCGTCCGCACCCTCGGGCTCAAGCTCAAGAAGTGGAAGGAAGAGGCGCTTGTTCCCGCCGAACTCTGAGGAGAACCCATGATCGAAGGTCTTCACGGCAGTTCAAGCCTTCCCGCGCTCGAGCGCTCGCTCCAGTACATGTCGGCGCGGCAGCGGCTCCTCGCGGGAAACCTCGCCAACATCGAGACCCCGGGCTTCCGCCCGACCGACGTCAGCCCGGGTGCGTTCCAGCATGCGCTGCGCGACGCGCTCGACCAGGGGCGCGTCGACGGCCGCGGCGGCCTCGCCTTCGACGAGACGGCGCCGGTCGCCTTCACCGAGGACGGCACCCAGCTCAAGCCGCAGGTCCTCGCCGAGAACATCATGTTCCACGACGGAAACGACCGGAGCGTCGAGAGGCTTATGCAGAAGATGCAGGAGAACGTCTACAGCTTCCGGATCGCGTCGCAGCTCCTTCGGAACCAGTTCGAGCTCCTGAACACCGCCATCCGCGAACGCATGTGACGCGCAGCAGCCTGACCGGAGACACCCATGTTCACCTCGTTCGACATCTCGACCTCCGCCCTCGTCGCGAACCGCACCCGGCTCGACGCGATCGCCGCGAACATCGCCAACATCGACGTGCCCGTCGACCCGAAGTCGAGGAACCCGCCGTTCTCCGAGCAGGTCGTCTACTTCTCCTCCGGCGACCCGGCGTCGGGCAACCCGCTCGGAGTCCACGTGGCCGCGATCCAGCCCCGCAACGACTTCCGCCGCGCCTTCGAGCCGTGGAACCCGCTCGCGGACGGCCAGGGCTACGTCCGCTATCCGAACATCGACCCCGTCGTCCAGCAGGCCAACGCCATGCTGGCGACCCGCACCTACGACGCCAATCTTGCTGCAATCGAGGCTTCGAAGACGATGATCAGCGCGTCCCTGTCGATCATCAGCTGATGCGAAGGGACGCTGGCACGCCGTGTGCTAGCAAGTCGGAAGGCCATCCATGACAGATCCGCTCGGAATCGTCTCCCGCGTCAACACCCAGTCCACGGGCATCTCCCGTCAGGACCGGGGCGCGTCGGGCGAGGACTTCATGCAGCATCTGCGCGATGAGATCCAGAAGGTCAACCAGGCCGGGCAGGACGCCACCCAGGCGACCAACGACCTCTTGACGGGCCAGCGCGACGACATCGAGGGCGTCATGATCGCGACCCAGAAGGCGGATTCCGCCTTCCGCATGCTGCTTGCGCTGCGCAACAAGGTCGTCGACGCCTACGACGAGGTCCGCAACATCCGCGTCTGACGCGGCCGCGCCACCGCGCCCGCCCGAGGACCCGTGAAGACGCCCGCCGACAACGGCGGCGCGCGATGCCGCGCCCCCTCGGCACGTTCCGCAGGTTCGGCGCATCCTGCGCGCATGCGCGCAACTTTCGCCATTTCCTGCGCGGTCTTTGCGGCGTGAAACGGCGCCGTGCCGATGAGGGTTCTCACGGCGCGCCTCGCCAGGATGGCGTCGCGTCCGGCGTCGGCGCCATTGCGCCGCGCTCACATTCACCGGTCGTTGCGGCGCAACAGGCATGGAGGCCTACGCGTGCAGGCATTGCGGAACACGCTCGAACTCATCCGAGGCAGGCTCACGGGACTATCGTCCACGGCGAAGCTGCTCGCGGGAAGCCTCATGGTCATCGTCGCGATGGGGCTCTTCCTCGTCGCGCAGTGGAGCGCCACGGTCACGACCGTTCCGTTCTCGGTGACGGCGACCGCGTACGAACAGGCCAAGACGTATCTCGGGAACCGCGGCGTCGCCTACGTCGAGGAGAACGGGCGGCTCATGGTGCCGGCCGAACGGCACGCGGAGCTCCTCGCGGGCTTCGCCGAGCAGGGCGGGGGCAGCGAGGCGGGCATCGACTTCGAGGCGATGATCGGGCTCGACAGTCCGTTCGACACGACGCGCCAGAGCGAGACGAAGAAGCTCGTCGCGCTGCAGAACGTGCTCTCGCGCACGATCGCGGGCTTCCGCAACGTGAAGAACGCGACGGTGTTCATCTCCCCGAAGCCGGCGACGCCGCTCGGCGCGTCGCGCCATGTGCAGACCGCGAGCGTGCATGTCGTCATGCGCATGGGCGGGCTCACGCAGGAGCAGGTCGACGCGATCGCGGCGATGGTCGCCGGCACGCAGGCGGGGCTCAAGCCGGAGAACGTCTCGGTCACCGACGGAACGCAGAGCTACAGGACGACCTTCGGCCGCGCGGGCGCCGCCGGCGAGAACCTCGAGCAGTCGCTCAAGATCGCCGACGCCGTGCAGGCGCGGCTCGGGCAGATCCTCGCCTCGATCGAGGGCGTGCGCATCGCGGTCAATCCGCAGGTCGTCACCGTCGAGCGCAAGCGCACCCGCACCGAGTTCAGGGACGGGATCTCGGTGCCGATCAGCGAGTCGACGCAGACGTCGGACACCAAGGGCGCGACGCCGATGCGCGAGCCGGGAACCGTGCCGAACACGGGCATGCAGGTGATGTCGACCCCGAGCGGGGCCGGCCAATCCTCGACCGAGCGCTCGGATCTCCGCTATCTCTCGCAGATTCCCGGCACGCAGGAGACCGAGATCGATCCGACGGGCTACGCCACCAAGATCGACGTCGGCGTCGCGATCCCGTGGAGCTACTTCGTCAAGGTGTGGAAGCTGCGGAACCCGGCGGGAGATGGCGCGGAGGCGAAGGAGCCCGACGAGGCGATGATCTCCGCGGTGCGCGACGAGGAAGTCGCGCGCATCAAGAAGCTCGTCGAGCCGCTCGTCGCCACCGACGCCTTCGAGGACGCGAAGAAGGGCGTCGTCGAGGTGAGCTGGTTCTACGACTTCAGGGAAGAGCTTCCCGAGCCTTCGATGGCGGCCAACATCGGCGAGATCGTGCTCGGCGGCGGCGGCGGCGGGGTCGGTGGCGGCGGCATCTCGATCTCGGGCGGCGGGCTCATCAAGCCGATCGGCCTCGGCGTCCTCGCGATCGTGAGCCTCTTCTTCATGTTCAACATCGCGAAGAAGGCGTCGATGCGCGAGCAGCTGCCGAACGCGGAGGAGCTCGCCGGCGTCCCGCCGATGCTCGAGTCCGACGGCGGCGACATCATCGGCGAGGCCGACGAGGCGACGCCCGCGCTCGAGGGCATGGAGCTCGACGACGACAGCCTGCGTCGCCAGCAGATGCTCGACCAGCTCAACGACCTCGCGACGCGCGATCCCGAGGAGCTCTCGGGCATCCTGCGCCGCTGGATGCGAAACCAGGATTGACCCGCGGAGGAGATGAACCATGGTCTATCGCCCTGGAATGAAGCTGCCGAAGTCCGCCGAAGAGCTCGACGGCACGTTGAAGAGCGCGATCCTGCTGCTGCTGCTCGACTCGGACGCCGCCGGCAAGCTGCTCAAGGAGCTTCCGACCGAGTCGGTCGAGGAAGTGACGCGTGCGCTCGCGGCGCTCGGCGACGTTCCCAAGGAGCTCGGAGAGGAAGTGATCCGCGAGTTCTACTCGCTGGCGATGGCGCAGGGCTACGTGCGCGAGGGCGGCTTCGCGTACGCCAAGAACCTCCTCAAGAACTCGCTCGACTCGAAGGTGGCCGACAAGGTCATCCAGCAGATCCAGACGCAGGTCCAGAAGACGCCGTTCAGCTTCCTCCAGAAGGCGGAAAGCGCGAACCTGCTCACCTTCATCCAGGACGAGCATCCGCAGACGATCGCGCTGATCGTGAGCCATCTCTCGCACCACAAGGCGAGCGAGATCCTGATCGGCCTGCCGCCCGCGAAGCAGATCGAGGTCGTGCGGCGCGTCGCGCACATGGAGCAGACGAACCCCGAGGTGATCCGCGAGGTCGAGATGTCGCTCGAGAGCAGGCTCTCGAACATGATCACCTCGTCGATGGAGAAGGTGGGCGGCGTCGAGACGGTCGCCGAGATCCTCAACCTCGTCGACCGCTCGACCGAGCGCACCATCATGCAGGGCGTCGAGAGCGAGGATCCCGAGCTTGTCGACGAGATCCGCCGCCGCATGTTCGTCTTCGAGGACATCAACATGGTCAACGACAAGGGCATCCAGGCGGTGCTCAAGGAAGTCGAGAACGACCAGCTGGTGCTCGCGCTCAAGACCGCGTCGGAGGGCCTCAAGGCCAAGATCCTCAACAACATGTCGTCGCGCGCGGCCGAGACCATCCGCGAGGACATGGAGTTCATGGGGCCGGTGCGCATCAGCGACGTCGAGGCGGCGCAGCAGAAGATCGTCGACGTGGTACGCAGGCTCGAGGAGGCCGGCGAGATCATCATCGCGGGCCGTGGCGGCGAGAACGACGTCGTGGTGTGAGCGCGTGCGGCGCGCGGCGTGATGGAAGCAAGGAACGATGGCCGTCATCAAGTCCACAGCATCGAAGCCGACCTTCGCGGGAACGAGCCTCCACGACCTCGGCGACCTTCGCCGCAACGCGGAGGAGGCGCTCGCGCGGGCCCGCGCCGAGGCCGACCGTCTGGTCGCCGACGCGAAGCGCGAGGTCGAGCGCATCTACAGCGAGTCGCGCGAGTCGGGCTTCGAGCAAGGCAAGGAGGAGGGATACGCGGTCGGCCTCGCCGAGGGGCGCGCCGCGGGCGAGGTCGCCGGCCGCGAGGAGTCCCGCACGACCCACGAGGTGATGATCAAGGCGCTCGAGGAGAGCTTCGGCGCCGAGTTCATGCGCTGGATCGGGATCCGCGAGGAACTCCTCCGGCACGCGGAACGCGAGCTCGCGGGGATCGCGATCGCGATCGCCGAGTCGATCGTGCGCGAACACATCCGCGCCGAGCCGAAGGCGGTGCTCCGACAGGTCGAGCAGGCCGTCGCGCTGTTCGCGCGGGCGACGCGCGTGTCGATCGAGGTCGCGCCCGAGGACGAGGCGCTCGTGCGCGAGTCGCTGCCGTCGCTGTGCGCGGCGCTGCCGCCCGAGGCCGACGTGGCGGTGCGCGCCCGCGCCGGCATCGCACGCGGCGGCTGCTACATCCGCTCGAGCGAGGGAACGGTCGACGCGCGCATCGAGACGCTGTTCCGGCGGATGCGCGAGGGAATCGTCGGTGCCGGCGAGCCCGCGCCCGCACCCGAGGCCGCCGCCGCGCCTGCATCCGCCGCCGCGTCCGCGACCACGACCGACCACGCCGTTCCGTCGGCGGAAGCGGAAGACCCCGCCCGCCCCTCCGATGATCCCGAACCGCCCGCGGCGGCCGAAGACGGGGTCGCGCCGTGAGGCTTTCCTCGGTCAAGCAGGCCGTGCGCGCGATCGAGCCGCGCGAGATCGCAGGCACGGTGCGCGCCGTCAAGGGGCTGGTCCTCTCGGTCGAGCAGCTTCCGCTCCCCGTCGGCTCGCTCGTGCGCGTCTCGGTGCCGAACCGCGGCGACTGGCCGCGCGGCGAGGTGGTCGGGTTCGAGGGAACCCGCGCGCTCGTGATGCTGCTCGCCGAGGCCGACGGCGTGGCGACCGGCGCGACGGTCGTCGGAGAGCAGCCGTACTCGACCGTCGGAGTGAACGAGTGGTGGCTCGGACGCGTCGTCGACGCCCTCGGCCGCCCGATCGACGGCAAGGGCGACATTCCGCCGGGCTCGCCGCAGCCGATGTGGCCGCCGCGCACCAGTCCGCTGACCCGCGGCGTGATCCGGGACATCCTTCCGACCGGCGTGCGCGCGATCGACTCGATGCTCACCATCGGCAAGGGCCAGCGGATGGGGATCTTCGCAGGCCCGGGCGTCGGCAAGTCGACGCTGCTCGGCTCGATCGCCCGCGGCGCGAGCACGCACGTCAACGTCATCGGCCTGATCGGCGAGCGCGGCCGCGAGGTGCCCGAGTTCCTCGAGCACGTGCTCGGTCCGGAAGGGCTGCAGCGCTCGGTGGTGGTGGTGGCGACGGGCGACGAGAGCCCGCTCATGCGCGTGCGCGCCGCGACCGTGGCGTGCAGCGTCGCCGAGTTCTTCCGCGACCAGGGCCTCGACGTGATGCTCATGCTCGACTCGGTCACACGGTTCGCGCAGGCGCAGCGGCAGATCGGCCTCTCGGCCGGCGAGGCGCCGGCGACGAAGGGCTTCACGCCGAGCGTCTTCGCGATGCTCCCGAGGCTGCTCGAGCGGGCGGGCTGCCTCGCCGGCGGCGGATCGATCACCGGCTTCTACACCGTGCTCGTCGAGGGCGACGACATGACCGAGCCGATCGCCGACGCCGCGAAGGGCATCCTCGACGGGCACATCGTGCTGTCGCGCAAGCTGGCGGAACGCTCGCACTTTCCCGCGATCGACATCCTCGCGTCGATCTCGCGCGTGGCCGACCAGATCTCCGATCCGAACCATCTGAAGGCGCGCCGGCACATTTCGCGTCTCCTCTCCGCCTACAAGGAGGCGGAGGAGCTGATCCAGATCGGCGCGTACGCGAAGGGCTCGAATCCCGAGGTCGACGCGGCGATCGCCCTTCGGCCCACGCTCGACAAGTTCCTGCGGCAGGTGCAGGACGAGCGGACGGACCTGCCGCTCACGCTCCGCGCGCTCGTCGAACTTTCGCTCTCTGCGGAAAGTGCGGCCAAGCGGCCGCCTCCGCACGGGGGCGGCCCCGCAAGACCGGCCGCCGCCGCGCCGATATCGAGATAGCCCTTCGGGCCGCGCCCGTGCCCGGCCCGCCGTCGAGACGACACCCGACCCATGCCCAGGTTCCGATTCACCCTCGACCGCCTGCTCGACCGCCGCCTCAAGGAGGAGGAGGCGCGAAAGCTCGCGCTCTCGAAGATCGAGGGGCACCGCCGCTCGCTCGAGGATGCGCTGCGCGAACGCCAGCGCGAGATCAGCGCCGGACGCGACGAGTGGCGGACGCAACTGGTGGGGCCCGTCGATCCGGCGGCGCTCCGCCATCATGCCGGCGCGAGCGTCGGGCTCCTGCGCAAGGCGCAGCGAACGGTGCTCGAGCTCGCGGGCCTCGAGAAGAGCCTCGCGCGGGCGAGGCAGGACCTCACCGAGGCGGCCCGCGCGCGGCGCGTGCTCGAGATCCTGCGCGAGCGGCGGCTCGCCGCCTTCAAGGCCGACGAAGCGCGTCGCGAGCGCGACCAGCTCGACGAGTTCGCGCAGGAGATCGCCCGCCGCGCGAAGCTCGAGCACGGGACAGACGACGAACGGGGTGCCGCATGAAGAACCTGATCAAGATCCTCGTCCTCGCGCATCTCCTCGCGCTCGCCGGCTTCGTCGGCTGGCTGTTCGCGAGCGGCCGCGTCAACGCAGAGCGCCTTGCGCGCGTGCGCGACATCTTCCGGCCCACGATCGCGGAGGAGAAGGTCGCGCTCGAGGACGCGGAGATGAAGGCCGCGGAGGAGATCACGCTCGTCGAGGAGCGCAAGCGTCTGCTCGAGACGCCGATGCCGCGCACCGAGCAGATCGTGTCGGCCGAGCGCTTCGAGCAGCGCGCGGCGCTCGCGGTCCGCAGCCTCCAGGACGAGCAGCGGCGGCTGCTCGACGACCTCTCGAGCCGAGAGCGGGGCGTGACCGTGCGCGAGGAGGCGCTCGCCACGCGGAAGACCGAGTGGGAGACGTCGATCGCCGACGCGAAGGAGCGGCAGACCAAGGAGCAGTTCCGCAAGGCGGTCCGGCTTCTCGAGGCCGCCCCGGCAAAGCAGGGCAAGCAGTGGATCCTCGAGCTCGTCACGTCGGATCGCGAGGACCAGGCGGTCGCATACCTCGACGCCATGAATCCCGCGAAGTCGGCGGCGCTCCTCAAGGCCTTCAAGGGCGAGGGGGAGGCGAAGGTGGCCACGGATTTGCTTGAAAGGCTCCGTCAGCTTGGTCTCGAGAGCGAGATCAACGCAGGAGCCCCGAATGCCGCCAATTCTGCCGAGTCAGCAGCCGATTCTGCCCGCGCGAACCCTTCCCGGCCAGCAGGTCCGACCTCAAACGGACCGGTCCAGCTTCCGGGAGGTGCTGGGTCGGGACCTCGCGGCGCGCAAGCCGGCGCAGGCAACTGAGCCTTCGGACACGCGGCCGGCCCGGACGGCAAGCGACACGGAGCCGGTGAACGAGCCTTCCGACTCGAGAACAGACGAATCGGACATCGGCGTCGACGCTGGCGCCGCGGTCGTGACGACCTCGCCGTCGAACACGCCTTCCACCGAGACCGAGCCACAGGCCGATGGCGGCGCCTCATCCGACTCGGCGAACACCGATGCGGATGGCGATGCGTCGACCGAGCCCGCGGCCGCCGACGCCCGCGGCGATGCGATTGCCGAGCCGACGCAGCAGCCCACCGCGATGTCGACGAACTCGACGGCTGGCTCAACCGAGCCGGCGTCGGGCGCAGCCGCGCAGCAGGCGATGGCCGATGCCGCGTTGTCGGCGGCGGCTGCGCGCGCCCAGGCCGGCGTCGTCGAGGATGCCGCCGCCACGCAGGCCGCCAACGCCGCGATCGACGCAACGATGCCCGCGCAGAGGCAATCCGCCGGGCAGGCGATGACCGCGTCCTCCGTGATCGCAGAGGACACGGCGTCGACGGCGGGTCAGGCAGCGACGGGAGCCACGGCGACATCCGCGACCGTCGCCGGGGCGGTGCAGTCTTCGATCCGGCCGGCGGAGGTCGCTACGCAGCCGGTCGCGCGCGACGCCGCGCGAACCGCGGCCGATGCGCAGCGCGATCTGGCACAGCAGGTTTCGACGCAGGCGGCCGATGGATCGGCGCAGGGTTCCGCCGGCAAGGGCGGCGACGCCGCGGGCGGGCAACAGGGGGGTTCGCAGGGCAATCCGCAGCGTGGGCTTCCACAGCATGCCGCTGCGTCGCAGAACCAGTCGCGCGCCGACCAGGCGATGTCGGCGGTCTCGCAGGCGTTCGGCCAGCCCGCGCCCACGGCCACGAGGTCGTCGGGCGCGACGGACGCCGTGGCTGGACGGCTCTCCGAGGTCGAGACGTCGGTGGCGCGCGAGCGGATCGCGGCATCCATCGAGCAGGGCATCCTGAGCATCAACACGTCGGCCGGCAACGGCATGGCGGCCGCGACCACCGAGACGATGGGCGGCGCCGTGAACGCTACGGCGTTCGGCGCTGCGATGACCTCCGCATCGGCTCAGAATCAAACGCTCTCGGGCACGCTTGGCGCGCCTGCAGCGGATCTTGCGCAGCCCACGCTCGATCCCGCGCCCACCGGGCGGCTCGCGGCCAAGGGCCTCGACATCCTCTCGAACCAGCGCGGCGGCGCGATCACCATGCGACTCGAGCCGCCCGCGCTCGGCCAGGTGCGCATCGAACTCCGCGTCTCGCACGGCGCAGTTGTTGCCGACTTCATGGCCGCCACCCCCGAGGCACGGGTCTTGCTTGAAGCGAACCTCGGCATGCTTCGCGAACGACTCGAATCCCAAGGCCTCGCCGTCGAGCGCATGTCGGTCCACGGCGGACGCGGCACCGAAGCCGCGCCGGTCGCGAACCTCGCGCAAGGCGGGGACCTCCGGCAGGACTCGAACGGCTCGGGCGCCGACGCACGTGACCGCGGCGAACGCAGCGGCGGGCGGCAGGACGCAGCCGACGGCGAGAGCAGGGGCCGCCGCGACGACGAGCGCGGAAGTGAACGCGACGGCCGCGGCGAGCGCGGGCAGAAGGGCGGATTCCTCGGCGTGCTCGAGGCGCAGCGATCGCAGGACGCCGGACGCAGGATGCGCCGGGCCGTCTGACCAACGGGTGTGACGAACGCGGTGAAGTCGCCGCAGCAAGGACGACCGACATGAGCCAGATCACCGTCAACCCCGCCGCACCGGCGCCGCCTCCGCTCCAGAGCCGCTTCAACGAGATGTCGAGCGAGGAGTTCATGAAGATCATCTTCACGGAGCTCCAGCAGCAGGATCCGTTCAAGCCGAACGACTCGAGCGCGCTTCTCGAGCAGCTCAACTCGATCCGCTCGATCGAGAGCGACATCGAGATGGGCGAGCGGCTCGAGGCGATCGTCTTCCAGAACCAGCTTGCGTCGGCCGGCAACCTGATCGGAAAGCGCGTCGGCGGCCTTTCCACCGAGAACAACCGCGTCGGCGGCGTCGTGAAGAGCGTGTCGCGCGTGGGCGACGAGATCGGGCTCCTGCTCCACAACAACTGGGTGATCCCGATGGAGAACGTCGAGTACATCGACGACGAGACGATGCCCGCTCCCGCGCCTGCGCCCGGCGGCTGAACCGCTTTCCGGCACTTCCGCCCGCGAAACGCCATGACCATCGACCCACGACAACTCCTTCGACGACTCGAGCCGGCGGTGCGCCCGGCCGGAGAGAGCTCCGCGCAGCCGCGGATCTCGGCGGCGGACGGGGATTTCCTCGAGCTTCTCTCGCTTGCGAAGTCGGGCGGAGTCGAGAGCGGGCGCGAGCCCGTCGTCGCCGATGGGAGCGCGCTCGAGCCGGCGACGCTCGCCCAGGTCGGCCGCGCGCTCGACCTCGCGCAGAGCCGCGGCGCCCGCCGCGCGGCGGTCGTGGCCGAGGGCCGCACCTACGTCGCGGACGTCGCGTCGCGCCGGCTCGAAAGGCTCGAGTCGCGCGACGAGTTCATCTTCGAGGAAGTCGACGTCGCGATCGCGATCCGCGGCGAGACGGCGGCCTACGCCACGCTGCCCATCGGGCCGCGGGCGCTTCCGCCGCGGGAGATCGCGGAGCAGTTCGAGTCGCTCGAATCACCAGGAAACAGCACACGCGGAAGGCGCGCCAGCGCCTGACGCAGGGTCTCGCACGAGGAGTTCGCCATGGCAAGTACAACCTCACTCTTCACCGGTCTCTCTGGTCTCGTCGCCAACTCGCGGCGCCTCGACATCATCGGCAACAACATCTCGAACGTGAACACCACCGCGTTCAAGTCGACGCGCATGGCGTTCGCCCCGAGCTTCAGCCGCACCTTCTCGCTCGGTTCGGCTCCGGGAACCACGTCCGGCGGCACCAACCCCGCGCAGATCGGCCTCGGCGTGACGGTCGCGAGCACCCAGCGCAACTTCAACAACGGGCCGATCGGCGGCACCGGCGTCGCAACCGACATCGCCATCGAAGGCGACGGCTTCTTCATCATGGACGTCGCGGGCACGCAGCACTACACCCGCGCGGGCAACTTCCTCCGCAATCCCGCCAACGACCTCGTCTCGCAGTCGGGCGCGCGCGTGCTCGGCTTCGCCGTGAACGAGCAGTTCAACATCGAGGACGGCAACCTCGTCCCGATCTCGATCCCCATCGGAACGCTGACTCTCGCCGAGGCGACGCGCAACGTCACCTTCAACGGCAACCTCAACGCGGCCGGAAACGTCGCGACCACCGGCTCGGTGTTCACGGGCCAGGCGATGTACACCGACGCCGCGCTCACCATTCCCGTGACGGCGGCGACCGACCTCACGAACCCGGCCACCACGATCTACGTCGACGACGGACTCGGCGGCTCGACGGTCATCTTCGATCCGGCGATCCAGCCGAAGATCATCACCATGGGCGGCGTCGAGAAGGGCGGCAAGACGATCGAGCCGCGCTCGTTCGCGTTCAGCGCGACGGCCGTCCCCGGCGCCGACGACTTCGGCCCGACGTTCGCCGACTTCGTCGCGTTCGTCCAGGACGTGATCGGCCTCAACAACGCGAACGTCGGCGTCAACTCGAACCTGAACGGAAGCGCCAGCATCAACGCCAACGGCCAGCTCGTCGTCACCGGCAACGAGGGTTCGGTGCAGAACCTCGGCCCCGAGTCGATCGAGTTCTCCGTCGCGAACCCCGGCGTCGGCAGCTCGAACCCGATCACGCTCAACCGCACGTCGTTCGCCAACGGCGAGAGCGTCCGCACCAGCTTCATCGTCTACGACTCGCTCGGAACGCCTGTCACCGTCGACATCACCTTCGTCCTCCAGGCGACGACGGCGTCGGGCGGAACCAGCTGGCAGATGATCGCCGAGTCGGACGACAGCGACCAGCTCAGCCGCATCGTCGGCCTGAGCGAGGTGACCTTCGACAGCGACGGCGCGCTGCTCAACGCGAGCAGCCAGACCGTCAACATCGTCCGCGACAACGGCGCCGACTCGCCGCTGACGATCACCTTCGACTTCGCAAGCGACAGCTACGCGGTCTCGTCGCTCTCCGACTCCGCCTCGAACATCGCGGCCGTGTACCAGGACGGCTCGCCGATCGGAACGCTCTCGAACTTCTCGATCGCGGAGGACGGCCGCATCGCCGGCTCGTTCACCAACGGCCTCACCCGCACCATCGGGCAGGTCGCGGTCGCGAAGTTCACGAACCCCGAGGGTCTCGTCGACGCGGGCGACAACCTCTACCGCAGCGGCCCGAACTCGGGTGCCGCGTTCGTCACGCGTCCGCGCGAGTTCGGCACCGGCCGACTCGTCGGCAGCGCGCTCGAGCAGTCGAACGTCGACCTCTCGCAGGAGTTCATCAACATGATCCTCGCGAGCACAGGCTATTCGGCCGCGAGCCGCGTCATCACGACGACCGACGAGCTGATCACCCAGCTCCTCGCCCTCGGCCGGTAAGCGGCGCCTCCAACCGTTCTTCCTCCGCGGTGTGCGTCGTGGTTTCGACGCACGCCGCGCTTTTTCGCCCGTGCGTTCTCAGCCGCGGCGGGGATTGCGGCCGGACCCGCGCGATTCGGTGCCGTCGCCGCCGCGATGGGGCGCGTCGCTGCGGAACTTCGGCTGGCCGGTCGCCTGCGAGGCCATGCTCTCGGCCGATCCGGCCGGCGGCGGATCGCCCGGATCGTGTCGCGCGAACACCATCCTGCCCGCGTTGGTCGTCAGGGTGTTGGTGACGACCGCGTGCACGGACGCGCCGATGTGCGGCGCGCCGCCTTCGACGACCACCATCGTGCCGTCGGCGAGATAGCCGACGCCCTGCGACGCGACTTCGCCCGGCTTGGTCAGCTCGACCTCGATGCGGTCGCCGGGGAGGAGCTGCGCGCGCAGCGAGCCCGCGAGGCTGTTGATGTTGACGGAGGGAACGCCCGCGATCTCCGCGACCTTCGCAAGCGCGGCGTCGGTGGTCACCACGCGGTAGGCGTTGCGCTTGGCGACCTCGACGAGGCCGCGGTCGACGTTCGACCCTTCGAAGCCGAGGTCCTCGATCGTGAGGTCGATGCGCGGGGCGCCCTGCATGCGCGCGATCATGTCGAGGCCGCGGCGGCCGCGGGCGCGCTTGCCCTTGTCGCCGCTGTCCGCGAGGCGCTGCAGCTCGTCGATCACGGCCTGAAGCACCACGAACGGCGCGTCGATGGCGCCCGACTGGGCGAGGTCGAGGATGCGTCCGTCGATGATCGCGCTCGTGTCGAGGAGCATCGGCCGGACGCCGCGGTTCTGCTTCGAGAACTCGACGTAGGGGATGACGAGGCGGAAGTCGTCCTTCGTCGTCATCACGACCGACACGGCGATGTAGCAGAGGATGAGGCCGATCGAGACCTTGGTGAGGTTGAGGTAGATCTGCGCCGTGTCCTGCAGGCTCCATGCCGCGACGATGGTGTCGAGCAGCGTGCCGATCGCGTAGGCGCCGATCAGTCCGAGGCAGATGCCGAGGTAGATGCCGAAGATCGACGCCAGCTGCTTGTTCGGCGACATCGAGTCGATCACGACGACGATGAGGCCGAGCGCGCCGGACGCCAGCGTCAGGCCGACCACCAGGGTGGCGGGGAACTCGGTCTTGACGCTTCCCACGACGAGCGCGGGGGTCGCGAGCACCAGCGCCATGAACATGAGGCGCGCCGCGAGCAGGATCAGCTTCGTGCTGCGCTGGCGCTGGTTGGTGAACCGCGTCGACGTGTCGACCGATTCGGAAATGCGGTCGTTCGATGGCTCCGACATGGGTTCCTCCGCGGCGGCGATTCTACGGCACGGCGGCCGCGACTTCGCTACGATGTCGGGTCTGGAGCCCCAGAAGACGGCCGGGCCCGGCGGGCGGGTCGGCCGCGAACCTGGTCAGGGCTTGACCGCAGCAGCCATAAGCGTTCCGGTCCGAGCCGACGGTCGCCTGGCCGTCTTCTGCGGCTCCAGACACTCGGGTTCGATCGAGAACGATGGCGAAGAAGGGCACGACATCCTCTGCAGGCGCAGGTGACGCCCTGCTCGCGGGCGCGTCTGGCGACGGATCCGCGAAGCCCTACACCGTGCTCGCCCGCCGCTACCGCTCGCGCGACTTCGGCGAGGTCGTCGGCCAGGAGCCGATCGCCCGCACCCTCCGAAACGCCATCCTCACCGGCCGAACGGCCCACGCGTATCTCTTCTGCGGCACGCGCGGGGTCGGAAAGACGTCGATGGCCCGCATCTTCGCCCGCGCCCTCAACCGCGACGCCGGGCTTTCCGAGAGCGACGCGATCGGCGAAGCGATCCTGCGCGGCGAGGACCTCGACGTCATCGAGATCGACGGCGCCTCGAACCGCGGCATCGACGACGCGCGCGACCTGATCGCGGGCGCGGGGCTCGCCCCGACCCGCGGCAAGTACCGCATCTACATCATCGACGAAGTCCACATGCTGACGACGCCGGCGTTCAACGCCCTCCTCAAGACGATGGAGGAGCCGCCGGCGCACGTCAAGTTCATCCTCTGCACCACGGAACCGCACAAGGTCCCGCAGACGATCCAGTCGCGCTGCCAGCGCTTCGACTTCCGCAACATCCCGACCAAGCAGATCGCCGCGCACCTCGGCGCGGTCGCTTCCGCCGAGAAGATCGACGTCACCGAGGACGTGCTGCTTGCCGTGGCGCGCCTCGCGAACGGGTCGATGCGCGACGGGCTCTCGCTCCTCGACCGGCTGCTCGCCGCGGCGACCGGCAGGGTCGACGCGGCCGTGCTCGAGCAAGTGTTCGGGCTTCCCGACGACGTGATCCTGCTCGACATCGTCGAGGCGTGCGTCTCCGAGCGAACCGCGGACGCGCTGCGCCACGGCGCGCGGCTCCTCGAGCGCGGCAGCGGCGTCGAGCAGGCGCTCGAACTCCTGGCCGAGCGCTTCCGCTGGATCCTCGTGGCGGCCGCGACGGCGGGAGCGAAGGACGCGGACGACCTTCTCGAGGTCGCGCAGTCGATGCGTGAGCGCGTGACGACGATCGCCGCGTCGACCGACGCTGCGTTCGCAGCGCACGCGATCGCGCTGTGCGACGCGACCGGCCGAAACGCGCGCGCGTCGAGCGCGCCGCGCGCCCTCTACGACGCGTGCATCGCGCGACTGTCGCTTGCGTCGCGCTTCGCGGCCGGCGCCGCGATGCTTGCCGGTGGCGGCGGCGCTGGGAACGACCCAAAAAAAGCAGGTGACCCCGCGGCGCGAACCGCTGCGGGGGTGAGCCCCGCGCCGCGCGCGCCCGATCAGGTTTCCGAGCGGATTCCCGAGCGGACGCCGGAAAGACCGAGCGTCATGGCGGTCGAGATGAAGTCGCCGCCCGCGGCGCCGGCGCCCGTCGAACCCGCCGCGGTCGCACCCGCGAAGGACCTTGCGGAACTCCAGTCGCGTCTCGCTGCGGTCGCGGGGAGGAGTCCGCGCGACCACGCGCTCCTGTCGCAGATCGAGGTGCTGTCGTTCTCAGGCGACGCCGCGAAGGTGTCGGTCGCGGCCGATGGCGGCGGCGGGTATCTCGTCACGAATCCCGATCCCGTGCGAACGCTGCTTTCGCGCGCGGCCGGCCGGCCGGTGCGCGTCACGCTCGAGGCGCGCGAGACGCCGGGGTTGCCGCCGCCACCGAAGCGCATGGCTGTCGACGACGCAGAGGTGCGCGCCGACCCGCTCGTGCGTCGCGCGGCCGAACTCTTCGATGCGTCGGTCGTGGCCGTCACCAAGCGCAACGCGGCCAGCGGGGGCGGGGCCGACACGGCGGGCGCGTCCGGGGGTGACGAGCGAAGCGAGTGATCGAGAAGCGAGTCGTCGAGAGCGGCGGAAGACCGCGAGGAGCAAGCGATGTTCGACAAACTCAAGGCCGCGGGGCAGCTCGCGGGAATGCTGAAGGATCTCCCCAGGCTCCAGGGCCTCGTCGAGGAGGTACGCGCGCGCCTCGCGACGACCAAGGTCGAGGGAAGCGCCGGCGGAGGCGCCGTCAAGGCCGTCGCCTTCTGCGACATCCGCATCGACACCGTGACGCTCGATCCGAGCGTCTTCCGCGGCATCGCCAACGGCTCCGCCTCCGACCAGTCGTATGCGAACCGACTCGTCGCCGAAGCAGTGAACGACGCACTCACCAAGGCGCGCGCGAGGATGGCCGAGGAACTCGGCAAGGCCGCGCGCGAGAGCGGCATCGATCTTCCGCCGGCGATCCTCGAGCGGCTCGCCTGAGACGAACGCCCGATGCACGGGCGACGCAGAGGAAAGACCCATGTCGAACGCAGCCTATCCCGAGTCCGTGCGGCGCCTGATCGACGCCTTCGCCGGCATGCCCGGCATCGGCCGCCGCAGCGCCGAGCGCCTCGCGTTCCACGTGCTGCGGCAGCCGCCGTCCGAGGCGCTCGAGCTCGCGCGCGCGGTCGAGGACGTGAAGCGCAAGGTGAAGCACTGCTCCATCTGCTGGAGCCTCGCGGACAGCGATCCGTGCCCGATCTGCGCCGATCCCAAGCGCGACGCATCTCTGGTGCTCGTCGTCGAGCAGCCGAAGGACCTTCTCGTGATGGAGAAGACCGGGCTTTTCCGCGGCGTGTACCACGTCCTTCTCGGGCGGCTCGACCCGCTCGGCGGGGTCGGGCCCGACGCCATCACGCTCGACGCGCTGATCAAGCGCCTCGAGCGGCCCGAGGCGAACGCGCGCGGCACGGCCGTCGCCGAGATCATCCTCGGGCTGAACCCGGACCTCGAGGGCGACACGACGGCGCTCTGGATCGCCCGCGAAGCAGGGGAGCGCGGCGTCCGCTCGACGCGGCTCGCGCGCGGACTCCCGAGCGGATCGCAGCTCGAGTTCGCGAACCCCGCGGTGCTTGGCGACGCGTTGAAGGGACGGACGAGTCTGTAGCGGCCTGGGTGCCGGCAGGCTTGAGCCTGCCGTGACTTCGTCGGGCGAAGCCCGAGGAAGTCATCCTGCCTGACGATCACCCAGACCCGAGATCGGCATCTCCACCGATCTCGACTCCGACACGTGTCGTTCCGCAGGCTGAAGCCTGCGGGCACCCATTCAAAACCCGTGCCAGACCTCACAAAAATCGACCTGAAACGCGAAAATCCCGCCCGAGGGGTCGCCTTCTCCACGTGGTTGCGCCGATAGGATCGGTGACCGGTCAGGACGACCGGCTCGTCTCACGCAGAACGGCGGAGGATCCGCTCCCGATGGCAGGAATGCGTTTCGAAACCTCGCAGGGCATGAAGCTCGGCCAGACCATGGGTCTGTCGCCGAAGTTGATCCAGTCCGCGGAGATCCTGCAGCTCAACTCGATGGAGCTCGCCGAGCGGCTCGAGCAGGAGGTCGAGAAGAACGTCGCCCTGGAACTCGTGATGCCTGGCGGCGGCGAGGAGATCCGCGAACGCCCCGAGCGTCGCGGCGAGATGGCCGACGGGCATGGCGCGACCGAGTTCGAGCGCCTGCGCCGGCTCGAGCGCCAGTATGGCGATCAGTGGAACTCCGAGCTGGACGGCCGCCGCGCCGTGCGCGACAACCGCGAGCGCGATCCGAAGATGGACGCGATGGCGAACGCGCCCTCGCGCGGCCGCAGCCTCGCCGAGGAGCTGCAGGAGCAGTGGAGCTTCGCGGAGATCGCGGACCCGGCCATGCGCGTCGCGGGCGCGCGACTCATCGAGT
>JBIKWD010000128.1:0-9697 GCA_044356505.1 Phycisphaerales bacterium
CGACCGAGTGCGTCGACTGCGCGCAGCCGTTGCTTGCGGGCCAGACGACCTGCCCCGAGTGCGGGTGCGCGCACGGGGCGTGACCGACCGACGTCCCGTCCAACTGACCTACAGCCCCGCGGCCTTCGCGCACATCGCGATCAATTCCTGTGCGCGCGCCTCGGTGGGGGCCTCGGCGATGATGCGGGCGATCGGCTCGGTGTTCGACGCGCGGAGGTGCACCCAGCCGTCGGCGAAGTCGATGCGGACGCCGTCCGAGTCGTTCATCTTCTCGCCGGCGAAGGCCTGCTTGAGCTTCGCGAGCGCGGGCGCGACCGCAGCGAGGCCGCCGATCGCGGCGAGGTCGAGCTTCGTCTTCACGATCGCGTAGCGCGGCATCGCGTCGACGATCTTCGAGAGCGGTTCATCGCGGCTGGCGAGAAGATCGAGCACCAGCGCCATCGCGCTGAGCGAGTCGCGCACCCAGCAGACCTCGGGCACGATCACGCCGCCGTTGCCTTCGCCGCCGAGGAGGCCCTTCGCGGGCTTGAGCGCGCCGACCACATTCGCCTCGCCGACCGCGGTGCGGTGGACGACGGCGCCGGGGAACTTCGCCGCGATGTCGTCGATCATGCGCGAGGTCGACAGATTCGCCGCGAGCGCGAACGGCCCGCGCAGTTCAAGCATGCGCTGCGCAGCGAGCACCAGCGTGTATTCCTCGCCGATGTAGCGGCCGTTCTCGTCGACGATCGCGAGGCGGTCGGCGTCGGGGTCCTGGGCGAAACCGCACGCGGCGCGGCCGCCTTCGGCGCGCACCTTTGCGGCGAGTTCGCCGAGGTTCTCCGCGGTCGGCTCGGGCGTGTGTCCGAAGATGCCCGTCATCTCGCCGTAGATGTGCGTGACGCCGCAGCCGAGCGCGTCGAGCATCATGCGGCCGCCCGCGCAGCCCGATGCGTTCACGCTGTCGAGGACGACATGGAGCTTCTTCGCGCGAATGCGCGCGGCCGCGCCACCGGCGCCGCCGAGCACCTCGATCACGCGGTCGACATGGCGCTGCGCGGCGCTCGCGTCGGTCGTGATCGAGCCGATCTCGAGCGGCTGCACGAAGGCGATGTCGGCCGCCTTGAACCGCGCGATGATCGCCTCGGCAATCGGCTTCGGCGGCGCGAGGCCGTCGCCGTCGAGGCACTTGAGGCCGTTCCACTCGATCGGGTTGTGGCTGGCCGTGACCGCCATGCCGCCGTCGGCCCCGAGCGCGCGGATCATGAGCCCGACCGTCGGCGTCATCGCGACGCCGATGTCGACGACGTCGCAGCCGACCGACGCGAGCGCACCCTGCACGGCGCAGGCGAGCGCCTCGCCGCCGAAACGGCCGTCGCGCGCGACGACGAGCTTCGGCCGCCGGCCCTTGACGAGCGTGCGGATATGCGAGCCGAAGGCGGCGGCGAAGGTCGCCGCGACGACCGGGGTCATCGTCTTGCCGACGATGCCGCGGGCGCCTGAGACGGAGAGCATGAGCGGGGCGTCGGCGGGGGCGCTTGACATGGGCGCGAGTGTAGGGCGGCGCACCGCCGCGGTGGCAGGGGGCGGCTACACTCGCCCCACGCGATGACCGCCCAGCCCGCACCGTTCGCCGTCGAGGTCGAGACCTCGTTCGCAGCCGCGCACGCGATCCTGCTCGGCGGCGTCCGCGAGCGCCTGCACGGCCACAACTGGCGCGTCCAGGTGTCGGTGGCGGGGGAGGCGCTCGACGGCGAGCTCCTTCTCTGCGACTTTCATGCGGTCGAGGGAATGCTCGGCGCGATCATCGCGCCGTTTCGCGACGGCAACCTGAACGAAACCACGCCCTTCGACCGTACAAATCCGACGGCGGAGGCGCTCGCCCGGCACATCGCCGGCGAACTCTCCGCGCGGCTGAAGACAGCCGACCCCCGCGTCCACCTCGAGTGGGTGCGCGTGACCGAAGCCCCGAACTGCATCGCCGTGGCGCGCCTGCCGCGCCCGGGCTGACCTCCGACCGAGACCCGACGCATGAACGAAGTCGCGAAGCCATCCGATCCGAAGCGCGCCCCGGCACCGAACGACCTCGTGCCGCGCGGCCCCGACGACCCTGCGCGCTTCCTCAACCGCGACCTCCAGTGGCTCGAGTTCAACCGCCGCGTGCTCGCGCAGGCGCTCGACCCGCGCAATCCGCTCCTCGAGCGCGTGCGCTTCCTCGCGATCTTCGGATCGAACCTCGACGAGTTCTTCATGAAGCGCGTCGGCGGCCTGCGCCGGCAGATCGACGCGGGCGTCGGCAGCCCGCCGTGGGAGCCGCTCTCGCCCGCGGAGCAGCTGATCCTCATCCGCGAGCGCGTGCTCGAGCAGACCGCGCTCGCGACCGCTGCGTTCCGCGAGACGCTCGTCCCGCTTCTCAACCGCGAGTCGATCGAGCTCCTCGGCTGGAACGAGCTCACCGAGACCGAGCGCATCGAGGCCGAGCGCTGGTACCGCCGTAACATCTTCCCGATCCTCACGCCGCTCGCGGTCGACCCCGGGCACCGCTTCCCGTTCATCTCGAACATGTCGATCTCGCTCGGCGTGCTCCTGCGCCGCCCCGGGGAAAGCGAGGCGCTCTTCGCACGCGTGAAGGTGCCCGAGATCGGCGGCAAGCTCTACCGCTTCGGGCTCTCGCGGCGCTTCATCTCGCTGCAGGACATCATCGCCCACAACCTCGACGACCTCTTCCCGGGGATGGAGATCGTCAAGGTGCTTCCGTTCCGCGTGACGCGCAACGCCGAGACCGAGCGCGACAACGAGGACGCCGAGGACCTGCTCGAGCAGATCCAGCAGCAGCTGCGCGAGCGCCGCTTCGCGCGCGTGGTGCGCCTCGAGGTCGGCGCCGAGCCGAACGAGCGCGTCATGCGCTTCCTCGAGGACGAGCTCGAGCTTGCCGAGGACGACATCTACGAGACCGACGGCATCCTCGACTGGGGCACGGTCAACGAGATCGCGGACATCGACATGCCCGAGCTGCGGTGGCCGAAGTGGACGCCCGTCTCGCCGCAGGGCCTCGAGGACGACAACGCCGACATCTTCGCGATGATCCGCTCGGGCGACATCCTCGTGCAGCACCCCTACGAGAGCTTCGACCACTCGGTCGAGCACTTCATCGAGCAGGCCGCGGCCGATCCGAAGGTCGTGGCGATCAAGCAGGCGCTCTACCGCACGAGCGGCGACTCGCCGTTCATCCCGAGCCTGATCCGCGCGGCCGAAAGCGGCAAGCAGGTCGCGGTGCTCGTCGAGCTGCGCGCGCGCTTCGACGAGGCGCGCAACATCGTCTGGGCGCGCAAGCTCGAGGACGCGGGCGTCCACGTCGCGTACGGCGTCGTCGGCTACAAGACGCACACCAAGGTCGCGCTCGTGGTGCGCCAGGAGCAGGGCGGCATCCGCTCCTACGCCCACATCGGCACCGGCAACTACAACTCGAAGACGGCGCGCATCTACGAGGATCTCGGCCTCCTGACCTGCGACGCCGGCATCACCGAGGATCTCGTCGGGCTCTTCAACTACATGACGGGCCGCAGCCGCCAGACCGAGTACCAGAAGCTCCTCGTCGCGCCCGTGGCGATGAAGCGCCGCTTCATCGAGCTGATCGAGCGCGAGGGCGCGTTCGCGAAGGCGGGGAAGGGCGGCCGCATCGTCGCGAAGATGAACCAGATCGAGGACCGTAGCGTCACCGACGCGCTCTACCGCGCCTCGATGGACGGCGCGCAGGTCGACCTGATCGTGCGCGGGTTCTGCTGCATCCGGCCCGGCGTCAAGGGCCTCAGCGACAACATCCGCGTCACGTCGACGATCGGCCGCTTCCTCGAGCACAGCCGCATCTTCTGGTTCGGAAACGGCAAGGCCGATCCGCTCGACGGCGACTTCTACATCGGCAGCGCCGACTGGATGTACCGCAACCTGAACACGCGCGTCGAGTGCGCGACGCCGATCGAGCTCCGCTCGCACCGCGAGCGCCTGTGGCACATCCTGCAGCTCCATCTCACCGACCGGCGCCAGCGCTGGACGATGAAGCAGGACGGTTCGTACGAACTGAGCGATCCCGCCGTGGTGCCGACCGGAGCGGCCTCGACCGATCCCGCCTTCATCGGCACCCACCAGCGTCTCATGCAGGAGGCGCTCGAGGCGCGCGCCCGCGCCGATTCGCTGCGCCTCGGCAGCTGAGCCTTCGCGACGGCGGTGCCGGCCCTACCAGGGAGCGCGACGCGGCGACGCCGTGCCGACGAGCCGTAGCGGCGCGACCTCGTCGCCCTCGACCGCAAGCTGCGCCTCGAGGTCGCGGCCGACGGTCAGGTCGAACGATGCGCGCACGAGCGTGGTGCCCTTCTCGAACTCGAGCGTGAACGCGCCGACCGGCACGCCTTCGTCGTCGACGGGACCGCGCACGCCCGAGAGGAGCGTGCGCTCGTCGCCGTCGCCCGCGCGGACGAAGAGCGTCTCGGCGACGCGGTCGAGCCGCAGCGCGATCGTCTCGCCGTTGGCGAGCGTGGCCGTGAAGCCGTCGCTCCGCACGAAGCGGTCGCGCGGATCGCCCGGAAGCGGCCCGAATGCCGAGCCCGTCCGCACGAGCGCGAGGAAGCGCTGGGTGACGATGCGGCCCGTCATGTGGGTCGACGACTGCTCGACGCTCGCCTGGTAGCTGCGGAACGCCGTCTGCAGCACCATCAGCATCGCGGTCAGCAGCGTCGCCGTGATCGCAAGCGCGATCAGCAGCTCGACGAGCGTGAATCCCCGCATGGACCGCGGGCGACTTCGTCGGGTCGGGGCCGCCGTCATGGCGCTGCGCCCTCGCGGTAGGTCGCGGCGACCGCGTCCGTCGTGACCGGCCACGGCACGCCGTCGGGCAGCAGCGCATCGGGGTCGTAGCGCAGGCGGATCTCGCCGAAGCCGGTGAAGCCCTCGGTGCCTGGAAGCGCGCCTTCGCCGTCGCCGTCGTCGGTGCCGAAGTAGCCGATCGTCGTGTTGAACGACTCGGGGATTCCGTTGTAGGCGAGCGGTCCTTCGCCCGCCACTGGCCGGAAGGTCAGGAGCAGCGTGCCGAAGAGGTCCGCGGTGCCGCGGATGTCCATCACGCCTGCGACGACCGTTCCGCGCAGGCGGATGCGCGGCGTCAGGTCGGGGTCGGCCGCGACCTCGTTCGTGAAGTTGCCGACGTCGACCGACCAGCCGGGAAGCATGATCGAGCTCCGCTGGAGCCGACCGAGCGTCTCTTCGCCGAGCGAGACGAGCAGCGCGCGCAGCGTCGCGCCGTCCGCCTGCAGCATGATCTCGGGATCGTCGGGATCGCTGTAGAAGCGGGTCGCGCCCGTGATCTGCACCTTGTTGCGCCAGTGCGTGTACTCGGCCGGCGTGTCGCCCGCGATCGAGCCGAGGAAGGTGCAGCCGTCGAAGCGGATCGAGTTCGAGTGCGGGCGCGTGTCTGTCAGCGTGCCCGAGCCAAGCTGCGACGTCACCGACGGGAACCGCGGCACGAACGACACCGAGCCGTCCTGCGACGGGACCATCTTCAGCGCGCCGGTGTAGTTCCAGTTGACGTCGGTGCAGCCGCTCTCGGTCTCGAGATAGCAGGTGCCGACGAACGTGCAGTCGCGGAAGAGCGCGTTGAGCCCCTTGGGAATGCGCACGTTCGTGAACGTCATGCCCTCGTAGACCGGGCGGCGGTAGAAGTCGTACGCGGTCGGCGAGCCGAACGGAACCGCCTCGAAGGGCGCGGCGTCGGCAGGCGTGTGGCTGCCGCCCGCCGCGGCGCCCGCGGACGCCTGCGATTCGAAGCTCTGCTGCGCCTGCCCGCTGAACCACTGCGCCGACTCGGTGAAGTCGGCGGTCGCGATCTCGCGGAGGACGTCCTGCCCGACCGCGAAGCGCGCGGCAGCGCCGCGGTCGGCCGGCGCGACCGGTCCCTGCGCGATCCGTTGCCACGGCTCGCCCGCCGCGGTCTCCCACGCCGACTCGCTCACCGCGAAGGCGAGGCTTCCATGCACCTTCGCATAGAGATCGAGCGAGTCGAGCACGCCGTCTGAGAATCCGAGCCGCACGTCGCGCGCATCGACGACGCCGTCGCCGCTCCGGTCGGGCATCGCGAGGTCGACGAGGCGCGCAAGCTGGTCGTCGATTCCCGTGAACTCCGCGCCGACGTCGCCGAGCCCCGCCCCGGCCGCACGCGTCTCGTCCCACACCACGCCGCCGTCGCCGTTCACGTCGAACTCCTCGAGGAACATGTCGAAGTCGTCGATGAATCCGTTGCCATCGACGTCGGCGAACCCGAGCGTCGCGAGATCGGCGCCCTCGGTCGAGTGCGCCGGGCGAAGGCGGCCGTCACCGTCGGCGTCGGCTGCCGCGACGGCCGCCGCGAGCGCGTCGAGCCGCGCGTCGAGCTCGGCGGAGAGGTTGCGGAAATCGCTGCGCATCGCGAGCGGATCGCCGTTCGCCGCGGTGAGCTCGCCGGCCACGACGCCGTAGCGCGTCCCGAGCGGGCCCTCGACGAGCACGTTCTTGCCGATCATCAGCCGGTTCGGGGCGAGCACCGCGTACTCGATGCGCTT
The DNA here is from genome assembly GCA_044356505.1 of Phycisphaerales bacterium. Taxonomy (GTDB): domain Bacteria; phylum Planctomycetota; class Phycisphaerae; order Phycisphaerales; family SM1A02; genus QWPT01. The sequence continues at coordinate 6,567 of JBIKWD010000128.1, forward strand.
CGCGATGCGGAACTCGATCGACAGCGTCCGGCGGACGTCGCCATCGACCCCGAGCGCGGAGACGCGCACGTTCGGCGTGCCCGGAACGCGCGCGTACCTGAGCTGGAACCACAGCCTGTCGTTGCCCGCCTCGAGCCGCATCGGCCGCGCGACGAGCGTGCCGTCGGGCTCGATTCGCGGCAGCGTCGCCTGCCCGTCGTCCGGCGCGAAGGTGTCCTCGTCCGCCTCGTGCGCGTCGCGCAGCGCGGCCGCGAGCCCCGAAGGTGACAGCGGCCCGTCGAAGCCGTCTGGCGGAAGGACCGACACGCCGTCGGTCGGGCTCCATGAGCCGTCCCACAGCCGGCCGGCGAAGGCGTCGTCGACCGCGCCGCGCGTCACCACGAAACGCGACGACTCGCGCGCGAGGCGGTGCGCCGCGAACGCGAGGCCGCTCTCGGCGGCGCCCTGCGCGCGCATCGCGTGGATCGCGCCGTCGGCCGCGCGCAGGTTCGCCTGCGCGACCACCGCCATCGACGCCGCGAGCGAACCGAGCACCACGAGGAGGAGCATCGCGAAGACGCTCGCCATGCCGCGGCGGCGCCTGCGAAGCGGGCGATGTCGGCGGTGGGTCGTCATCGGCGCGGCGCGATCCACGAGACGCGGGTGAACTCGCGCGGGTCCGCGTCGGGCGCCGTGCGGAGCTCGACGACGACGGTGACGCGCATCAGTTCGCTCGCGCCGTCGTCGACCGTGCGGGTCAGGTGGAAGGGATCGATGTTCTCGACGAGGACACGCTGGCGCCACCCGTCCATCTCCGCAACCGGCGCGCGCAGCGCGTTGAGCGGGCCCGTCCCGTCGGCCGAGTCGAACACCGCGCCGTCGAAGTCGTCGAGGTCGTCGTACTCCGCGACGCCGGACTCGTCGGGTTCGGGTCCCCAGAGGTCGCCGCCGGTCACGGGATCGCGCTGCGGAAGCCCGAGCACGAGTTCGCGCACCTCGGCGCCGAGCTGCTGCGCCACCGCCGCCTGCGCGGCCCACTCGTTCTGCAAGTGGAACGCGCGCTGCGCCGACACCACGGCGACGACGCCGCTGCCGACGACCACGGTCGCGATCGCGGCCTCGATGAGCGTGAAGCCGCCGCGGCCGCGGGCGCGCATGCGGGAAGATGTCCGTCGTCCGCTCGGCATCGGCTACTTCCCCGTGACCAGGCTCGACATCTTGAAGATCGGAAGGATGATCGCCATCGCGATGAAGCCGACGACCGATCCCATGAACACGATCATGATCGGCTCGATCATGCTCGTCACCGTCTTGACCGCGTCCTTCAGCGCCTTCGCGTAGAAGGCGCTCACCTCGTCGAGCACCTCGCCGAGCCTGCCCGACTCCTCGCCCGCCGCGATCATCTGGACGACCGAGCGCGGCAGGAGCGGGCTGCGCGAAAGCTGCAGCTGCAGCGGCTTTCCCTGCTTGACCGAGCCGTGCACCGAGCGCCACAGCCTGCGGTAGTGCCGGTTGCCGGCGACGTCGCCGGTGATCGCGATGGTGTCGAGCATCGGGACCCCTGCGTTGAGGAGTTCGCCCATCGTCTGGAGCGACCGGCTCAGGTAGAGCGCGCGGAACATGCGGCGGACGATCGGCGCCGAGATCTTGAAGCGGTCCCACCAGCTGCCGCCGAACTCGGTGCGGATGAAGGCGAGGAACCCGACGATCGCAAGCACGCCGCCGCCGAGCAGGAACGGCCACCACGCGGTCATGAAGCCCGAGACCCCGAGCAGGAACACGGTCGGACCGGGCAGCGCGTCCTCCTTGCCCGCGAACACGCCGGCGAAGCTCGGAAGCACGAACGTGAGCAGGAACACCGTGGTCGCGATCGCCATCGTGGCGATGATCCCGGGATAGATGCTCGCGCCGACCACCATGCGCCGCGTCTCGAGCTCCTGCGCGAGGTAGTTCGCGATGCGGTCGAGCATCGTGCCGAACGAGCCCGACATCTCCGACGCGCGCACCATGCTGACGTAGAGCGGCCCGAACAGCTTCGGATGGCGCGCGATCGCCTCGGAGAACTGGCGGCCCGCCTCGACGTCCGACTTGACCTGGAGCAGGATGCGGCGGAACTTCGGATTCGACACCTGCTCGGCGATCCCGTCGAGCGCGGCGCGGATCGAGATGCCGGCGCGGATCATCACCGCGAGCTGCAGCGTGAAGTCGAGGATCTCCTTCCTCGACGGGCCAGACGAGGCGTTGAGGAGTTCGGACAGCCGCTGCGCGCGCTGCGACGCCATCGCGACGGGTGCGAGCGAGATGACTTCCTCGCCGCGCCCGCGGAGCGCGACCGCGGCCGCCGCCGCGCTCTGCGCGGCAAGCATGCCCGAGACGACCTCGCCCCGCGCGCCTCGGACCTGAAAGCGAAACTGCTGCGCCCTCATCGATTCCCTCCGTGCGTGTCCGCGGGCGCGGCGCTCCGGCCGCGTCCGTCACGTGTCCCCGGTCCTGTCGGCCGCGCTCAGGCCGCGGCGAGCCGCGCGAGCTTGTCCGGCGCCGCCGCCTTCGCGAGCGCGTCCTCGCGCGAGATCATGCCCGCGTGGTAGAGGTCGTTGATCGCGGTGTCGAGCGAACGCATGCCGATCGCGCGGTTCGTCTGGATCACGTTCGCGATCTCGAACGTGCGCGCCTCGCGGATGATGTTGCGCACCGCGGGCGTGCAGAGCAGGACCTCGGTCGCCGGCACCATGCCGTCCTGGTCGATGCGGCGGAAGAGCGTCTGCGAGATCACGGCCTGCAGCGTGTTGGCGAGCATGGCGCGGATCTGGTTCTGCTGTCCGGACGGATACATGTCGACGATGCGCTCGACCGTCTGCGCGGCGTTCACCGTGTGGAGCGTCGAGAGGACGAGGTGGCCGGTCTCGGCGGCGGTGATCGCGAGCGCGGCCGTCTCGAGGTCGCGCATCTCGCCGACGAGGATGATGTCCGGGTCCTGGCGCAGCGCGTGCTTGAGGCCGCTCGCGAAGCTCGGCATGTCGCTTCCAAGCTCGCGCTGCTCGATCAGGCAGTTCTCGCTGTCGAAGACGTACTCGATCGGGTCCTCGAGGGTGATCACGTGCTTCTTCGAGCGCCCGTTGATCGCCTGGATCATCGCGGCGAGCGTGGTCGAC
>JBIKWD010000129.1:0-9696 GCA_044356505.1 Phycisphaerales bacterium
AGAGGCGCTCGACCTCCCTTCCGGGCGCTGCGACTGTCAGCGTGCCGTCGCGCCGCAGCCTGTCGTACTGGGATGGAAGCGCTGCGGGCGGGGAGTTCGGGTCGCGCGACGGAAGCCGCAGCAGGATCCCCGTGACGACGCGGTCCTGCTCCTCGAGGTCCTCGACGGTCACGAGCTTGTGCCTGCCCTCGCGCTCGAAACGGTCGTGGGCATGCATCACCCAAGACGACTCGAGCGAGCAGAAGAGCGCCCGGTCGTGCGGCGAGCCGGTCGGCCCGAGGATTCCGACGACGGTGAAGGCGTACTCCTCGTGGACGTGCGGCTCCATCGCCGGGCCGCCGTCCTCGCGCGAGAGGTGCGAGCCGTGCGTGAACACGATCTTCGAGCCGATCGGCATCCGAGTCTCGCGGGCGACGGCGCTGCCGATGACGACCTCGAAGTTCTTGTCGAACGCGCGGCCTTCGGCGAAGACCCACGGCTCGCCGAGGACCGGCTCGAACTTGGTGAAGAAGTCGCCCGTCGTCGCGATCACCGGGAAGTTGCGGTAGCTGTCGCCGATCGCGGTCGGAACGAACATCGCCCACGGGAACGAAGCGCGCAGCTCATTGGCCTTCGCCTCCTCGATCGACGCCTTGGGCGGGTTGGCGTAGAAGAGGCCGTTGAGCACAGAGACGAGCGGGCTGCCGTCGCGCGAGACCAGGAGGTGCGCGTTGCCGGTGCCGCGCTCGAAGGCGCGCTGGCCGGCCGTGCGCAGCGAGAGGATCGCGAGCAGGAGGCCGGCGCTGATGGCGACGAGCGCGACGACGACGCCGGTCGAGAAGCGCCGCGTGAGAAGGCTGCGAAGGACGATGGTGAGGTCGCTCATCGCGAGGCTCCTCCGGTGTGTGCGGCGGCCACGAGCTCGGGGAGACGCTCGATGCGGGTGAAGTGCGATTCGAGCGCCGGGTCGTGCGAGACCACAAGCAGCGCGGCACCCTGCTCGCGGCAGGCGTCGCGCAGCACGCGGATCGCGTTCACGGCGTTCTCAGGGTCGAGCGACGCGGTCGGCTCGTCGGCGAGCACGAGCGTCGGGCGGCAGGCGAGCGCCCGCGCGATCGCCACACGCTGCTGCTGGCCGACCGAAAGCTCCTCGGACCGCGCATCGAGCTCCTCGATGCCGAGCGACCGGAGGAGCGACTCCGCGCGCGACTGCCACTCGGCCTTCGGCACGTCGCTCATGAGAAGCGCCGCGAGCACGTTCTCGCGCGCGCTGAACCCCTGGAGAAGATTGAAGGTCTGGAACACCATGCCGATGTGGCGGCCGCGGAAGCGGTCGCGGTCGCCGCCCTTCAGGAGCGTGAGGTCGGTTCCGTTGATCCTGATCGATCCGCCCGACGCGTCGAGAAGACCCGAGATCAACTGGAGCAGGGTGCTCTTCCCGCATCCGGAGCGGCCGACGAGAAGGAGTTCCTCGCCGCGGCCGAGCGCGAGCGAGGGAAGCGACAGTTCGAAGGCGCTGCGTCCGGTCGGCGGATACGCGAAGCGCAGGCGCTCGATCGACAGCGCGGCCGTGGAGGTGGTCGGTGCGGAAGCCATCGGCGGGGACTGTAGCGGCGTCGACGGGCGCGGGAGGGCCGACCCTCGGACATGCGAAACCCCTCGGAGCGCGCCTTCGCGCCCCGAGGGGATGGTCTCGCTTCCAGAGGATTCGGTCGGACGCGCCGGCTTCGGTTCACTCCCAGCCGTTTGCGCCGAAGTCCGGGCGGCCTTCGTCGCCGTGTTCCTCGCGCGGCTCCTCGCTGCGCTCGTCGACCTGGTCCTGGGCCTTTCCGCGGTTGCGGTTCGACTGCTCGATGATGCGGCGGAGGTAGGTGTTCTCGCGGCGGGTCGCCTCGAGATCGAACACGAGGTACTTCACGCTGAGGCGCAGGTAGTCGAGCGCCTCCTGGAGCTCGTTCACGGAAGTCTGCACTCGGTCGCGGCGGACTTCGGTGCTGTCGGCGGCCTCTGTGGCCTTGTTGCCGGGGAGTTCGCGGATGCGCTCGAGAATGTTGTTCACCTTGTCTTCGAAGCTGATCTCGTCCATGGTCCTTCTCCTCTTTTTGGTTGTGACTCCGATCGCTGTCGGACGAGACCACCATTGCAACGGCCGTGCCAGCCTGAGAGGAGGTTCGATGTGCGGCGGACGACCCCGCGGGAACCGCGACTTTCGCGGACGCGCCGGCACGATTGCGAGAGATGGAGGTCGGTCTGCGACGGCTGTGGCGGCGCCGCAACGGCGCTCAGCGCACCCTGTCGAACTTTTGCAGCACCGAAAGGGCCGCGCGCGGGGCATCCGCGAGGAGCGCATCGACGGGCTCGCGACGGCGACGGAACTCGCCGACGAGCCGATGGAGCGTCTGGTCGCGCTCGAGCGCCCAGTTCTTGTAGAACGCCTCGAGCTCGATCCGCGTGAAGCGGGAGAGGGGGTCGTCAAGCCCGCTCTGGGCGACGGCCCAGTCGATGAGCTTGGTGTTCGAGTCGAAGCGGTAGAGGCCGAGGAGATTCTTCAACCGCCGCTCGGGCAGGAGGAAGGGATCGGTCGCGTTCGGCGGAAGCTCGGACATCGCCTGCTCGGGCTTCTTCTGCGCGATCTGTCCAAGCCATCCGCCCTCGGAGGCGATCTCTCGCGCAGCGAAGGTGTGCTCGGCAGCGCCTGTTCCCTCGACGACCTCGAGGTCGGCGCCGCTCGCGAGCAGGGTCTTGAGGCCGGCGTTGGCGAACTTGATCCAGAGCCGCTGGTCGCGCGTGCCGGCGCGCATGAGCGATTCGACGCGGGTGACGCTTCCCGAGCCCCATTCGGGTCTCTGGCGGTGCTTGACTTGCATTCCTTGCGTGAACATGACGGGTGTGAGCATGGACTCGACCTGTGCGAAACTGCCAGAGGGAAAGTGACGGAGGGAAGATGCCAGCTGGAAAACGCTCGAGAGCATGATTCGGTCGACGATGACCGCGTCTGTCTGCGAAGGGCCGGACCTGTGTGGGCTCGCGGACGAATCGCGAGAGGACACCGGATTGTCGGCGCGGGCAGCGGATGGTGGCGATTGACTCAGGCGTCTCGGATTGCAGCCGTTCGGCGCAACGCGGGCGTCCCGCAGCTGCATGGAGATCGGCGCAATCGAGCTTTGGCTTGAGCGGACCCTGCGTGGAGTCCACCTGCTTGCACCACTGGAGTCGGTCTGTACCCCTCGGGATCCAGCCGTTTCCTGCAACAGGATCACCCGTTCTTCCTCGGGGAGCCCGCTTGCGTGGTGCTTGGAGTGTAGCAGAGCCTGCAGCGTTGCAAGCGGGAACCGTCCCGATGACGTCAGAATTGTCGGTTCGCGAAGCCGCTTGGGCGGTCGGGGGAGAAGGTTCGGCGCAACGGCAACGCGGATTCCCGTACCCTTTCCGACCATGGCAAGTCCTTCGGGCACTGTCCGCATCGCGTTCCTCGGCGACATCAACGGCGCGCCCGGCCGCATGGCGCTCGACCAGCAGCTGCCGGTGCTCCGCGAGCGTTACCGACCCGACCGCATCGTCGCCAACGCCGAGAACGCGCGGAACGGATCGGGACTGACGCCTGAGCTGTACGACCAGTTCCGGAGGCTCGGGATCGACGCCTGCACGCTCGGCGACCACGCCTTCCGCGAGCCGAAGATCATTCCGCTGCTCGACGACCCCTCGAAGGCGGTGTCGCGGCCTGCGAACCTCTCCGCGCGCACGCCGGGAAAGCGCGTCATCCGCATTCCTTCGGACCAGCGCTGCCCGCGCGACCTCTTCGTCATCACCTTGCTTGGCCGCATCAACATCGGTTCGGTGCAGGCGAACGATCCGTTCGAGTGCGCCGACGAACTGCTGGCCGCGATGCCCGAGCGCAACCCGCTCGTGCTCGTCGAGGCGCACATGGAAGCGACGAGCGAAAAGGCGGCGCTCGGCCGTCACCTCGATGGCCGCGTCGCCGCCGTGCTTGGGACCCACACGCATGTGCCGACTGCCGACGAGCGCATCCTGCGCGGCGGCACCGCGTTCCAGACCGACGTCGGGATGACCGGCCCGCACGACACGGTGATCGGCCGAAATCCCGTCGCCGTGCTCAAGCACTTCACGACGGGCGTCCACGTGCCGTTCGACATGGGTTCGGGCGGCGAGGCGGTGCAGGGCGCGCTGGTCGAGGTCGACCTCGAACGCGGGCTTGCGCGCTCGATCGAGCGGATCAACCTTCCTGCGCGCGTTCCGCAGCGCTGACGGCGCCGTAGCCGCCGCCACCGGGCGTTTCGACGGTGAAGCGGTCGCCCCGCGCGAGTTCGAGCGAAATCACCGCGTTTCGGAGCGTTTCGTCGCGGCCGCTGCGTCGGACCGATTGCACGCCGCACGCGCCGTCGCCGCCGCCTGCGGCCCCGCGCGGGGCGTGCGCCCGTCGCGAGCCGAAGAACGAAAGCGACACGGGCTCGCGGAACTCGTACGAGCGCACAAGGCCGTCGCCGCCGTGCCATGCGCCTCGGCCGCCCGAGCCGCGGCGGACTTCGAATCGCCGGATGACGACCGCCGCGCGGCGCTCGAGCACATCGATGTCGGTGAGCCGCGTGTTCGACATGTGGACATGGACCGCGCTGCCGCCATGCGCGCCGCGGCCAGCGCCCGCGCCTCCGCCGAGCGTCTCGTAGATCGTGAAGCGGTCGTTGCCGAAGAGCGTGTTGTTCATCGTGCTCTGGCTTTCGGCGGAAAGCCCGAAGAGTTCGACGAGGGCCGCCACCACCGACTGGCTGGTCTCGACATTGCCGGCGACGACGGGCGGGCAGCGCGTCGGATCGGCGGTGAACGGCGGGTTGAGGAGGCCGGCGGGGAGGTCGAGTTCGAACGCGTCGACGAGGCCTTCGTTCATGGGCACGCCCTCGTCGATCAGGAGCCGCAGCACATAGAGCGTCGCCGCGCGCGTGACCGCGAGCGGCGCGTTGAAGTTTCGCGGATGGACGGCGGCGGAACCGGCGAATGAGAGGCGGAGCGCGGGCTTCGACGCACGCGTGGGGGCCTCGGCGGTCACGGAGATCGCGGAGCCGTCGTCGAGGTGGACGGTCGCGCTGCGAGGAGCGGCGTCGAGTCGCGCGATCGCGCGGCGGAGCGCCTCGCCTGCGCGGTCGAGCTCGCCTTGGCAGCGCGCGGCGAACGCGTCGCCGAGCTCGCGCGCGACGGCGGCGACCTGTGCGACGCCGTGCCGCGTGGCCGCGAGCTGCGCCTCGAGATCGGCGAGGTTCTCGTCGGGATTGCGCGACGGATACGGGCCGCCCGCGAACCGCGCCCGGCAGGCGGCGGCGTCGAACACGCCGCGCCGGACCGCGAGGAACGGGTCGAGCACCACGCCTTCTTCGGCAAGGGTGGCGGCGTCGGGCGGGAAGGAGCCGGGGCGCGTGCCGCCGATTTCGGCGTGATGGGCGCGCACCGCGACGAACGCGACGCGCACGCCGTCGACGAAGACGGGCGCGACGGTCGTGACATCGGGCAGGTGCGAGCCGCCGAACGCCGGGTGGTTGGTGACCGCGACATCGCCATCGGCGAGCTCGAGGGCGCGCATGACCGCGCGCGTGCAGACGCCGAGCGCGCCGAGATGCACGGGGAGATGCGGCGCGTTCTGGATGAGCGTGCCGTGCGAATCGAGCACGGCGCAGGAGAAGTCGAGGCGGTCGCGGATGTTCGGGCTGAGCGCGGTGCGCTCGAGGACATGGCCCATCGCAAGCGCTATCGACTCGAGGCGCGCCGCGAAGAGTTCCTGCTCGGCTGCGTGGGCGCGCGGGCGTGGGGTGGCGACGCGGCTTGCGATGAGATCCCCGCAGGGGTCGACGGTCGCGCGCCATCCGCGGTCGAGGACGACCGTCTCGCCGGTGTCTGCGACGACCGCCGGGCCATCGACGACATCGTGCGCCGTGAGCGCGCTGCGCGCCACGACGCGCGCGTCGACCCACGCGCCGTCGCTGAGCATGCGGCTGACGGGTGACGGTGCGGCGACCCGGGCCTCGGTGCGAGTCGGCGCCGCATCCCTTGCGCGTGGCGCGGTCGCCTTCGCTTCGATCGACACGAGCTCGAGCGTGCGCGGCGGCGGGGCGTAGCCGAAGAGCTCGCGGAAGCGCGCGGCGAATCGCCCGTGCAGTTCCGCGCGGTCGCCGAACGGCACGCGGATCGACGCCTCCTGGCCGAGGAGGCGGAGCGAGACCTCGACCGCGATCGCGGCGGGCGCGGGGAAGCCGTCCGCCGCAAGCGCGGCCGAGGCGTCGTCGATCGCGCGGCTGCGAAGCGCGTCCAGCTGCTCGCCGAGCGCATCGAGCGGCGCGAGCACCGTGACCGTCGCGAACCGCGCGGGAGTCGCGTCGAGCACGCCCGCCGCGCACAGGAAGCCCGCATGGCGGGGGAAGATGATTCGCCCGAGCCCGAGCCTGCTCGCGATCGCGCAGGCGTGCTGGCCGCCTGCGCCCCCGAAGGCGACCAGCGCATGGCCGCGCGGATCGACCGCGTCGCGCACGCAGAGCGCCTCGATCGCGAGCGCCATGCGGGCGTCCGCGATCTCGAGGAACGCCGCGAGCGCGTCGTCGGGCGGGATGCCTCGCTCGGCGGCGACCGCTGTGAGCGCGGCATCGGCAGGCGCGCGGTCGAGCAGGAGCGAGTCCTCGCCCGACGCGATGCGGCCGGCCAACAGGTTGATGTCGGTGATCGTCAGCGGGCCGCCGCGGCCGTAGCACGCGGGGCCGGGGTTCGCGCCGGCGCTTTCAGGCCCGACCTCGAGGATTCCGTTGCGCGTGCGGCAGATCGAGCCGCCGCCCGCCGCGACGCTGTCGATCGCGACGCTCGGTGCGGCGACCGTCATCCCGTTCAGGCGCGACTCGCCGCGCAGCGCGACTTCGCCGTGCGCGACGCGCGAGACGTCGGAACTCGTGCCGCCCATGTCGAAGCCGACGGCGCGGTCGACGCCGTGACGGCCTGCGATCGCGCAGACGGCGCGCGCTCCACCCGCCGGCCCCGAGTACAGCGTGTCGCGCGCGAGCAGCCGGTCGGCGCGCTGCAGCACGCCCGCGCTCGTGAAGACGAACGCGCGCGCATCGCGTGCCGAGCGGGTGGCGTCCGCCACGAATGCGCCGAGGATCGGTTCGATCTGCGCGTGGATGCACGCCGTCTCGGTGCGGGTGAGAAGCCTCGGGTGGGCGGCGATGTCGCGCGCGGCGATCGCGGCGACGCCCTGCGCGCGCAGCGCCGACGCGACGGCGCGCTCGCGATCGTTCGCAAGCGCGTGCGCGAGCGACACGACGATCGACTCGCACTCCGCGCCCGCGAGGTTCTCGGCTGCATCGAGGCACGCCTGCACGGAGGCGGCCTGCTCGACCGATCCATCCGCGAGCGAACGCTCGGGAATCGCGGCCGTTCGATGCGCGATCCGTCGGGTGCGCTGCGGCACGCGCGCGAAGAGATCCTCGCGCGTCTGGTCGCCGATCTCGACGACGCCTGTGAGGCCGTCGGACACGATGACGCCCACGCGCGCGCCTTTCCCTTCGAGGAGCGCGTTGGTGCCGCGCGTCGTCGAGAGCCTCAGTTCCATCTCGGGAAGGACCGCCGAAAGCGCCGTTCCCGTCAGGATGTGAAGTCCGAGGCGAGGCGCATCGATCGCGCGCGTCGCCTGCATGAAACGGACGGCGCTCCCGATAGGAAGCCCGACCTCGGTCGCGAGGTCCTGCGAGAGGACGAGCGCGGATCCGCGCTGCTCCAGCACGCGCACGGCGTCGGCGTCGGCGTCGGAACGCGTCGCGGACTGCAGCAGCCACCCGCCGAGGCAGTCGGGTGGAAGCGGACGGTCTCCCGGCAGCTCGACGTCGATCGTGTTGCCGCGGATCGCCACGACGCGTGCGATCAGCGAGGCGTCTGACGGGACCTTCGCGCGGTGCACCGACCCGTCGGGCGCACGGCCAACGAGGTCGGTAAAGGTGCCTCCCGTGTCGAGCGCGACGATCCAGCGCCGCGTGGGGCCGCGGTCGTCGACGACGGGAGAGGAGGGTTTCGCGGGTGGCGGCACGGTCGGGTATTCTGACCGCATGCAGCACCCGCGTGTCGACATCGTTCGGGCCGTTTGCGCCTCGGCAGCATGTCTCGTCCTGGCGACGCTGGTCGCCTGCGGACCGGGCGCGTCGACTCCTACGGGTGGTCCGGCCGCGCCGACCGCCGCGACTGAGCCGCAGCCGGCCGCGCCGGCGGCTCCCGTCGGCGAACCAGCGCCTCTTCCGGAGCCTGCGGCTGCCGCCTCGGCCGAACCCGCTGCAGCGCCGGTCAAGCTCGGCCCCGTCCACAAGCTGACGGTGACGGATCTCGACGGAAAGCCCGTGTCGCTCGCGCAGTTCGCGGGGCGGCCCATGATCATCGAGATCTGGGCGACCTGGTGCGGCCCGTGCCGCGTGAACCGAAACACGATCCACAAGATGAAGTCCGAGTTCCCCGAGCGGCTTCTCGTCATCGGCGTGAGCTACGACATGGCTCCGAGCGGCGGCAGCACCGCCGAACTCGTGAAGAACTTCCTCAAGAGCAACGTCGCGAACGAGCATGAGTTCCTCGCCACCGACGAGTTCCGTCAGTTCGTGAACACGCGTTCGACCTCGAACTCGATCCCGAAGACCATGTACGTCACGAGCAAGGGCCAGGTCGTGGATCTCTCGGAGGGCGTGCAGGGCGCCTCATGGCTGCGCGGCATGGCGAAGAACCTGAAATGACGGCGCTTGGCGTCTCGATCGCCTCGCGCGCGACCGATGTCGGCTACTTCGTCGGCGCGCTCGTCGCGTCGCCCGTGTGGCTGACGCGCATGATCGTCACGGGCAAGATCAGGACCGACTGGCGTGCGCGTTTCGGCTTCGGCGACCCTCTGCCGACGCCGGCGCGGCCGCGAATCCTCATCCATGCCGTGTCGGTCGGCGAGGTGAATGCGATCCGCGGACTCGTCGAGCGCCTGGCCGCGGATCGGCTGGCGCCCGAGATCGTGGTCAGCGCGACGACCGACACCGGGTTTGCGCGCGCCACCGCCCTGTTCGGCTCGCGGCACAGCGTGATCCGCACGCCCTTCGACTTCACCGGCGCGGTGAGGCGCTGGTTTGCACGCGTGCGGCCCGATCTTCTCGTCCTCGTCGAGCTCGAGCTCTGGCCGAACATGACGCGGCTCGCCGCGGGCGCGGGAGTGCCCGTCGTCGTCGTGAACGGACGCCTGAGCGACCGCAGCATCGTGCGCTACCGCCGCGTGAAGCCGCTTGTCCACGGCATGTTCTCGCGGGCGACGGCGGTGCTTGCGCAGAACGACACCTACGCGGGGCGCTTTGCCGAACTCGGCGCGCGCGAGGCGCTCGTGTCGGGCAACATGAAGTGGGACTCGATCGCGATCCGCGACGAGGTGCCCGGCGCGGCGGCGCTGCGCGAGGAGCTCGGGATTCCCGCGGGCGCGCGGATCGTGGTGGCGGGAAGCACGGAGCCTGGCGAGGAGACGCTGCTTCGCGACGCGCTGCCCGAGGGCGTGCGGCTCGTGATCGCGCCGCGCAAGCCCGAGTGGTGGGACGGCGTCGCCGCGAACCTTCCTGGCTGCGTGCGGCGCTCGCGCGGCGAGAAGGGCGGCGCCGACACGCGCGTCTACCTCCTCGACACGATCGGCGAGCTCGGCATGGCCTACTCGTTCGCCGACGTCGT
>JBIKWD010000130.1:0-9681 GCA_044356505.1 Phycisphaerales bacterium
CGCCTTCGCCCTCGCCCGCGCCCATGCCCGCGCCCATGCCCGCGCCCATGCCCGCGCCCATGGCCGCGCCTTCCTCACCGGCTTCCGAAAGGCCGGTCACTCCGATCGCCGGGCTCGACCCAGCGCCTGAGCCCGGCGTCGCGCCGGACCCGAAGCCTCTCGAAGGACGCTCGCCGAGCGCAGAGCCTGCGAAGCCGGATCCCGCGACGCTCGCCGCCGGGCAGCGGTTCGAACCCGAGATCCCGCCGATCGCGTTCGCAGAGGTCCTTCCCAGCACCTTCATCAAGCTCGCGGACGGGTCGATCTCGGCCGATGACGCATGGACGATCCGCGGCAACGGCACCGAGGAGTCGCCGTACGAGGTCTCGTGGGAGTTCCTTGCGAGCGCACAGGACACCTACACGCCGCGGCTCTCGGAGAACAAGATTCCCGCGCGCATCGCGTTCCTGTCCGGCAAGCGCGTGCGCATCTCCGGCTATCTCGCGTTCCCGCTCGTCGCACAGTCGAGCGGCGAGTGCCTTCTGATGCTCAATCAGTGGGACGGGTGCTGCATCGGAGTTCCGCCGACGCCATACGACGCGATCGAGGTGAAGCTCGCGACAGAGATCAAGGGCTGGAAGAAGCACACCTTCAACTTCGGGGCGATCGAGGGCACCTTCACGGTCGAGCCCTATCTCATCGAGAACTGGCTCGTCGGGCTCTACATGATGAAGGACGCGTCGCTCGACCGCGAGCTGTAGGCGGGCGCCCGCATGCGGTATCCTCCGCGGCATGACACATCGATCCGCGTGGTCCTTCGCAGCCGTGATCGGCGCATGCGCGCTCACTACCTTCGGCTCGGCCGCAGCCGACGTGAACGCGGACGATCCGCCGACGCCCCCACCGCCCCCCGCGCGCCTCGCGCCGGCCGGATTCCCGACGGGCGACGAACTGTCGTCGCGACTCGATGCGCTCGCGAAGTCGGCCGGCGTCGGACTCTCGTCGCGCACGATCGGCTTCTCGCTCGAGAAGCGCCCGATCACTGTGTTCATCCTCGGCGACCAGGCCCTCGGCAAGCGCCGCCCCGCGATCTTCCTCGTCGGAGGCATGGACGCCACGCAGCTCGCGTCGCCGTCATGCGTCATCGAGTCGGTCGCCGCGGTCCTGCGCGACAAGCCTGCGCTCCTTGAGCAGGTTCGCATCTACGCGATTCCGCTCGCGAACCCCGACGCGCGCGCCATCGCGCTCGCGACGGGCCAGCCCCGCGCGACCAACGCACGCGCGATCGACGGCGACCGCGACGGCGCCGTCGATGAAGATGCCCCGGCCGACATCGACGGAGACGGCGTCATCGCGGGGATGCGCATGGTCGCTCCGGCGGGCAAGGCCGCGACGCATCTCGTCGACAGCACCGATGCGCGCATCGTGCGCGCGCCGAACCGCGACAAGGGCGAGCGCGCCACCCACCTCCTGTCGGTCGAGGGGGACGATGCGGACGGCGACACGGGAATCGGCGAAGACCCGCGCGAGGGCGTCGACCTCGACCGCAACTTCCCCCACCGCTATCCCGAGTTCGCGCTCGACGCAGGCCAGTTCCAACTGAGCGAGCCGGAGGCGATGGCGATCGCGACGTTCGTCCGCGAGCACCCCGACATCCTCACGGCCGTCGTCTTCGGCCGTCACGACACGCTCGTGAACTTCCCAGACACGAAGGACAACGACTCGACCGGCCGCACGCCGATGGTCTACCACCCCGAGGACCACGGCTTCTACCGCGAGATCGCCAAGCTCTGGAAGGACATCGCGAAGATCGAGCGTTCGGCGACGCACGACCTCGCCGGCTCGCTCGTCCTGTGGCTTGCGAACCACCGCGGCATCGCGGCCGTCGCCGCGAACGGCTGGTCGCGCCCCGAGCTTCCGAAGCCGCCCGAAGGCACGCCCGCGCCGCCCGAGACGGGCGACCCGGACAGCGCGGCGTGGCTTGCGGTTTCCGACGCGCTCTACGGCGGCGCCGCCTTCCGCCCGTGGACGCCGTTCAACCACCCGACGCTCGGCCAGGTCGAGATCGGCGGATTTGCGCCGTTCTTCCGCGAGTCGCCGAACGCGGAGCAGGCGGACGCGCTTGCGAAGGCATCGGGCGCGTTCGTCGCGGCGCTCGCCGAGCGGCGGCCGGAACTCGAGGTGGGCGTCCCAGCGGTGACCTTCCTCGCCGAAGGTCTCGTCCGTGTCGAGCTCCGCATCACGAACACGGGCGCCGTGCCGACCGCGACCGCGATGTCGACGATCGCCGATGTCGCGCCTCCGATCATCGTGCGCGTCCCCGTCAAGCCCGAGGCCGTCTTCTCAGGTCGTCCCGTCGAGAAGATCGAGCGTCTCGCCCCCGGCGAATCGCGCGAGTTCACCTGGCTCCTGCGCGTCGATCCGAAGGAATCCTCCCTCGCGGTCAGCGTGACGGGCGCGTGGTTCGACCCGATCTCCCGACCTTTCCCCACCGCTCCATCCAAGGAGGCCGCGCGATGAAGTCCCTCACCCTGCTCTCCACAGCCTTCGTCGTCGCCTCGCTCTTCGCCGCGCCCGCCGCGCACGCGCAGCAGCGGCCGGAGTCGAAGTCGGCGCTCCGCTTCGACCACTTCCGCGATTTCCCGACGCTCGTCGCGGAGTCGAAGGCGCTCGCAGCCGCGCACCCCGAGCTCCTCACTTACTCGGAGATCGGCTCGAGCTCGCAGGGGCGCCCGATCTTCGTCCTCACGCTCAACAACGCCAAGACGGGCCCCGACACAGCGAAGCCCGCGATGTACATCGACGGCAACATCCACGGCAACGAGATCCAGGCGTCGGAGACGGTCCTCTACACCGTGTGGTACCTCGTCGAGCAGTACGGCGAGAACAAGGCGATCACGGACCTGCTCGACCGCGTGGCGTTCTACTTCATCCCGTGCGCCAATCCCGACGGGCGTCAGATGTGGTTCGAGACGCAGAACTCGCCGCACTCGTCGCGCACGGGCATGAAGCCGACCGACAACGACCGCGACGGCGCGGCCGATGAAGACGGCCCCGACGATCTCGACGGCGACGGCTCGATCGGCATGATGTGGCGCCGCGACCCGAACGGCACGCACCGCCGCAGCGAGCTCGACCCGAATGAGATGGAGTTCGTGCCGCCCGAGCCGCGCACGGATGGGACGATTCGCCGCGGCGACTGGTCGATGGCGGGCCAGGAAGGCTTCGACAACGACGGCGACGGCGAGATCAACGAGGACGGCCCCGGCGGCTACGACATGAACCGCAACTGGCCGGGAGACTGGCAGCCGAAGCATGTCGAGGGCGGCGCCGGCGACTGGCCGCTCGCCTACCCCGAGACCGACTGCGTCGGCCGGTTCATCTACGCGAGGCCGAACATCGCTGCAGGCCAGTCCTACCACAACACGGGCGGCATGATCCTGCGTGGACCAGGCGCGCAGAACCGCGAAGGCGCCTATGCCGGCGACCTCGCGACCTACAACGCGATCCAGGACGCAGGCGCCGAGATGCTGCCGGGCTACCGCTCGATGGTGCTGTGGTCGGACCTCTATCCCGTGCGCGGCGGCTTCGTCACATGGCTCGCCGAGTCGCTCGGCGTCGTGAGCTTCACGAACGAGCTCTGGACCGACAAGCGCATCATGCAGAATGGCGGCGATCCGTCGCCCGACCAGCGGGAGCGCTTCCGCGACCGCGTGCTCTTCGGCGAGACGCGCACGCCGCTCACGGAGGCCGTGCACCCGACGCTTGGGCCGATCCTCGTCGGCGGCAGCAACAAGTGGTCGTCGCGCATTCCGCCGTCGTGGATGCTCGAGGAAGAGTGCCATCGCAACGCTGCGTTCACGATCTTCCACGCAAGCGAGATGCCGCGGCTCTCGTTCGGCGCGCCGCTCGTGAAGGATCTCGGCGGCGGGCTCTACGAGATCACCGTCGAGATCAAGAACGACGCGCTCATCCCGACGCGCACCGCGCGTGCGGCGCAGTCGAAGATCGGCCTCCCCGACCGCGTGATGCTCAAGGCGCCCGAAGGCGCGACGATCGTGTCGTCGGGCCTGGTATCGAACCGCTTCGACACGACTCTCAACGGCAACCAGGCCGGCATCGATCGCGTCATGCTTGAATCAGGCGTGCCGGGGCGAGGCTCGCGCTTCGTGCGTTTCTACGCGACGGGCAAGGCGGGCGACGCGATCGAGATCGAGGTGCTCGCCGAGAAGGCGCGCACGCTGAAGGGTTCGGTCGCACTCACGCCGACGAAGCCAGAGGCTCCGTGAGCGAACAGGCGGACTTGGTCGTCGTCGGCGCGGGCGCCGCTGGGCTCTTCGCGGCGATCCACGCGGGGCGCGCGGGCGCGCGCGTCATCGCGCTCGACGGCGCACGCGTGATCGGCGCCAAGATCCTCGTCGCGGGCGGCGGGCGCTGCAATGTCACGCACCACGCTGTCGACGAGAAGGCCTACGCGGGCAGCACCCCGGGCGCGATCCGCACGGTGCTGCGCAAGTTCACGGTCGAGGACACCGTGCGGTTTTTCGAGGCGTACGGCGTCGAACTGAAGCGCGAGGACACGGGCAAGCTCTTTCCCACCACCGACGACGCGCACACGATCCTGAACGCGCTGCTGCGGGCTGTGCGCGATGCGGGCGTCGAGCTGCGCTTTCCGCGCCGCGTCACGCGGCTCGAACGCGCGCCCGATGATTCGAATGGCGGCGGGTTCATCGTCGCCGGCGACTGGGGCGAGATCCACGCGCCGCGCGTCGTGCTGTCGACCGGCGGCAAGGCGCTGCCGAAGTCAGGTTCCGACGGCGGCGGCTACGACTTCGCGCGAGCGCTCGGCCACACGGTGACCGATCGAGTGTACCCGGCGCTCGTCCCACTGATCCTGCCGGGCACGCACCCGCTCCGCGTGCTGTCGGGCCTCACGCTGCCCGCGACGCTTACGCTGCGAAGCGGCACGGGCAAGGTGATGAGAGAGTTCACGAACTCGCTCCTCTGCACGCACTTCGGCCTGTCGGGCCCGTGCGCGCTCGACATCAGCCGCTACTGGCGCGACGCCGTGTGCGACGATTCGCTCGCTGGGCTCTTCGCGAACTTCATCCCGAACGAGCGCGAGGACACGCTCGACGCGAAGCTCCTCGCCAGCAAGGCCGCGAACGCCGTCGCGTTCCTGCGCGACTTCGTGCCCGAGCGGCTCGCGCGAACGCTCTGCGAAGTCGCAGCCGTCGACCCCGCCGCCAGCCTGCGCCAGCTCACGCGCGACCAGCGCAAGGCGCTCGCCCGCGCCGCGTGCGCCCTGCCGCTCTCGGTCGAAGGCGACCGCGGGTTCACCTACGCCGAAGTCACGATGGGCGGCGTGCCGCTCTCCGAAGTGAAGCTCGACATGATGGAATCGCGCGTCTGCCCCGGCCTCCACCTCGCCGGCGAGATCCTCGATGTCGACGGCCGCATCGGCGGCTTCAACTTCCAGTGGGCGTGGGCCACAGGCTTCCTCGCAGGCGGCGCGGCTCGCGATTTGGCCCAGATTCGTCTGAATCCATGAAGGCGAACTCGGTTGGCCTCTCTCAACGGGCGTCGGGAGAGACGCTGGACCGAGTGGACCGGCACCCGATTGAAGGCGGAATCGGCCAAGTCAGAATCAGCCGAGGCAGATTCAGTTAAGGCAGAGTCATCCATGGACACCGATCCAGCGCAGCACGATCCCTCCGACCGCCGACCTTCCGCGGATGATGCGGAGTGCGCCCCGTGGGATGCCGCCGCGGTCGCGCGATTTGAGCGCCTGCGCAGCGGCGACGCGGCGCCCGATGACTTCGACCCGCTCTCGGCATGCCTTGCCGCGGCCGGGAACCCCTCATGTCCGCTCGAGGCGATCGAGCGGGCGCAACCGCTCGCTGCCGAAGCCGTGCATGACGCACTCCAGCGCATGATGCGCGACGATTTCCGCAAAATGCTCGAGTCGATCGCGCTCCTCGTGATCGGCATAGCGCTGACAGCGATCGGTGCGCTTCTCCACGACCGCTGGTGGGTCCTCTTCATGATGGGCGGCATGCTCGGCGCACTCGTTCTGGTGCGAGTGATCGTCAACGCCTTTCGCCGCCGCCTGATCAACCGACTTTGCGGTAAGGGACGCGCCGAAGATGCGCTCTTGCGGCTCGAGCGGCTCAACATGCTCGAGTCTGTCGTGGTCGCGGCCGCGTACGCCGCGCTCCTCGTCGGCGGCGGATTCATCGTCGCCGATCGCTGGATGGGCGGGAGCATCGGCATGGCGATCGGATTTGGACTCTTCATCTGGCTGCCCTTCCTCGGCAGAACGATCAACGCCATCCGTTCGGCGAGTCTCTCGGTGCACCGCCGCGCACCGATCGTCGGGAGTGGTCGATGAACGATGCCGACATCGACGCGCTCTGGCGCTCCCACGCCGGCAAGGTGCATGCGCTGGCGATGCAGATCACGCTCGACCGCGAGCTGGCCGACGACACCGTGCAGGAGACCTTCCTCGCGGCGTATCGCGCGCGGGCGACCTTTCGCGGCGACTCGCTGCCTTCCACCTGGCTCTATCGGATCGCGGTGCGCGTCGCGCGGCATCTCGCGGCGCGGAGTCGAGCCCAATCGAGGCCGAACGCAGGGGCGACCGAAGTGGAGTTGCTCGACGCATCGCGCCGAATGTCGCCTGCCGCAGACGCGGAGATCGCTGCGCGCGCGCTTGCGGCACTTGCGCATCTCCCTGACGAGCAGCGGCTCGCACTTGTTTTGCTGCGCGTCCGCGACCTCCCGGGCGAAAGCGTCGCGGAGATCCTCGGGGTGCCGATCGGGACGGTCTATTCGCGCGCGAGTCTCGCCGCGAAGCGACTGCGGGACCTGCTCGGAGAGGCGACGCTCAACGCGGGCGGAGACGCCGCATCCGGATCGCGCCAAGTACACTTGCCCACTCGGGGCGGTAGCTCAGCGGTCTAGAGCCGTCGACTCATAATCGATAAGACGCTGGTTCGAATCCAGCCCGCCCTACTTCAGGGCCGTCGCCACAAGCGGCTGCCCGTCAGGTGAAGAATGAACGCCTCGGTCCGTGGACTGGGGCGTCATTCATGTTCGCGGCGGCGAGGCGGAGATTCGGCGCATCCGCAGAGTGAGAGCGGTTGTCTCTCATTCGTCTCTCGGCGGGCCAGGGCGAAGCTGCGGCCACGCCGACAACACGAAATCGCGCTGTTTGTTCCTCCTTGTCTCTCCTTGCCTCTCCTTGTCTCTCCGCACGAACTGTCTCTGGTGAAGAGTGTCCGAGCAAATGAACGCCCCCCGGCGCGTGCGCCGAGGGGCTTGGGAGTTGGGCCGCCGCAAGGAAGATGCACCCTGTTGAAGTGCGCCAGACCTTGCATCAATGGCCCCCGCAAGCGCATGATGCTTGCGTCATCACTCCAGCATCACTTCGATCGATCCCGCCAACCGATGGCCTCCATCGCCCCTCTTGGGTTGACCACCACAGCGCCCGGACGATCCGGCATCGCTTCACCTGTCTTGCTCAGGATGTCGATCACCTGTTCCGGGCGCAGCTCTGGTCGAATGGCGAGTAGCTTCGCAGCCAGACTCACCACGTGCGGCGCCGAAGCGGATGTGCCCGAGAATCTGCCCGTGCGCCCGCCCGGCAGCAGACCAGGCACATCGCTTCCGAGCGCGTAGAGCGAAACGCCACTGCCTTCGCTTGAGAACGAGGTGGGACGATCGATTGCATCGACCGCGCCGACCGTAACAAGGTTCGGAAGCCTGAGACCCGCCGGCAGGTACCCCGAGAAGTCCACATCGTCGCGTGAGTTCCCTGCGCCACAGACGAACAGGATCTCCGGGCACGCGCGAATGGCGAACTCCAGCCTTGAACGATACTCCATGAACCACTCACGGGCGAGGGTCGCACGCTCGGCCGGGCTTCCTCCAACTCCGAGCCGCTCCATCTCCGACTCGAGCCCTGCACGCGAGGTCTGCCAGCTCATGTTGACGACACGCACGCCCGCGGCGCGGAAGTAGTCGATCGTCCGGCTGGCCGTCTCGCCCTCCGCGATCACCGATTCACGCGAAGGCGGCGCGTCATCGGCCGCCGCGTCCGGTGCTCCGTAGGCGACGGCGACGACTCTCGCGAAGGGATTTCCCGCAACTGCGATGGAGGCGACATGCGTCCCATGCACGAACCCGCCGACAGTGGACACATCCTCCTGGAACTTGAACCGCGCAGCAGGATCGAGCGTCTTGAGCCGCGCCTTGTATCGCTGCACGCCGTCGTTGTCGACTCCACGCAACATGTCTGCTTGCGCGACATAGCAATCGACCAGTTCGCTGTAGCGCGGTGCGAGCGGACCGAGGTCGCGGAGCGTCCCGGGCCGTGGCTTGCCCTGGAAAGTCAGCGTGATTCCGTGCACATCGTCGATGTATCCATTGGAATCGTCGTCAAGCCCGTTGATCGCCTCGCGCGCGTTGCCCCACATGTTCTCCCCGAGGACATCGGCGTCGACTCCGGTATCCCAGATGCCGATGAGCACGGGCGCGCGGGGATCCGTTGGCGCGAGCGAGACCTGCCTCGGCGTCCAGCGATTCTCGCGCGTCTCCCGGTCGGCGTTTGCGTCGAGCACTTCGCCGCAGATGGGGCCGACCATGGGCAGCCAGTACTGGCTTCGATAGGCCTGCCTCCAGTTCACGATCTCGTCGACGACCGCCGCTGAAGCGATGCCTCCGTTGGCCTCGAGCTTCGGGTCGGTGACTCCCTGCGCAACGCCCTTCAGCGCATCGACGGTCGCCACATCACCCGCGAACCGCCAGGTCATGCAATCCTCGCGGATCTCCGAGAACGGGGCCGCGAAGAGGCGCTCCCTCAGCTCGCGCCTGAATCGATCGTCGTAGCCCGGCATTCCGCGCTGCAGCCCCTGCTGGGCGAGCGACGCTTCTGCCTCGAACACCACGCGCCCGAGATTGACTCCACCCGGTGCGGCGAGCTTGGCGGCCTCGGCGCGGTACTTCGTGGCGAGCGCAAAGTCGGGAATCTCGGCGTAGAGCCGCGCGATGGATCGATACCAGCCCGCGAGCTGCGCATCATCGGTGAAGCGATGTGTGGAGAGGAGCGCGATCCGATCCGCGGCCACCTTCTCCGCCAAGGAACGATACGCCGCGTCGTCAAAGATCAACGGCAGGCTCGAAGTACCGACGCTGTACTGGACGCGAGGGATGTCGTCATCCGTGGCGATCATGGCGCGCGTATCGCGCGCGCCCGTTGACGAGCAGCACTGCTGCGACGCGATCACCAATGACATGAGCGATCCGCATACGACTTGGCGGAAGAGACTGCGCATTCACAAATCCTTTGCTTTCCTTGATGACTGGACGAACTTGGCAGGGTCAGCGGTCGGCCGACGCGAAGTCCTGCGGGGCTGCTTGCCCGGCGGCGCCTTGCTCTTCTCGCGAGCAAGCGGCACCACAGAGGCCACCAGCAGGTGCATCTGACGGTCGTGCGGGTTCTTGCGGCGGCTCGAGAGCGCCTTGATCTCGCGCAGCTTCTGGAGCACTTCCACGAATTCACTTGGGGACAGCCATAGAAGCTCGTGCACCAGGCCGTGATTGAGCGTGCCACCGCCGGCCTGAAGCACCTGGGCCTTCGCGGCCCTTCGAAATGCGTGCTGTGCGGAGTTGAAGATGCCCCGTGCCGTCACGAGCGCCGCC
>JBIKWD010000313.1:0-2765 GCA_044356505.1 Phycisphaerales bacterium
GTGCTACGGCCGGCGTTGCCGCCTTGATTTGAGCGGTCGCAGCTGCGGCTGCTCCCTTTGGTGCTACGGCCGGCGTTGCCAGCCTTGATTTGAGCGGTCGCAGCTGCGGCTGCTCCCTCTGGTGCTTGCATGCAGGGGGGAGTTCCGTGGTTGTCACGTCACGGGTCGATCGTCCATCGGCGTTCGGGCGACGGCGCGTTCATGCGCTGCACCCCGAGAGGCATCTCGAACGACCCCGACCAGTAGGTGAAACCGCTGCGGTCCGGACGCAGGCCGACGGGTGGGCGAGCGTAGTCGGCGAGGTTCATGTCGCCTGAGATGCGCATCGTCCAGTTCGCATCAAGCGACGGATCCTGCGCCGCAAGGCGCTCGAGCGCATCGATGTCCTCGATCGGCGCGAGCCAGCGGATCTCGGCGGCCGTCGGCCCGCCGCACCACCAGATTCGGCTCGTGCGGCGCACGTTCCCGTTCTCGAGGACCTCGATCCGGACCCCGAACAGCGTGTGAGGGAACTCGTCTCCCGCCATGGCGCGGTTGAAGCGCAGGCCCGCCCTCGGCGTGCCCGCCGTCCAGAGGGCGAGCGCCTGCGAGTCGGCGAAGACCTGCTCGATCACGGCGCGCATCTCCGGCGAATCGACGGGCTTCGCGTCGGGCTCCTTCGCCGAGCGCCCGAGTTGCGACGGCACCTCGGCGAGCACGGTCGGATAGTCGATCCAGCCGTCGTCCTCCGTCCGGCCGCCGGCGCGCACGGAGAGGACGAACCGGATCTCGTCGCCCGGGCCGACGGCGGGCGGCACCTCGAGCATGAGGTTGTTCGAGCGGCTCGACGGATTGAAGCGCGCGCGCCGCTCCGTGCCGTCCGCGAAGGTCACGCGCAGCCGCGATTCGGCTCCCGCGGGCCAGTGGGTGACCGCATCGATGTCGAGCAGCTGCGGGCGACCGTCCCGCGCACCGAGGAACGCGACGACGAGTTCCGGCGGGATCTCGAGGAACCGGACCCGCAGGAGATCGTCCCGCGCGAGCGCTCCGAGGAGCGCGTCCGCGACTCCTCCGTACTTCGTGCGCCACGCTTCGCTGCCCGGCGGCGCCGCGCCGTCGCCGGTCACCACGAGTTCGACGGCGTCGCGCGTCTGCGCGCCATCGAGCGCGCCCCCGCGGATCCGCGCGGCGAGCTCCGCCTGGACCGAGCGGAACCCGCCGCCGCCGACATGCGGCGACGCAAGCAGGAGGATCCGCGTCGGCGCGACGGTCCACGGCCCCTGCGCGAGGAACCGCACCCGCGCCGCGGCGACGAGGGCGAGGATCGCCGCCAGCGCCAGCGTTCCCCGAACGAGATGACGGCGGGTCCGCAGCGTGTCCTTCTCGCGGGGCGCCGTGAAGCCGCACTCCGCGCAGTGCCGCGTCCGCGCCTCCGCCTCGGCCGCACTCTCGGCGACCGGCGCGGGACCAAGCTCGTGCCAGCAGCGCGGGCACCGCCGTCGCCCGCGCGCGGCGTCGCCGGCGAAGCTCTTCGCGGCGTAGGCGGTCAGCAGCACGATGGCCGCGAACCAGCCGACGGTGAGAAACCATGCTGCGAGATCGGACACGTCGCCGCGTAGCGTACGGCGGACGAAGGCGCTCCGTCAGGCAGGACCTAGCGCACGAACGCCCAGCGGATGAGCTCCCGCGGGGTCGGCGGCTTGCCCTGCATCAGGACGCCGACGCGGAAGATGCGCGCGGCGAGCCACATGAGCCCGAAGGCGCAGACGAAGCCCCAGAGCGTGGCGCTGACCGTCTGCCAGAGCGGAATCGGCTCGGTCGCCGCGGTGAGCCGCATGATCATCACGAACGGGGTCGCGGGCGGGATGTAGCTCGCGACCGTCGCGAGCGTGCCGTTGGGGTTCTCGACGATCGGGAGCCACAGCATCACCGGCACGATCAGCACCATCATCACGGGACCGACGAGCGACTGCGCCTCGCGCAGGTCGCTCACGGCGCTGCCCACGGCGGACATCATCGCCGCGACCATGATGTAGCCCATCACGAAGAACGTGACGAGGTAGACCAGGTGCATCACGGGGACGAGGTCGAGCATCGCCGCGGCCGAAAGGCCCGCGATGCCGAGGCCGCCGTACATCACGAGCATCACGGCGCTGATCGCGGCGTAGCCGAGGATCTTGCCGACGAGGAGCTGCATCGGGCTCGCGGCCGCGAGCAGCACCTCCATCACCTTGTTCGACTTCTCCTCGATCGTGGTCGTGAGCAGGTAGTTGGCGCTCGTGAAGACGGTGACCCACAGGAGGAACATGAACGCCACCGGCACCATGAAGCGGAGCTCGGTGATCTCCTTCGCGACCGCGCCTTCCGGCGAGATGCGCATCGTCGAGGGTTCGGGTGAGTCGGAGATGCGGGCGATCAGCGCCTTGTCGACGCCGCTCCGCGCCACGCGTTCCTCCTCGATCGCCTTGCGGATCGCGCGCGAGATCTGCGTCACGTGCTTCGGCGAGAGCGAGCTCGGGATGTAGAACTCGAACGGCTTCGCGGGCTTCGACGGGTCGAGCGCATCGGCACCGACCGACGCGCCTGCGATCAGCTTGCCTGTCTTGAGGTCCGACTTGATCGCGTCGAGCGCCGCCGGATCCGTCTCGGCGCGCCACGTGACCTCGATCTTCTGCGGCGTCGCCGAGGGAAGGCTCGAGACGGCCTCCATCTGTTCGGTGGCCGTGACGGGCGGGTTCTCGGCGATCTCGCGCGCCGCCTCGATCATCGACACCGGCCACTCGAGG
>JBIKWD010000314.1:0-2759 GCA_044356505.1 Phycisphaerales bacterium
GCTCGGGCCGACCATGAACACGCAGCAGCGCTCGCTGCTTGTGACGGCGAAGGAGCGCGCCGAACAGGAATCGGCGCGCGCGGCCGAGCTCCGCGAGCAGGCGCGCACAGCACGCCAGCGCGGCGAAGAGCCGCCGAACCTGCAGCAGCAGCTCGTGCGCGCGCGCGCGGCCGAAGGCCTGAACCGGAATCTCGAGAGCATCCTCGAGCGCTACGACGCTTCGGGGAAGCCGACCGTGGCGAATCTCGTCGCGATGGGCGCGGCCGAGCGCAACCGCTCGGTGAACGCGCGCATGCTCGATCGCGGCGAGCTCGACAAGCCGGGCGAGACCGTGCCGCGTGGATTCGTCCAGCTCATCTCTGACGGCGACGAGCCGAAGATCACGAAGGGCAGCGGCCGACTCGAGTTCGCGGAGTGGGTCGCGGACGAGGAGAATCCGCTGACCGCGCGCGTGTGGGCGAACCGCGTGTGGCTCCATCTCTTTGGCGACGGACTCGTCCCGACCCCCGACAACTTCGGCATGAGCGGCCAGCAGCCGACGAATCCCGAGCTGCTCGACCATCTCGCGTCGCGGCTCATCGCGAACGGCTGGAGCACGAAGGGATTGATCCGCGAGATCATGCTGACGCGCGCCTACGCGATGTCGAGCGCGTTCAACGAGAAGGCTGCGTCGATCGACCCCGACAACGCGCTCTTGTGGCGCATGCCGAAGAAGCGGCTCGAGGCGGAGGCGATCCGCGACTCGATGCTGCTTGCGGCGGGGCTCCTCGACCTGCGCGCACCGACGGGTTCGCGCGTGGCGTTCGCCGAGGGCGGCATGCGCGGACCGCAGCAGGAGCGGCTGATGTCGTTCCTCTCGGGCAACGCCGACAACCACCGCAGCGTCTACCTCCCGATCGTGCGCGACCGCGTGCCCGAGTCGCTCGAGGTGTTCGACTTCGCGGAGCCCGCGTTCGTGACGGGCGAGCGCAACGTGACGAACGTGCCGACGCAGGCGCTCTATCTCCTGAACAGCGCCGAGATGATGCGCATCTCCGACGCCTTCGCCGCGCGCGTGGTCGAAGGCGCGTCGGACGAGGCGGGCCGCATCGCGCTTGCGTTCGAGCTCGCGTTCGGCCGGAAGCCCACCGCCGCCGAGATGCGCGCGTGCCGCGACTTCCTCGACGACTTCAAGGCGGCGCATGGCCGCGAGCAGGCCGCGTCGGGCAGGAACGCCGCTCCCGCAGACGGACGGCGCGCACCGATGCGCGAACGGGCCCGCGCGAGGATCGAGGCCGCGCGCGCGGCGCAGGCGGGCGGAAGCGCGCCCGCGCCCAAGCACCCCGAGTACTCCGCGCTCTGCCAGGCGATCCTCCTGAGCGGCGAGTTCCGCACCGTCGACTGAAAGACGAGACCACCATGTCCGATCTCTGCAACAACCGCGTTCCAGCCGCCTGCTCCCGCCGCGAGATGCTGCGCCTCGCAGCATGCGGCTTCGGCTCGGTCGCGTTCGCGTCGCTCGCGTCGCGCGCGATGGGCGTCCCGACGCTCCTCGGCGCCGACGACGCCACGAGCCCGCTCGCCCCGAAGAAGCCGCACTTCGCCCCGCGCGCGAAGCGCATCATCTTCCTCTGCATGGCGGGCGCGCCGAGCCATGTCGACACCTTCGACTACAAGCCGGAACTGACGGCGATGGATGGCAAGACCTTCCGCGGCAACGCGAAGCTGCTCGGCAGTCCGTGGAAGTTCAGGCAGTCGGGGAAGTCGGGCCTCTGGATCAGCGAGCTCTTCCCGAACCTCGCGAAGCAAGCCGACGACCTCTGCCTCCTGCGCGGCATGAAGGCCGAGATTCCCGCGCACGCGCAGGCGTCGATCCAGCTCCACACGGGCTCGTTCCAGTTCGTGCGGCCGTCGATGGGCGCATGGGCGCTCTACGGACTCGGCACCGAGAACGAGAACCTGCCGGGATTCGTCGCGATCAACCCGCGCGGCGACAACGGCGGCGCGCAGCTCTACGGAAGCGCCTTCCTGCCCGCGAGCTACCAGGCGACGCCCGTGCGGCTCGGAAACGGCCGCGCAAACCAGTCGCAGGACGCCATTCCGCACATCGACAACGACCGCTACGGCACCAAGGCGCAGCGCGAGCAGCTCGACCTGATCCAGCGGCTCAACAGGGAGCGCCTCAAGCGCGAGAAGGAAGACCGCGAGCTCGAGGGCGTGATCGAGAGCTACGAGCTTGCGTTCCGCATGCAGGCGGAAGTGCCCGACCTCGTCGATCTTTCCGACGAGAAGAAGGCGACGCTCGACATGTACGGCGTCGGCAAGGAGCCGACCGACGCGTTCGCGCGGCAGTGCCTCTTGGCGCGGCGCCTCGCCGAGAAGGGCGTGCGCTTCATCGAGGTGAGCCACGGCGGATGGGACACGCACCGCAACCTGCGCGAGGAGCTCGGGAAGCAGTGCAGCGAGATCGATCAGCCGATCGCGGCGCTGCTTGCGGACCTCAAGCAGCGCGGCATGCTCGACGACACGCTCGTCCTCTGGGGCGGCGAGTTCGGCCGCACGCCGTACGCGCAGAACGGCGACGGCCGCGACCACAACGCCAAGGGCTTCACCATGTGGATGGCCGGCGGCGGCGTGCAGGGCGGTCTGAGCCACGGCGCCACGAACGATGTCGGCGACACCGCCGTCGACGGCGTGATGGACATCCACGACTGGCACGCGACGGTCCTGCACCTCACTGGCCTCGACCACGAGCGCCTGACCTACCGCCACGCGGGGCG
>JBIKWD010000131.1:0-9643 GCA_044356505.1 Phycisphaerales bacterium
TGCTTCGTGAACTCGTCGCGGTGGACGACGAGCTTCTGGCAGATGCCCTTGAGGCGCGTGATGCGCTCGTCGCGGCGACGCTCGTCGTTGATCGAGTCGGCCACGGCCCGGATGCGCGCGAGCACCATGCCGGGGCTGTCGGTCGGGTCGATCCAGTCGATCGCGCCCGCCCGCACCGCGGCAAGCAGCTCCCCGGCCGTCGGGCTCGCGCCGGCGACTACGACCTTCGTCGCCGCGGAGATGCGGCGAGCCTGCGCCGCGATCGGCGCGAACTCCTGAGGCCGCACGGTCGACGCGATGAAGATGAAGTCGGTCGGGTTCGCCACGAGGTGCGCAAGCGCCTCGGTCGCGGGCTCGACGCTCTCGTGCCGCACGCCCGCCTCGTCGAGAAGCGCTCCGAGACGCGCATCCTGCACGCAGTCGAGTCCGACGCACAGCGCGTGCAGCGAACGCGGATCCGCAGGCTTGCCGAGCGGCACCTCGTCGCGGGCGGCCGGACGTGAACCTTCGCCGCCACGGCCGTTGCGCTGCGGGTCGCCGGATGGATCGCTAGAACCTGGATACTGCACGATGTTCCCCTCCGTTTGGAGGCCGTCGCGCGGGCCGGCGGATCAACTCCGCCAGCCCGCGAAACGACACCCCTCCCAGCACCGCGGACGCGCGAATGCGCAGCACGCGGTGCTCATCTTTCTCTGCTCCTTGGCGCGATGCCGCGGAGCCACCGGTTTGTCGACGCCGCACACGAGCCGCGGGACCACGTCGTTGATCGGTGCGTTCGAGGCCGCCATCGACCCGCGTGCGTGCTTTCCCGAGAGGCGCCTCCGCGCGAGGTCGGCCTGTATCGAGTGTCACAATGCACCCGATGATTCGCCCGATGTTCGGCGCAAAAAGTGCGCTGCCGAGGTCTGCGAACCCGTCGGAGTCAGCGTCCGGGTGCGGATCCGCGCGCCCGCCAGTTTGTCACCGCCTCTGGCTCGCGTGCATAAATAGGCTGCAGCGCCGCCGGGGCGACGGCGCCCCCGCGCGCCAGGATCTCTGCGGAAACCTCGGCGAACGCGCTGGTTTCGACGCGCAGCTCCCGCACCGGAAGGCCCGCGTCGCGGGCCCGCCCGACGAGCGCGGCATCGAGATGACCGTCCGCGAGGAGCGCCCCACGCTCGGCGGCCACGCGACGCGCGAGCGACGCAAAGGCGTCGGCATCCGCCACCGAACCGTCGTCTCCCTCCGTGAACGGCTCGCCTACCCGATCGACCCACGCGGTCGCGCCTTTCGCCGCAAGAGCGACGAGCCAGGGACCGCTCCCGCCCCGCGCGCGGTCGGACGCCGCGAAGATCCGTGCGGAAGACACAGGCACCAACGGCACGCCGCGTGCAAGGGCGAAGCCCTTCGCGAAGGCTGTCGACACGCGAAGACCCGTGAAGCCGCCCGGTCCGACCGCGACTGCGATCGAGGCGATCTTCTCGGGCGCGACTCCGCACTCGGCCACCAGCGCCCGCAGCTCATCCCAGAACCGCTCGCGCTCGACGCCGGCGGCCGGTTCGAATGTGCGGGAGACGACGGTCGCGCCGCCTTCGCGGGTTGGAACGGCAAGCCCAAGAACCGACTCGCGCTGCGAGCAGTCGACGAGCAGCATCGGACCGCTCGACCCGCCGCTCATGCGCGTCGCCCGTCTCCGCCGCTCATGGCGTCGAGATCGAAGTACGACTGCACGGGCATGGCGCGGCCGAGGAGCGACGAAGCCTCGGGCGCATCGGCCGCGAGATCGATCTCGAGCACGCGTCCCTGCTCGTGGTCGCTGTTGAGGATGACCATGTTCGGCGGGCGGAAATCGACGCCTGCGCTCGCGTGGGCGTGGCCGACGATGAACAGCCGCACGCCCCACTCGCGCGCCAGCGCCTCGAGATGCGCGGGCGGGTGGTTTCGGCCCCACGTCATCAGGTACGCCGATCCGAAGGGACTGTCGAAGTCGTCCTCGACCAGATCGCGCGAGAGCACCGCGGGATCGAAGCGCGCCATCTGCGCCTCGGCGGGCAGCGAGTGCGAGAGCATCGTGCCGTTCCCGCATCGGACCGCCAGGGGCATCGAACGCACGAACGACGCGATCGCGTCGGCGGCGACCTCGGCCTCCTCGCCGAAGACCCACTCGAGCCCCGCGTCGAAGAGCCGCAGGTTGTCGCCGGCGCCCTTCGAGATGTGCTGGCGGCGGTACTGCGCGATCTCGTGGTTCGCGAGCATCGGGTGCACCTGCTGCGGGTGGGCGATCACGAGCTCCGCGACCTTCGCGAGCATCCGGTGGCTCATGTCCATGCCGCTGACGAGCCGCTCGCCGTGGATGAGCTCGTGGAGGACGAGGTGGTTGTCGGTCGCGCGCCCAAGCCGCGCAGCGCGCACGACAGCGTCGAGGTGCAGCTGGTTGTCGTGGATGTCGCCGGTGGCGAGCAGCCTTCCGTGCCGGGGCAACCTGACGATGCAGCGGTCGCGCAGCGGCGACGCGCGCATGGCCTCGGCCGCGGTCTCGAGAAGATCCGCGTACGCGGAGGCGCTGGTCGCCCATCGTTGCATCGAGCGGTCCTCAGCCGGCGGTCGCGAAGTAGGTGAAGGGCACGGTGCCCTTGCCCGTCGCCGTCTCGATCTCGAGAAGGCCCTCGATCGGGCCGGAGCGCTTCGCCGTCATCTCGACCTCGATCATGCTGCCGTCCTCGCCCGCGTCGCGCTTCGAGAGGAACTTCACCTCGACATCGGGGTTCAGCGACCTGACGGCGCGGACCTCGCGCCACGCGGGGTTCTCGACCTTGCCGCGCTTCGGGGGGTTGTAGTGCTCGAGCTCGATCTCGGCCTTGTGCGGTGCGCCGACCGAGCCACGGCCCGCGACCACGATCGACTCCTTGACGATCCAGAAGCGCTTGAAGCGGTCGACGTCGTGCTTGGCGCCGGTCGCCTCGTCGCGGACCCGCAGCGGGATCGCGTCGCAGTCGGCGCGGTCGGTCCAGACGACCCACCAGAGCGGCATCTCTTCAGGCGCGCGGCCGGCCAGGCTCCACGCGAGCGTGTACTCGGCTCGCGGCGCGTCCTTCGAAGGATCGAAGCCGACGAACACGGGTTGGACGCCGCCGCTCTGCAGCACGGTGAAGGGCTTGCCGTCGCTCGACTTCAAGGCGATGGTGCCGGTCACGACCTCGCGAAGCGCATCGACGAACGGCGGCGTCGCGAGGACCGGAAGCCGAACCTCGCCCTTGATCGTGGCCTGCACCGTCTCGGCGCCTGCGAAGCTGATGAAGACCTTCGCCTCCTTCTCGCCCGGGACGCGGGGCGCCGCGAGCGATGCGGAAAGCTCGAGCGTACCGCCGGGTGCGATGACCTTGCCGGCGATGGGCGAGATGTCGGTGCACTTGCAGTTGGGGGTCGCGCCCTTCACCGAAACAGGCGCGTTGCTCGTGTTGATGAGCGTGAACTTCGCGGGACTGACCGATCCCGGCTGCACGATGCCGAGATTGACGACGGGCGGCGCGACGTTGATCGACCTCGGAAGCTGGCCGCCCGCCTGCTGCGGCGCAGGCGAGTCGGCGTGCGCGAGCATCACGCCGGCGACGGCCAGCGTGAGAGCGGCGACCGAGGAGTTGAGGACGAGGCCAAGAACGCGTGATCGGGAGGTCGGCATGTCTGCACCAGTGCTGCGGAAGAAGCTGGAAACCGCGCGGCTTCATCGTACCCCCGCGCAACGCTCGGCAGTCGCCCCCGGACGCGCACGAATCCGCAACTCGAGGCAAAAAGACGCAGGGCTCCGACGAAGCGGAGCCCTGCGGGTTCGAGACTTGAGTGTCGGGATCGGATCAACCCGTCCAATCGACTCGTCCAATCATCCCCACGAGTTGAGGAGGATCGCGAGGTCCGACGAGTCGACCGTGCCGCTCGCGTTGAGATCGCCCACGCCCGAGCCGCCCCAGTTGTTGAGGAGCGCCGCGAGGTCGGCCGAGTCGACCGTGCCGTTGCAGTCAAGGTCGGCCGGCGCGCACGGCGGCGCGCAGGTGCCGTCGCCGGTCGTCGGAACGATCTTGAAGATCTGCCCCTGGCCCGAGGACGAGCCCTGGTCGACGATGTAGAGCTCGCCGTTCACGTCCTCGCCGAACGAGGAGATCTGGTTCACCGTGAAGTTGTCGATCGACGGCGTGATCTGGGAGTTGCGGACCGTGAACTCCGACTGGGTGTTCGTCGCCGAGTTGTAGCGGAAGCTCCAGACATTGTTGGTCACGTAGTCGGCGTAGAAGTAGGTGCCGCGCAGCTCGGGCATGCGGCAGCCACGGTAGACGTAGCCACCGGTGATCGAGAACCCCGCGTTGGTTCCCGAGCTGTGCGGATGGGTGCGGATCGGAAGCGTGAGCGACGGGGCGTTGCAGGTGCAGCCCGAGAGGCCCGTGCAGTTGAGGCCTTCCATGCAGCGCCAGCCGTAGTTGCGGCCGCCAGCGGCGCCGGCCGGCTGGAAGTTCACTTCCTCGACCGCGTTCTGACCGACGTCCGCGATCCAGAGGTCGCCCGTCTCGCGGTCGAACGAGTTGCGCCACGGATTGCGGAGACCGTACGCCCAGATCTCGTCGTCGCCTGCGACGCCGACGAACGGATTTCCGGCGGGGATCGTGTAGAACGGACTCGTTCCGCCGACAGTCGGCTTGATGCGGTGCATCTTGCCGTGGCGCGTCACGAGGCTCTGGCCGGCGCCGTTCGGGTCGTTCGCGGAACCGCCGTCGCCCGTCGCGACGTAGAGGTTGCCGTCCGGGCCGAATCCGAGCCATCCGCCGTTGTGGTTGCTGAAGGGATCGCTCCACGACATCATGATCGACCCGGTCGAGTTGGCGATGTTCGGGTTGGTCGCGGACCGCGTGTAGCGCGCGAGCACGTTCGTGCCCGAACCCGTGTAGTAGACGTAGAACTGGCCGTTCTTGGTGTAGCCCGGGTCGAAGGCGAGTCCGAGCAGCCCGCGCTCGTCGTTCTCCGAGGTGCCGCCGGCCACGACGATGCTGAGGAACGGCGTCGTGAGGAGCGTGTTCGTGGTCAGGTCGTAGATGCGGATCGCTCCGCCCTTCTGAACGATGAAGAGACGGGTGGCGTCGCCCGGCGCGTGGGTCACGAACACGGGGAAGTTGAGTCCCGACACGATCCGGTCGGTGCGGACGTTCACGACCTGCGCGTCGGCCGTCGGCGCGACGGCGATGGTCGAGACGGTGGCGATGGCGGCGAGCGCGAGGCTCTTGAGCGCTGTCATCTTCATTGGGTGCTCACTGATGGACGTTGGATGCTGTGAACCGGAACTCGGACTCGAAACGGCGGAACCGACTCGCCCCGCGCCGCTCTCCATCGAACGGCGGCGACGGGTGCTTGACGGCGACGGCCTCCTTGCCGGCAAGGAGGCGCCGTGTGCGCCGGACGGTCGGAGAATACGGCCGATTCCCGCCCCAACGCGCACCGATCCACCGACTTTCCCGCAATCCGAGCGCGCCAAACTTCTGCGCGCGCCCAACCGCCGTCACGCGACTCGGACAACGTCCGAAAACAGGTCAGCGCCTCGGATCCGGCGGCCCGATGAGGCGGTCAAGCGCGGCGTACATCGCCGCCTGCGCCTCGAGGTAGGCGTCGGCGGCCACCATGATCCGCGTGCGCGAGTCCGGGTCGTCGGCCTTCGCGTCGAGGATCGCCTCCCGCAGCAGAGGCCAGGTCGACGTCGCGTAGCCTGAGTCGCGGTCGGGGGCCGCGAGCAGGTTGCGGAACCAAGGCCTGCCTTCGAGGCCGTCTTCCGTCATCCAGATGCCGCGAAGCGCCCAGAGGTCCGCGCCGTCGGTCGGGCGCGGCGCCTCCGCCACGCGCGCATCGGCCTTCACGGCGAAGCCCCGCATGGTGCGGAAGGTCGCGATGATCGTGTCGAGGATCGTGTCGGTCAGTTCGCCCGTCTCGCCGAGGTTGCGGGACTTCGCGAGCTCGCGGAGGTTGGCCGCATGCGCAAGCCCGTCGTCGACGAGCGCCGCCGCCGAGATGTGCGCCGTGCCTGCATCGGCGAGCGACGCCACGATCGCGTTGGCGATGCCCGTCACGAGCCGCGCCGAGGCGTAGTCGGCGCCGACGACGGCGCGGTACCACGCGAGGGTGTCGTAGTTCGAGTGATAGATCGAGCCCGCGCTGCCGCCGGCCGACAGCGCGATCGACGGGACGCCCGCGTGGCACCAGAACGCGACGTGGTCGCTGCCGCCGCCGAGGTCGCCGAAGCGGGGCGATCCCTGCTCGCTCTTCGCCCATGCGTCGAGGGCCGTCGCGGCGCCCGTCGCGTCGGGCGCGAGCGCGAGCGCCTTCGCGACCGCCGGGCGCAGCGTCGGGCTGACGGCGCCGCCTGGACTCAGGCCCATCGCGGCCATGTCGAGGTTGACGTAGGCGACTGCGCCGCGCGAAAGCCCGGCGCGGTCGCGCTCGACGAACTCGGTCGAGCCGAAGATGCCGTATTCCTCGGCGCCCCACGCGGCGAAGACGAGCGTGCGGTCGGGGCGCGTCCCGTCGCGCGCAAGGCTCGCGAAGTTGCGCGCGGCCTCGAGCATGCAGATCGTCCCGGCGAGCGGATCCGCCGCACCGAAGCACCATGCATCGTGGTGCGAACCGACGATGACGGATTCGCCGGGCAGCGTCGCGCCCTCGAGCCGCGCGATCACGTTTGCGGTCGGCGTGACGGCGCGCACCTGCTCGACCTCGAGGCGCAGACGCAGGTCCGCGTCGTCGAGCCGGTAGTCGCACGGAAGCCCGCCGCGCCAATCCTTCGGGCTCTCCGCTCCCCTCATGCGCGAGATGATCTCTCGCGCGGCGCCGTAGCCGATCGGCTGCACGGGGATCGTGGGAAGCGCGAGCGACCCGACGGGCACGCGCTCCGCGTCCTTCGTCGCCTCGCGCCCCGGCGTCAGCGGATCGCCGACATACGGCATGGTGATGAGCGACCCGCGCTGCACGCTGTCCGCGTTCGCCCACCCACCGCCGTCGGGCCAGGTCTTTCCCCTCGTGAAGCCTGAGTCCGCGGGATCGGTGAACATCACGAGCCCGACGCAGCCGGCCTCCTCCGCGAACTTCGCCTTGAAGCCGCGGAAGTTCCCGCCGTAGCGCGCGAGCGCGATCTTTCCGCGCGGATCGATGCCGAGCCTCGCCAGCTGCTCGAAGTCCGCGCGGCGGCCGTAGTTCACGTAGACGACGCCTGCCTCGACGAGTCCGGAGCCGCTCCATGCGTTCCACGCGATGTCGAGGTCGGGATGCGCGGTCGCCGGGTCGATCGCGAGGCTCGGCTCGGTCACGGCGAGCGAGAGGATGCCGCGACGCGCCTCGGCCCCGGCGTCCGATGCCCCGAGCTCGACGCCGACGATCTCGAGCCGCGCCTTCACGGGCCGCGAGAGAAGCGGATGGAACTCGTGCACCTCGACCGACCAGCCGGGGATGCCCTCGCCCATCTTCTCGAACGCCTCGCGAAGCCGCGCGACCGTGCGCGCGTCTCCGGGCGTGCCCGCGACGTGCGGCTCGCTCGCGAGAAGCTCGTGGAAGCCGGCGAGCGCGGCGCTCTCGGGCTTGCGCGCGGCCGCTGCGGGGTCGACGCTGGCGGTGCCGATGAGGACGACGATCAACGATGCGATGGACATGGTGGTGCTCGGGGCCGGGAAAGGTCAATGCTCGAGGTAGTCGAGGTCGCGGTGGAACGTCTCTTCGAGCGCAAGCGCCGCGACGATCCCGACGGCGATGCAGCAGATGCCGAGGACCCACGTCGCCGTGACCGCATCGAGGCCGGGCGACCCGGATGTGCCCTTCATCGCGAGCCAGATCGACGTGATCGGCACGGCGGTCGCGCGCACGAAGTTCGGGGCGCTCGTGGCGGCGGTGGCGCGGAGGTTCGTCCCGAACTGCTCGCTCGCGGTCGTGACGAAGATCGCCCAGTATCCGGTCGCCGCGCCGACGAGGCACATCATGCCGTAGAAGTGCGCGGCGCTCTTCGGGGCGATCGCGAAGAAGAGCGCGATGGACGCGGCGAGGAGGGCGAGGAACAGGAGGATCGTGCGCGTGCGGCTCTGGATCAGCTGCGAGATCGTTCCGCTCGCGACATCGCCGACGACGACGCCGAGATACGCCCAGAAGATCACCTTCGCCGGCACGACCGGCTCGGCGAGGCCCATCGCGCGGCCGATCTCCGGAGCGAACACGAACATCACGCCGCCGACGAACCAGATCGGCATCGCGGAGAGGATGACGAGCGAGAACCGCGCCAGCCGTTTCGGCGGCCAGAGCAGCTGCAGCGGATTTCCGCGGCTGACTCCGCCCGTCTGCGCCTTCGCGCGCATCGACTCGAAGAGCCCGCTCTCGATGACGCCGATGCGAAGGGCGAGGAGCGCCAGCCCCATGACCCCGCCGATGAGATAGCACCAGTTCCACGGCACGTAGGTGCCGACGACTCCGGCCGCCACGGCGCCGAGGAGGCCGACCGAGGCGACGATGGTGGTTCCGATCCCCCGCTTCGACGTCGGCAGCATCTCGGCGACCAGCGTGATGCCCGCGCCCAGCTCGCCCGCGAGGCCGAAGCCAGCGATGAAGCGCAGCACCTCGTACTGCGAGACGTCGGTGACGAACGCGTTGAGGATGTTCGCGACCGAGTAGAGGAGGATCGATCCGAAGAGCGTCTTGATGCGCCCGACGCGGTCGCCGAGGATTCCGAAGGCGAGGCCGCCGAGCAGCATGCCGACGAGCTGGATGTCGAGGAGGTGCTTTCCGACCTCCGTGAGTTCCTGCGGATCGGTGATGCCGAGCGCCTTCAGGCTCGGAACGCGAAGGATCGAGAAGAGGACGAGGTCGAAGAGATCGACGAAGTAGCCGAGCGCGGCGACCGCGATGACGATCACCACGCGCGGGCTCAGGCGTTCCGACTCGGGCATGCCGCCATGCTACTTGGCGGCAGGGAAACTCGGGAAATCATCCGTGTGCCGAGAGCGGGCCGTCCGCGCGCGCCGACGGTAGGTGAGGAACGCGAACATCGCCGCCAGGACGGGAAGGAGCACGAGCAGGATGCGCGTCGCCCAGGTCATGCTCTGGGCCATGAGGTACACGCCCATGTTGGGGGCGATCAGCCGCTCGTAGTCCGCCTGCGAGACGTGCAGGGGCGGGAAGATCCCGAGCACGATCGCGGACGCGTTGCAGAAGAAGCGCTCCATCTTCGGATTCCCGATCGGGACGTAGATCATCTCGACCCAGCGGAAATAGCGGCTGATCGCCTCCGAATCCGCGACCGCGAACACCACGGTCTCGAGGAAGGTCCCGTAGTAGTCGGACTGGCGGTCGCAACGTGCGTTCAGCGGAACGATCGAGACCGTGAACGGGCTCGCCGCGCGCAGGTCGTCGAGATCGACCGCGGCGCCGTCCTTCGCGAGGTAGCCGCCCTCGAGCATGTCGAGCATGCCGATCCGAACGTCGCTGCCGACTGCGTGCTTCGCGCGGATCAGGACGTGGCCGTAGCCGCGGAGGTAGTCGCGCACCGGGAGAAGCTCGACGCGCTGGAAACGCATGTTGCGCTGCTCGAGGTAGTACGACATTCCTCGGCACTTGTTGGCGCAGTTGCCGTATCCGTTGAGGAGCGTCGCCTCGTACA
>JBIKWD010000315.1:0-2750 GCA_044356505.1 Phycisphaerales bacterium
GCTTCGCTGCGCTCCGCGCTCGTGAACGCGGTCAGGCGCTTGTGCGCCGTCGAAGGCGGAGCGCAGCGAAGCCTGAGCGGCTGATGTCCGGCTTCGCAGGATGTGCCGTGTGGCACTATCCCCCTGCGCAGCAGGGGGTAGTGGCGGCCGCGAACGCACCCAGGGCCTTCAGACTGCAGTCGTGGCGCGCACAGCGTGTTCGATGCCGCCATCACCAGAGGTGATGCCACACGGCACGTTTGGCGAAGCTGTCGCCAACCTGCTCGCGCTTCGCTGCGCTCCGCGCTCGTGCATGCGGTCATGCGCTTGCGCGCCCATGAAGGCGCCGCGTCCGGGGACGCGTCGGCTCACGCGGCCTTGAGGCCGGGGCCGCCCGTCTTCTTCTGGTGCTCGGTCAGCCAGCCGATCGCCTTCAGGATCTGCTCGCTCACCACCCGCTGGTAGGACGGGTTGAAGTCGAAGCTGAAGGAGATGCCCGCGTAGACGCGATGCGCGCTGTCGATGTGGGTGTGGACCACGCGCACGGCGGCCTGGATCGGCACGGGCGTGATCTCGCCAAGCGAGAAGCGCACCCAGAAGAGGCGGTGGCGCGCGAACGCCGCCGAATCCCCCGGCTCGACGAGCACGCCGAGGCCGCCGCCGCCGAGATTGACGAGCGTCGCCTTGAAGCCCGGGCCGACCGCAGGGAGGAGCTCGTCGCTCGGAGCGTGGGCATCCTCGCCCTTCAGGTACGACTCGAACGCGACCTGGCTTGCCTTCTGGGCAAGCATCACCGACTTCGCGTCGAGAAGCGGCCACAACTCGATCTTGGGAAGCCTGATCTCGGCCACGCTCACGCGGGTCACGCGGCGCAGGCAACGCTCGACCTGTGCGGGAAGCGCAAGGCGGATGCCGCGGTGGTTCTTCGGGAACGGGCCGCTCGGGGTCCAGGCGCCCTGCACCGAGGTGCGGAACATCCAGCGGTTCTGGCCGATCGCGATCGCGCCGATCAGTTCGGTGCCATCCGGCATCTCGACCGGGCATCCGAGCGCAAACGGCAGGTCGACCGCGAAGTCGTTGGCGCCTACGTCGAGCACGCGAACGCGCCACACGAGGTCGGAGATCCCTCCCGGCCCGCCCGAGACGGGAACGTCGACATCGTCGTGGGCGACTGCGATCTCGATTGCGCCACCGCGGTCGCGGAGCTGTTCGAGCGATCGTCGCCACTCGGTTGTACGGGATCTCGATGCAGGCATGGTGTCTCTCCGGCGCCTTTGGCGCGTCCCCATGGTTCGTCACGATCTCGGCCGTGACGCCCCATGCGTCACGGGTGACAAGCCCGACATCCACCTGATCCGTTCAATCGGCGATCGTGCGGACGGGGTTTTGCCGAAGCGCGCTGCGCAGCGCAAAGATGTGAGATCGCATCTCGTCGGCGTGCCCCTCGGGAGGGTTCCAGTCGCCGTAGCGGATGCGATAAAAGTCCGTCGCGACCGCGGCGAACGCGCGGCCGGCGTCTGGATCCCGCTCGCCGACCACGCGCGCGTGCTCGAGCGGCGTCACGTGCGCGGGCTTCCCGAGCCCTGCGCGCCCGAGTTCCTCGAGCGCCTCTGCGTAGAACGCAGCGCCGCGCAGCATGATTCGCCGCCTCTCGGCGGGAACCCCTTCGATCCGGAGCACGCGCAGGAGCCGCCGGCGTCGCAACGCGACGATCGCGGGTATGAGCGCCGCCCCGAGGACCGCGACGACGACGGCGCCGATCCACGCGCCGCCCGCCTGGCCGAGGCTGAACCGGGTGGTCAGCGCCGAGAGCGCGTCGTTCACCGCGGCGAGCCGCTCGCCGACGGCCTGGCGCCAGCCCGACTGGACGCGCTCGGCGATCGCGGCCTGCGCGGACGAGTCGTAGTTGACGACGCGGGAGTTCCACAGGAACTCGATCGTCCCGTACAGCCAGCGGAAGTTGTCGGCGAACGATCGGTTCTGTTCCTGCAGCTCGCGCAGCGAGTCCTCGGGCGTCGCGTCGACCGCGGTCCACGCACGCGGGCCCGTCCGCACCTCGACCCATGCGTGCGCGTTCGACTCGCGCACCGTGTACTGCCTCGTCGTCTCGTCGTACTCCATGGCGATGTAGCCCGTGACGATGCGCGACTCGATGCCGAGCGAACGCAGCACGGCGCAGAGGCCGCTCGCGAAGTACTCGCAGTGGCCGCGGCGGAAGCGCGTGAGGAAGCTCACGATCGGATCCTCGTCCGCCACCTTGACGATTCCCGAGAGGTCGGTCGTGTAGTCGAAGTTGCGCTGCATCCAGCCCGCGATGGCGCGCGCGACCTCGCGCTGGTAGAGGAAGCGCTCGGCGGCGGGCGCATCGGCCGCGGGCTCGGGCGGCACGTTCGTCCCGCGCCGCGCCTCGGCGAGGATCTGCTCGGCGACAGGCCGGACCGCGCCGACGGGCATGTCGAGAAGCCGCGACGAGACGGGTGTCTGGCCGGAGAGCTCGCCGAGGATCTGCTCGCCCGGCTGCGGGAGCACGCGGAGCGCGTAGGACCAGTAGCGGCTCGCGCGGTTGCTCGAGGCGTCCCGTATCAGGAGCGTCTGCGGATCGAACCCGATGGTGCGCGAGTCGGTGGTGGCGATGGCGACGGGCGCGTAGAGCGTGAAGACCACGCTGGTCGCGAGGGCGCGCATCTCGATCTCGGCGGTGAGGACGTTGCGCGGCACGTCGCTCGCTCCGAGGCCGAGCGCGACGAAGCGCTGCTCGGACGGCGTGCGGA
>JBIKWD010000317.1:0-2728 GCA_044356505.1 Phycisphaerales bacterium
CGCCTGGCGCACCTGCCTTCGGCGCGGCTTCGAACGAGATCCACACGCCGTCGCCGTCGCGCACGGCGTTGACCTTGAGCGTGCCGCGCACCATGTCGAACGTCGGCGAGATCGCAGGATCCGCGGTGCCGCCCGTCGACCTGCGCACGTCCTCGAGCTCGAGTCGCCCAAGCCATCCGGGAAGCGTCCGCGCGGCCGCAGCCTTGCGCAGCTCCGTCCACTCGAAGTCGCTCGCGACGACCGGCGCCGCGGACTCGAGAGCGCCGTACGTCTTCGCGCCATCGTCGCCCGTCGTCGCCTTGATCTCGAGTCCGTTGATCGCCACGCCATCGACCTCGCCCTCGGGGAGCGACAGAAGCTCCGCATCGACCCAGCGGCGGACGTCGGTGTCGGCGACGACCGATCCCAGCACGCGCCAGCACTGGTCCTCGCCCACGCGGCGAACAAACTGCGCCCGCGGGCTGGCGCGCTCCTCTCCAAGCACGAGCTCGACGAGCGGCTTGTCGCCGGCGAGCACGCGCACGCGCGCCCCGCGGCCCGAGTCGTCCGGCCACGAGAGCCCGAGTTCTCCGTGGCGCTCAGGCTTCGACGTCATTCGCTGGTCGGTCCTCAGCGACGCGATGCCCGACACGAGCGCCTTCACCTCCTCGAAGCGGGCGGGATACCCGTCGCGCGAACCGAGCGACCACGATCCTTGCCCGCGCACGAGGACGATCTCCTTGCCGCCGCGCGACAGCTCGATGCGGTCGATCGACGCCTCAGTCTCGGCGAGGTCGGCGACGAAGGGACCGCCCGCCTCGATCTCCGCCGTCCTCGTGCCCCGCGAGAGGGCGAGCACCGCGAGTCCGACGCACGCCGCCGAAGCGGCGAGGATGAGCGCCGTGGTCCTGAAGCTTCCATGCCTGACGTCGCGGGGCCGCGATGAAGTCACCTTGGTCATCGTTCGTTTCCTTCGATCACGCCGCGCGCTGGCGGCGGTAGCGGAGCGAGATCCACATCGTCGCGACCAGCGCCACCAGCATCGGCCACGCGACGACGTTGAGCATCATCAGGCCCGTGCCCGTGCGCTCGATCTCGGAGCGCAGCGAGCGCTGCACTTCGCGCAGCTCCCGTCGCGCGTCCTTCGAGGTCTGCTGCAGCTTCTCGAGCTCGGTCACCTGCTCGGGCGTCAGGACGAGCACTCCGTTCGCGTCGACGCCCGATGCGCCGCGCTCGCGCTGGAGCTCGTTGATGCGCATCTCGCCCTGCTTGATCTGGTCCTGAAGCTCCTGCTCGCGCTTGAGGTAGCGTGCCTCGGCGTCCTTGCGCATCGCCTCGACGCGGTCGAAGGGCCGCTGGTAGCGCCCGCGGGACTTGAGGCCGGACAGGAGCTTCGCACCCGTCGCCTGTTCGAGCGCGTTGAAGACGAACGCCCCGTTGTCGGCGATCGTGGCGAGCGCGCCCGTCGACTGGTCGATGCTCGTCCACGTGGTGTCGTCGAGCATGTCGGCGTCGGCGACGACGAGGATGTTCGCCTCGCCCTTCGCGCGCGCGCCGTCCTCGGCGGGATACGCGCTCTCGATCGGACCCGTGATGCGCGCCGCGAGCGCGAGCGGCGTGCCGAGCGGCTTGAAGTCGCGCACGAGCCGGTCGACCTCGCCGAAGAACCCGAGCTTCAAGGTCTGCACCATCTGCACCTGGTCGGTGGTGGTGATGACGTTCCTCACCGTGGTCTTCGCGTCGGCGCGCCGCACGACCGCGCCCGCGCCCTTCAGGTTCATCTGCGCGAGCGTGCCTGTCACGGGATCGTCGGCGTCGAGCGCCTTCTTCTCGAGCGAGAGCCAGCACGGATGCGACATCTCCATCACCTGACCGCCCTGCGTGCGGTACATGATGCGCGTCGCGTATCCGAGGTCGGCGACGGCGTTCTGCGAGTCGATGTCGACGCCCCACTGCGCGAGGAGCGGCCCGAGGTCGTGACTCGTTCCGGCGCCGGTCGAGCCCATGTCGAGGTTGCGCGCCTCGGGATCCATCTCGCACCAGGGATCCGCGAAGACGATCAGCGGCTTGCCCGACACCGCCCACGCGTCGATCGCCCTGAGCGCAGCCTCGCCGAGGCCGCGCGGCTGCACGACGACGAGGGCGCTCGCATCCTCAGGGACGCTCGCTGCCGCGCGGTCGATGCGCCTCAAGTCATAGAGCAGATCGAGCTGCTGGAAGAGCACGCTCTTCCCGCCGCGCGCCATCGGATTTCGCGGGTTGAACGGCGTCTCCTCGGGAATCGTCGAAAGCACGGCCACGACGGGCTTCCTGTCGCGGCCGACCGAAAGAACGCGTCGCGCGATCTCGTACTCGAGGAACGGCTCCTGCCCCGGGTCGAGCCACGGGATCGTCTCGGTCTTGTCGGTCGGCCCGCGCACCGCGAGGCCGAGCATGAGCGTGCGTCCCGTCGCGTCGAGGGTGCGCGGCGCGATTCCCGCGGCGCGCGCCATGTCCTCGGTCTCGCTGAAGGGCTCGGGATCGATCACGCGCAGCTCGAGGTTGCCG
Organism: Phycisphaerales bacterium; assembly: GCA_044356505.1. Lineage (GTDB taxonomy): Bacteria > Planctomycetota > Phycisphaerae > Phycisphaerales > SM1A02 > QWPT01. The sequence goes on from JBIKWD010000317.1 coordinate 2,527, forward strand.
TCGCTTGCGCCGACGATCTCCTCGAGGAACTCCTGCACGCGCTGCGCATAGGCGCGGATCGCGGGAAGGTCGGTGCCTTGCTCGCGCGTCCAGTAGAAGTCGAGGCGCACGGGCTCGGGCAGCGACGCGACGAGCGTGCCGACGCCCGGCGACACGGTGTAGAGCTTCTCCTCGGTGACGTCGACGCGCGCGCCGCGCAGCA
>JBIKWD010000132.1:0-9543 GCA_044356505.1 Phycisphaerales bacterium
TGCCAGCGAACCCGCCGTAGAGCGCAAGGTTGTTCTTGAGGGTGAAGCGGGTCGACCCGGGGAAGTAGCTTCCCTTCGCCACCCAGATCTTCTTGATGCCCTGGTTCGCGTTCGCGGCGCTGATGGCGGACTTCAGGTTGTTGTAGGCGGTCGCCCACGTCGTTCCGTTGCCGCCTGCAGGCGCGTTCACGTTGACGTAACGCGTGTCCGCACCCTGAGCGAAGCAGTCGGAGGCGCTCGCGGCGAGGACGAGCGGCAGGATCACGAAGAGCTTCGCGAGGCGAGAGAGGGCGCTTGACGTGGTTCGCATGCGGCGGTTCCGAGGGCGATGCAGGACGCACCGGACTGCGCCCCCGTACGCGAGGAGCGCGGCAGTCCGGCGCGTGTCTATCGCAGCCGCAGTACCCGCAGACGCAGGAAAGCGCCAAGATTCCCCAATTCTTTGAAAGACCCTGCGTTGAGGCGGTCGATTATTGGACCACACCCGCCGTCACGGATCGCAAGGCCCCCACTCGGAGAGCAGTTGCGAGAGATCGGGCGCGTCGACCGCACCGTTGGCGTTGAGATCGGCGGGCCCCGCCGAGCCCCAGGCGGAAAGCAACGCGGCGAGGTCGGCTGCATCGACTGCACCGTCACCCGACAGGTCGCTCGCGCGGCCGATCCGCAGAGACGTGACCTCCGTCCGCCAGCCGCTCGCGACCTGGACCTCGCCGATCACCCAGAACGTGCGACCGTCGACGGGATCGACCGTCGCGCCGAAGTAGTCGCCCCAGCGACTCGCGGAGCCGTTCGGACTCGTCGTGCTCGATGCGACCACGGTCGATGCGCCGAGCGTGCCGGGCGGGTCGCACGGCAGGCGGCCGGCGACCTCGAGCAGCGGATGCTGGGTCGGAGAACTGCGTCCGTACACGATCGCCATCGCGCCCCCGTCGTTCACCGCGACGGCGGGGAAGAAGGTGTGCGCGTTGCCCGTCGCGGCGATGCGGCCAGACTGCACGAGCGTGGGCGCCGCGCCAGAGACGTCGATCTCGTACCAGACCGCACCCGCCGGCCCGTTTGCAGTGAGCGCGGCATGGTTCGCAGCGAAGATGCGGCCGTTGCGCACCGCCGCGTTGAAGATGCGGCGGTCCACGAGATTGAGCGTTCCGTTGGGGGTCGGTGCGGACGCGTCCTGCACCATCAGCGGCACGGAACAGCTCGACTTCTCGAGGGTCGGCGCCGTCAGCGGATTCGCGACGCGGGCGATCGAAAGCGCGGTGTCGTTCTCGACGCTCAGGAGATAGGCGGGATCCGACGCTGTGCGCGACGAGCCCACCTGCCACGACGCACCGCCGTCGACGACGTCGCGCCACACGGCCGTGCCGCCCGACATCGCGCCGGGCTTCTCGAACACGCGCACCACGCTGCCGCCGAAACCCGGACAAGTCTCCGGGGACGACAGCCTGAACAGGTTCCCCGTCACGTACCACGCCTGCCCGTCGTAGCCGAAGCCGGGATAGTCGACCCAGTAGCGGCATCCAGGCGTGAGCTCGATGACCGCCGGAGTGCGGTACTTGAACCATACGCCATTCGGATCGGCGTCGTCCGACACCGCGAAGGTGATCCATGCCTCGGCCGTCGGCGTGTAGAACTCGAGCGCGAGGACCACGTATCGGCCCGCGTGCTCGTCGTAGAAGCACTTGGGATCGAAGGTGAAGCCTCCGCCGCCGATCTCCTCGAAGAAGCCGGGGTTGCCGCTCGAGTCGAGGAAGTTCTCGAACTGCACCGCGCCGTTCTTCGAGTACCACGCAAGCTTCATGTTCACGGTCGCGAGGACGTGCGAAGGGCCGACGGCGAGATATGGATCGGGAGGAGTCCAGACCGTGGCGCCGATGGCGGGGAACGCAGGGTCGACGTCGTTGCGCCGCGCCGTTCCCTGCGTGCCGTAGATCAGGTTGTTCGGCGGGCCCTTCGCGACCGGTGGCCGGGTGTGCGGCGGAAGCAGGCTTCCTGGCCGACGCGAGGGAACGTCGAAGGTGCGGCGGTCGACCTGCGTGGCGACGGCGCGTGAGTCGAAGATCGTGGCTTCTGCCGTGCCCAGAACGGCGGGACCGCCCCGTTCGACCCTGATCGGCGGCGGAATGGTGGCGGGGTCGCGGCCCGACTCGGGAGGCGTGACCGCCGCGGTCGGCATGGCGGACGCGGCATCGACCGTGGTGGCGGGTCGACCGGCGGTGCATGACGGAAGCACGAGGGCGAGCGTTGTCAGGAGCCCCGCTCCGACGGTGGCGCGGGTCGACGCATGGCGAACGAGAGACGCTGTCACGGTGAAGTCTCCTTCCTTGACGACTCCGCTTGACTGATCCGGGCGGACGAGGCCCCCCGCTTCGGCTCGGCCGGCGACGGTCCTCCGCGACAGTTCTACGCGAAAGTCCAGCGGAAGATAGCGCCTCGTCCATCTGTTCGAGCACTTCGAAGCCGCGACTTCATCGGAAAGGCGCGCCGCCGGCACTCGGCCGCTCGCTCACGGCCACCACGGACGGATCGTCCTCACGATCGGTCTCTCGCGGATGCGCACGGCATCGTGAACCGTCTCATGCTGCCCCGCCATCGCCGCCAGCACCTCGCAGGTCGCGATGCCGCGGTCGTCGGCGTCGGCGATGCGGCTGTAGAGAAACGCTCCCAGAGGTTCGCTGAAGACCGCGGTGCGCCAGTTGTCGGCCGACTCGAGGCGCTCGCCGACGACGGTGTTCGCGCGCCAGCGATGGGTCGCGCGCACGGCCTCGTCGCGCGCGCCTTCCGAGGCGGCGAGCGCGCCCCGGAGCGCGACCTCGAGCACGGGGTCGAGGGCGCCGCGCTCGACCAGCGCTGTGAGGCGCGCGATCTCGGCCGCGCGCTGCTGCTCGAGCGCGGGTCGCTCGAGACGTCGCCAGCACCGCTCGTACGCGCGGGCGACGTCCGGCCCGAGGACTTCGCCGATCTCGGCGATGATCATGAAGCGGAGCGCGATCGCGTCCGGTGCGGCGACGTCGAGATGCCACGGCGGAACGCCGAAACCGCCGCGGCGATCGCCCACCGCGACCAGCTCTATGAACTTCTCGAGATTGTCGAGCATCCGCGCACGGGTCTGCTGCGCAAGCGCAACAAGTTCATCGCCATGCGCCGCGACGAGCGCCACCGCGGTGTCGCGGTCGCCATCCGACGCATCCATGAGCCGCGCGACGGAGAACGGACTCGAGTAGCACTCGACCGTCACGCCTGCGAGCGTCTCGAGCTCGCGTCTGCCGCTGCGCTGTCCGAGTCCGCGCGAGCCGATGTTGGCGAGCATCTCGAGCTCGATGCGCGCCTCGATGATGAGCGGATGGCTTGCGTCGACATCCGCAAGACGCATCGCGGCGTCGAGCACCCGTGCGTTGGCGGCCCGGTTGCGCGACAGGATCGCCGCCGTCCCCGAACGCAACTCCGACATCACGTCGCGCACCACCGCGCGGACCGCGTCTCTGTCCACCGCCGCCTCGGCGCGTTCGACCCGCTTCTCCGCCGCCTCGATGCGGTCCGACTCGGCCTTCATGAAATCACGCAGCCGGCCTGTCTCCTCCTCGACGATCGCGTCGAACTCGGCCGAAGCCTCGCCCTCGAGACGCAGCCCAGCGCTCAGCCAGCGGAGGATCCGCGGCGAGAGCCCCGTCCCGTAGAACGCGAGCCGGTCGGCGTCGATGCCCGACTTGACAATCGACTCCGCGACGTCCGCAGGATTCGGATCCGCGGGCGGCGGCGGATCCTGTCCGAAGACCGCCTTCACGGCGTCCTCCTCGCCGATCTGTCCGAGATCGACCCTCACAGCCTGCCAGAAGAGGCGGCGGCCGAGGCGCTCGTCGAGCTTCTTGCCCGCGCTCTCGATGATCGAGCCGGGCATCGCCGAAAGCTCCTTGTACGCGGCCTTGCGGACGGCCGGGTCGTCGGAGCGAAGGAGCGCGCGCTTCGTCCGCTGGAGTTCGAGGCCGCGCGCGACGTCGGCACGGAACTCATCGAGCCGCGCCGCGTCGTCCGGGTGCGCCTCCGCGATGACGCGTTCGGCGAGCCGCGCGTACATCTCCATGGTCCGCGTGGTCGACATGCCCTCGTGCAGGTCGGCCTCGAGGCGCTCGACGAACTCGGCGCGCACCGCGTCGGCGGCGATTGCAAGCGCGAACGCGTCGCCCGCCTCGAGCAGCTTCATGCGTAGCGCTTCGGTCGTCTGCGCGCGCGCCGAGCGCATCGACTCGAGTCGGCGGTCGACCGCCTTCTGCGCGCGGTCGACCTGGCGTCCCTTGCCGCCCGGCGCGTTGGCGCGCGCCGCCTGCAGCGCGGCGTCGAGCGCGACGAATTCCTCGGTCCATTCGAGATACGCCTTGCCGCGCTCGTTCGACAGCCGCCGCGCCTCGCGCGCGATGTCGCGGTAGGCGATGGTCGCAGCCTCGAGAGCATCGGCCCCGACCGCCGCATCGTCGCCTGCATGCACGCCGACGCGCGAGAGCTGCTCGAGCGGCCCGGGCAAGGGGCGTTCGGGCTCGGCCCACACCGCGGTCGCCCGCTCGAACTCGATGCGCGCCGACAGCAGCGCCATGAAGCGGTCCGCGGCCGCGGGAAGCTCTGCATCGATCCGCGAAAGCATCGCGCGCTCGGCCGCCGCGAGCTCGTTCTCGATCGCCCGCTGGCGGGCACGGCGCGCACGCGCGTCGTCGGGCGGCATCGCCCCGGGCGTCTGTCCCGCGAGGTTGAGCTCGTGGACGAGCGGCGTCCAGCGCTCGCGCACGATGCGCTCGGCCTCGCGGTCGTACTCGGCGTACGCGGCGTCGATCGGCTTCCACCACGCGGGATCGAACTCGGGCACCCACTGCGCCGTGTCGCGGACGAGTGCGAAGCGCGTCGGCATCGCGATCCGGTCGATCTCGCTCGTGTCCTGCGAGCAGCCGACGATGAAGGCCCCCGCGAACGCGACGAGCATCGCGGCGATGGCGCGAACGCCGGTCAGGATGGGGGCGAGCAATCCGCGCATCCGCAAAGCGTAACGCGCGCGCCTGCGAACTCCAAGCCATTCCGACCCGCGGCTCACACCACGATGTTGACCATGCGGCCGGGCACCACGACGACCTTCTTGACCGGCCGGCCCGCGATCGCTGCGGCGACATCGGCGTGCGCGAGTGCGAGCGCCTCGATCGCGGCGGCGTCGGCCTTCGCAGGCACCATGAGCCGCGCCTTGATCTTGCCCTGGATCTGGACGGGCATCTCGACCTCGTCGTCGACGAGCTTCGCCGGGTCGACCGCGGGCCAGGGCTCGTTCGCGAGGCTCACGCGCATGCCTTCGTGCGTGGTGCCCGAGATCCCGAGCTTCGCGCCGATTTCGTCGGCGATATGCGGCGCGAACGGCCAGAGGATCGTGGCGAAGCGCGCGAGCTGGTCGCGCGTCAGGCCGCCATGCGTCGGGTCGGTGAGCGACTGCGGACGCGTGGCGGCGTTGACGAACTCGATCATCGCCGCGATCGCGGTGTTGAACGACAGCTTCTCGATGTCGTCTGCGACCTTGTGGATCGTGCGGTGGAGCAACTTCTCGATCTTCTCGTCTGTGTTCGCAGCGAGCAGGAGTTCGCCGGTCTTCTCGTCGACCGCGAGGCGCCACGCGCGCTGCAGGAAGCGGAACACGCCGACGATGTCGCGCGTGTTCCACGGCTTCGAGGCCTCGAGCGGGCCCATGTACATCTCGTAGAGCCGGAAGGTGTCGGCGCCGTAGTCGGCGATCACATCGTCGGGGTTGATGACGTTCTTCAGCGACTTCGACATCTTGGCGACGATCTGCGTCACCTTCTGCCCGGTCGCGGTCTCGACGAACTCGCCTTCCGAGACCTCCGTCACCTGGTCGGTCGGCACGAGCGACTTGTCGGCGCGCTGGAACGCGTAGCTCGTGATCATGCCCTGGTGGAAGAGCTTGCCGAAGGGCTCGGGCGTCGACACGTGGCCGAGATCGAAGAGCATCTTGTGCCAGAAGCGCGCGTAGAGGCAGTGAAGCACGGCGTGCTCGCTGCCGCCGACATAGAGGTCGACGCCGCCCGTGTGGCAGGTCGCGGGGTCGTATGCGGTCGGCGCGCCGGCGACTGCGGCCGACTTCTTGCGCGACAGCATCCAGTAGCGCTCGGCCTCGGGCGACACGAAGTGCGCGCCGTCCTTGGGTGAACAGTAGCGCAGGTAGTACCAGCAGCTGCCGGCCCAGCCGGGCATCGTGTTCGTCTCGCGGACGACTGCTGTGTTCGGCGCGAGGAGCGCGGGGTCGACGCCTGCCGCGCCTGCGGTCGTGTGCGTCCACTCGCGCGCCTTCGCGAGCGGCGGCTGCGGCGTGTCGCTTTCGATCGGCGAATAGTCGGCGAGCGGCGGCAGTACGAGCGGCAGCTGCGACGGCGAAACCGGATAGTGGTTGCCGTCGGCGTCGTAGACGATCGGGAACGGCTCGCCCCAGTAGCGCTGGCGGCTGAAGAGCCAGTCGCGCAGGCGGTAGTTCACGCGACGCGTGCCGATCCCCTGCTTCTCGAGCCACGCGATGACGGACTGCTTCGCCTCGGCGGTCGCGAGGCCGTCGATCGAGAGCGTGCTCGGATTCGCGCTGTTCACCGCGCGGCCCTCGCCTGCGGTCGCTGCTTCGCCCGTGAACGGCGTGCCGTTGATCTCGACGACCTGCGCGATCGCGAGATTGAACGTCTTCGCGAACTCAAAGTCGCGCTCGTCGTGCGCAGGCACGGCCATGATGGCGCCGGTGCCGTATCCCATCAGCACATAGTCCGCGGTCCACACGGGAATGCGCGCGCCGGTCGCGGGGTTGATCGCGAAGAGGCCGGTCGCGCAGCCCGTCTTCTCCTTCGAGGCCTGGCGGTCGATGTCGGAGCGGTTCTTCGCCCACGCGACGTACTCGGCGAGCTTCGTGTTCGACGGGTCGCGCGCAATCGCCTGCGCGACGAGCGCGTGCTCGGGCGCGACGACCATGTAGGTCGCGCCGAAGATCGTGTCGGGACGCGTGGTGAAGACGGTGAGCGCGTCGGCGGCGCCGCCGTCGATTGCGAAGCGGATCTCCGCGCCTTCGCTGCGGCCGATCCACTCGGTCTGCAGCGTGCGCGTCATGTCAGGCCAGTCGACGAACGCGAGGTCCTCGAGCAGGCGGTCGGCGTAGGCCGTGATGCGGAACATCCACTGCTTGAGCGGCATGCGCAGCACGGGGAACCCGCCGCGCTCGCTGCGGCCGTCGATCACTTCCTCGTTCGCAAGCACGGTGCCGAGCTTCGGGCACCAGTTGACGGTCTGCGTGCCGAGGTACGCGAGACGGAAGGTGTCGAGATGCGCCTGCCGCTCGCGCTTCGTGCACGCGGACCAGTTCTTCATGGTCGGCTTCGTAGCGCCACCATCGACGGGAATCGCCGCGTTCTCGCGCGCAAACTTCGCCTCGAGCTCGGCGATCGGGCGTGCCTTCTTCACCGACGGATCGAACCACGACGAGTACGCCTGCAGCCAGATCCACTGCGTCCACCTGTAGTAGTCGGGATCGATGGTCGCGAACTCGCGCGACCAGTCGTACATGAAGCCGAAGCGCCGCAGCTGGCGGCGGAAGTTGTGAATCGCCTTCTTGGTCGTGACCTCGGGGTGGACGCCCGTCTGGATCGCGTACTGCTCGGCGGGCAGGCCGAACGCGTCCCAGCCCATCGGGTGCAGGACATTGAAGCCCTTGAGGCGCTTGTAGCGGCAGAGGATGTCGGTCGCCGTGTAGCCCTCGGGGTGGCCGACATGGAGGCCCGCACCCGACGGGTACGGGAACATGTCGAGGCAGTAGAACTTCGGCTTCGAGGCGTCGAATCCGGGTTCACCGGGGTTCGGCTGATGGAAGCCATAGCCCTTGCCATCGGGCCACGCAAGCGACGCCTGCCAGCGCTCCTCGAGCGCGTTGGCGTAGGCCGCGCTGTAGCGGTGCTGGAGTTCGTTCGCTTCCTGGGTCTGCTGGGCCGACATAAGGGGCGGATTGTACGGGCGACTTGAGCGGTCGCGGCGTAGCCGCGCACTTTGGTGCTCGTATCGCCACAGGCCCCCGCCGCAAGCGGCGGCTGCTCAATCTTGCGGCACTTGCGCGGGGATCTTCCCGCCCTTCGAGCGGTCGAAGTGCTGGATGTGCTTCAGCGTCTCGCCGACGAGATAGAACGAGCCCGTCACGCACACGAGGTCCTCTCGGCTCACCGCGCGCGTCGCCATCTCGAGCGCCTCGGGCAGCGTCTTCGCAACCTGGCTCATCTTGCCGGAGCGCTCGTTGAAGAGCTTCTGCAGGTCCTCGGGGTCGGCCGAACGCGGCGTGTTCGCGGCGCGCGTGAAGATCACCTTGTCGGCGCCGAGGTTCACCTTGTCGATGAGCGCCGGCACATCCTTGTCGCTGCAGCAGCCGAAGACGCAGATCATCGAGTCGTACGGCACATGCGCGCCGACGCAGCGCATGAGCGCGCCGAGCGCGGCGGGGTTGTGCGCGCCGTCGACGAGGACGCGCGGACGGTCCCACACGAGCTGCATGCGGCCCGGGACGCGCGTCGCGGCGAGGCCCGCCGTGATCTTGTCCTCGGGGCAGTCGAAGCCGACGGTCTTGAGGTGGTCGACGACCGCGAGCGCGAGGCCGCAGTTCGACGCCATGTGCTCGCCAGGCAGCGGCACGGGCAGGTGCTCGAGGCGCGAGGTCTTCGTGTAGAGACAGACGCGCGTGTGCGGGCCGAGGTCGTCGGTCACGCAGAAGCGCGCCGAGTAGTCGATGTCCTTGTTCACGATCTTGAGCGGGGCGCCCGCCTTCTCGGCGACTTCCGCGATCGCGCGCTCGACGTTCGGCTCGCTCTCGAAGATGAACGCCGGCACATCGCGCTTGAAGATGCCCGCCTTCTCGCGGGCGATCTCCTCGAGCGAGTTGCCGAGCAGCTTCATGTGGTCGAACTCGATCGAGGTGATGACGCACGCCTCGGGGCGGATCACGTTCGTCGAGTCGAGGCGTCCGCCGAGGCCGACCTCGACGACCGCGATGTCGACGGCCTGCTCGGCGAAGTGCTTGAAGCACACCGCGGTCATCGCCTCGAAGAAGGTGGGCTCGACGCCCGCTTTTTCCGCGGCCTTCGCGACGCGCTTCATCAGGTCGGTGAAGACCGCCTTGTCGACCATCTGGCCGTTGATGAGGATCCGCTCGCGGAGGTCGACGAGGTGCGGGCTCGTGTAGATGCCGACGGTGTAGCCGCAGGCCTGCAGCATCGAGCCGATCATGCTGACGGTCGAACCCTTGCCGTTCGTGCCCGCGACATGCACGGTGCGGATCTGCTTGTGCGGGTTGCCGAGCTTCGCGAGCAACTGCTCCATGCGGTCGAGCTTGAAGGTCGTCTCGTTGTACTTGACCGAGCGCATGCGCTCGAAGTCGGTGCGCTCGAGGAGGTAGCGCACGGCGGCGTTGTAGCTGTTGATGTCGCCGGAGCCCTTCGGCACGCGCCCTTCGGCCGAGCGCCCGGAGCGCACTTCGAGCGGGCGCACGTT
>JBIKWD010000318.1:0-2717 GCA_044356505.1 Phycisphaerales bacterium
TGCGCGGCATCCGCACCGGCCGCGCGAGCACGGCCCTCCTCGAGTACATCAAGGTCGACTACTACGGATCGCACACCGATCTGCGCGAGCTCGCGGCCATCTCGGTCGCCGAGGCGACGCAGCTCCTCGTGAAGCCGTTCGACCCGGGCGCGAAGCACGACATCATCCGCGCGATCGAGACCTCCGGCCTCGGCCTGAACCCGATGTCCGAAGGCAACGCCATCCGCATCAACGTGCCGGCGCCGAGCTCCGACCGCCGCAAGCAGCTGGTCACCCAGGTCAAGAAGCTCGCCGAGGAGTCGAAGGTCGCCGTCCGCAACGAGCGTCGCGACGGAAACAAGGCGATCGACGCCGCGGTCGCCGACAAGAAGAACGCGATCCCCGAGGACGCAGCCAAGAGCGCCAAGGAAGAGATCGACACGCTCACCAAGAAGTTCTGCGACGGCCTCGACGCGATCGCGGCGAAGAAGTGCGCCGAGATCGAAGAGATCTGAGCGCGTCATTTTAGCGCTCGCCGCTGCGGCGGCTCGCTTTGGTGCTGAAATCGCCAAAGGCGGCTGCCGCTCAGACTACCCCTCGAGGGCGAAGCCCGAGCCCGAGACGCCCGGGTCGACAGTCCTCATGGGTGCCACTACTTCCAGTAGTGCCTCGTGCGCGTCCGTGTGCTGTCGTGATCGGCACTGCTCGAAGCAGTGGCACCCGTCAAGGGCTGTCGACCGGGACACCTCTTGCTCCGGCTTCGCCGTCGGATCTCACCCCTCGAACAGCCGCCGCTGGTCCGGCACGTCCTTCGGCGTTTCCTGCACCGCCCGCACCTCTGCGGCAATGTCCTCGATCGAGCGGAAGTCCTCGTGCTCGCTCGCGAAGCGGATGTAGGCGATGTCGTCGAGCGCGCGCAGCCTGCTCGCCACGCGGCGGCCGATCTCGACCGACGGCACTTCCTTCTCGAAGTCGCGGTAGAGCTCGTCCTCGATCTGCCGCACCATCTCTTCCTTCGCCTCGGCCGCGATCGGGCGCTTGCCGCACGCGGCGAGGATGCCGCGCATGATGTTGTCCGCGTTGAAGGGCACCCGCGACCCGTCGCGCTTCACCACCGTCAGCCGCTCGGTCCGCTCGACCCGCTCGTAGGTCGTGAAGCGGCGCTTGCACTGGTTGCACTCGCGCCGCCGCCGGACGGCGGCCCCGCCGTCCGCCTCGCGGGAGTCGATCACGCTGTCGTCGTCGGCCTTGCAGAAGGGGCAGATCATCGGGGAACCCGCATGGTATCCGCGCTCCGCCGCGATCGGGGCGAGATACACTCGCCGCCCCATGGTCCGCATCACCCTTCCCGATGGTTCCGTCAAGGAGTTCGCCAACGCCCCGACCGCGGGCGAGGTCGCAGCGTCGATCGGCGCCGGCCTCGCGAAGAGCGCCCTCGGCGCCCGCGTGAGCTACGGCGGAACGGACAGCGAGCTCGTCGACCTCGGCTACCGCATCGAGAAGGATGCGAAGCTCGCGATCGTCACCGCGAAGAACCGCGACGGCACCGTCAGCCCCGACTCGCTCTACCTCCTGCGCCACTCCTGCGCGCACATCATGGCCGAGGCGATCCAGCGGCTCTTCCCGCAGGTCCAGCTCGTCTACGGCCCGCCGCTCGAGACGAGCTTCTACTACGACATGCTCTTCCCCGACGGCAAGATCATGTCGGCCGGCGACTTCGAGAAGGTCGAGGCGGAGATGGCAAGAATCGTGGCGGAAAACCGCCCGTTCACCCGCTACGAGCTGCCGATCGCCGAAGGTCTCAGGAAGCTCCAGGGCGAAGGCTCGAAGTTCAAGCTCGACAACGCCGCGCGCGCCGTCGAGGCCGGCTCGACCGCCCTCTCTTGGTACGCGACCGGCGAACCGGGCAAGAACTGGGAAGACCTCTGCCGCGGCCCCCATGTCCCGTCGACCGGCCGCGTCGGCGCATTCAAGGTGCTGTCGCTCGCCTCGAGCTACTGGAAGGGCGACGAGAAGCTCGACCGCCTCACCCGCGTCTACGGCACCGCGTTCGCCACGAAGGAAGAGCTCGAGCAGCATGTGCGCCTCCAGGAAGAGGCGAAGCGCCGCGACCACCGCACGCTCGGCAAGCAGCTGCGGCTCTTCCACATCGACGAGATGGTCGGCCAGGGCCTCATCCTCTGGACCCCGAAGGGCTCGATCATCCGCAACGAGCTGCAGAACTTCATCGGCCAGGAGCTGCGCAAGCAGGGCTACCACCAGGTCTACACGCCACATATCGGCAAGCTCGACCTCTACAAGACGAGCGGCCACTTCCCCTACTACAAGGAGTCGCAGTTTCCCGCGATTCCCGAGGGCGACGACCTCGCGAAGCTCTGCGACTCGGGCTGCTCGTGCGGCGAACTCGTCGCGCGCCTCGACGGCGTGAGCGCCCAGTTCGCGCGTGAACTCAACGAGCGCACGGGCCGCGAGGTCATCGCGCCCGACCGCGTGATGGAGGCCGACAGGCTGATCGACGGCTTCCTCCTGAAGCCGATGAACTGCCCGCACCACGCGAAGATCTTCGCAAGCGAGCCCCACAGCTACCGCGACATGCCCGTGCGCCTCGCGGAGTTCGGCACCGTCTACCGCTGGGAGCAGTCGGGCGAACTGAACGGCATGACCCGCGTGCGAGGCTTCACGCAGGACGACGCGCACCTCTTCGTGCGCGAGGACCAGGTCGCCGAGGAAGTCCTCGG
>JBIKWD010000005.1:0-35362 GCA_044356505.1 Phycisphaerales bacterium
GTCGACCCCGTGATGGTCAGCAAGCATGGGCTGCCGCTGCTCGCGGATGACGCCGTCGACGCGCTCGTCGGCAGGTTGCTGCCGCACGCAGCGCTCGTGACCCCGAATCTCCCCGAGGCGGCGCGCCTCACCGGACTTCTGGTCGAGGACGCAGCCGGCATGGAGCGCGCCGCGCGCGCGATCCACGCGATGGGCGCGCGCAACGTCCTCGTCAAGGGTGGGCATCTCGCGGAAAGCGCGATGGACCTTCTCTTCGCGGACGGCCGCGTGACCGTGTTCCCGGGCGAGCGCATCGCGTCGGCGCACACCCACGGCACGGGCTGCACGCTCGCGGCCGCGATCACGGCGCGCCTTGCCCGCGGCGACGCGCTGGTCGAGGCCGTCGCGGGCGCCCGCCGCTTCGTGCGCGAGGCGATCGCCACGGCGCCCGCCCTCGGCGGCGGATGCGGGCCGGTCAACCACTTCGCGCCGATCGCGTAGGCTAGCCGCCGCCCGGACCCTTCACGCTGTCTACACCGAGCAAGGACACCCATGTATCCACCGCCTCCGCCAGAGCCGACGCGTCCGACCGCCATGCCCGTGCCCACCGCCACAGCGGTTTCCCCTGCAATGCCTGGGCAGACCCAGATCACGATCCGCAGCAGCTTCTGGCGCGGCGCTCTCGGCGCGGTGACCGGAGTCGTCGCGATCGGCTTCATCTTCCTCGTCGGGTTCCTGCTCGGGATCGGCGGCGGCATCGCGGCGATGGGCGGGGCCGTTCCCATCCAGACGTCGATGGTCCGCGAGGGATTCGGCTCGGCCGTCGCGATCGTCCCCGTCGAGGGCGCGATCGACGAGATGTCGGCCGCATTCGTCGACGCCTGCGTCCGGTCGATCATCGACGACGGCGGCTTCGACGCCGTGGTGCTGCGCGTCGACTCGGGCGGCGGCGGAGTGAGCGCGAGCGACCAGATCTGGCACGCGATGGGCAAGCTCAAGGCCGCGGGCATCCCCGTGGTCGCGAGCTTCGGCGGCATGGCGGCGAGCGGCGGCTACTACGTCTCATGTGCATCCGACGAGATCATCGCCGAGCCGACCTGCATGACGGGTTCGATCGGCGTGATCGCGCAGGTCTTCACCATGGAAGGGCTCGCCGAGAAGGTCGGCATCCGTCCCGTCACGATCGTCGCGACCGGCAGCCCCGAGAAGGCGACCGGCAACGACAACTTCCGCTCGTGGGGCGAGAAGGACCGCGCCGTCATCCAGAGGATGCTCGACGTCGCGCACGCGACCTTCGTCCAGCGCGTCTTCGACGGCCGTCAGGCGAAGTTGCAGACGATCGAGGCCGCGAAGGCGCTCGCGACCGGCGAGGTGTTCGACGCGGAGCGCGCGGTGGAGCAGGGGCTTGTCGACTCGGTCGGCTATCTCGACGACGCGGTCGCCGCTGCTGAGCGGCGCGGCGGCCTCCGCGCCGGCTCCGCCGCCGTGGTGCGGTTCGAGCCGCCGATCAACGTCTTGGGCGGCCTGCTCGGCGCCTCGGCATCCGGCCCGGCGATCCGCGGCGCAGCAGACATCCGCGCGCTTGCGAGCGAGCTTTCGACGCCGCGGATCAAGTATCAGGTGAGCTTCTGACTGGCGCGCCGCTGACCGCGTTCAACTCCACGCACCGAGAAGGATCGCAAGGTCCTGCGCGCCTACGCTGCCGTCGCCGTTGAGGTCGCCGGCGCCCGAGCCGCCCCACGCGCCGAGAAGCGCCGCGAGGTCCTGCGCGTTCACGGCGCCGTCGCAGTTGAGGTCCGCCTGCACGCACGGCGGGTCGTAGTAGGCGCGGAAATCAGTGTCGACGCCGGCGACGAGAAGCGTTCCGTCTCCGGCGAGCACGGGCCCGCCCTGGTTGAGGTTGGGGACGTCGATCGACCAGCGCAGCGTGAGGTTCGGGTTGAAGGAGAAGATCTTGCCCGGGAAGCCGCCGTTTCCGTAGAAGATCTTGCCCTGCGCGTCGACGACCACATGCGGCATCGTGAGAGTGATCGGAGCCGCCGCCACGACCTCGGTGCTGATGAACCGCAGCGCGGCCGTGACCTGGTCGCGCAGCTCGAGGCGTCCCTGCGGGTTCATCAGGACGACGCCGCCGTCGGCGGTTACGCCGTGCTCGCCCTGGAAGGTGATCGATGGCCGCGACCACAGCAGCTGGAACGCGGTGCCCGTGTCGCGGAAGGCGTAGAGGCGGTCGGTGGTCGTGCCTCCGCCCGTGTAGACGGGGTAGAAGACGATGTCGGTCGTTCCGGCGAACGGCTTCGTCTGGGTGATGAAGCCCGGGACGGTCTGGCTCGAGTAGAGCCGCGCGCCCGTGGTCGCGTCGAAGCGCGTGAGTCGCTGGGCGCCGTTGAAGGGTTCGTCGACGTAGAGCGAGTTGCCGACGAGCGTCGGTCCGCACGAGTTCGTGACGCTGCACTGGCGCTGGATTGTCCAGAGCAGGGCGCCCGACTCGGCGTCGATCCTGCGGATCCACTGTCCCGCCGCCACGATGATGTCGCCGTCCGGCGCGAACACGCAGCCGTCGTAGAGCCCGGGTGCGCAGGTGTCGCACTGCGAGATCCAGAGCAGCTTGCCTGTGGCGGCGTCGAGGCAGTGGATGGCGGAGGTGAAGACCGATCCGTCGTCGGCGCGGCCGAGATAGACGCGCCCGTTCTTCACGCCGTAGAGGACGGTCGTCCAGTCGCCCGGCTCCCACGGGAAGTCGTAGTTCCAGAGTTCCGCGCCGGTGTCGAGGTCGAGCGCGTAGATGATCGAGTCGCCGGGGCCGACGACGGGATTCTGCGCCGAGCTCTGGCGGATGTTGAAGACGCGGTTCCCCTCGACGAGCGGAGTCCATGAGATGAGCGACACCGGCGCGCCCGACCAGCGGAGGGCCGGCGTCTGAGGACCGATCGCGGTCGACAGGCCGTTTCGGCGGGGGTTTCCGCCGAGGTTCGACCAGTCGGCATGCGACTGCGGGGAAAGGGCGAGTACCGAGAGCGCGGTGACGAGGATGTGTGCGCGTGGCATGGTGTGTTCGGCTCGGAGCGTTCGCCGGCTGAATCGCGGCGTCAGAGGAGTGTGCCGCCGCCGCCGGGCCTCGCAAGGACCGCCGGAGCGAGGCGGCGCAGGACCGTCGACAGATACCCTCAAAAGGGTACGGCGTGGGAGCGAAGGTCGCGTGATCGGCCGCACGAGGCCTGCCGCGTCGGTTCAGGACAGCTCGAAACTGTGAAGCTGCGCCGCCCGACGGATTCCGAGCTTCCTGAAGATGCGCTTGCAGAGCGAGCCCACGGTCAGCGGCGAGATGGCGAGCCGTCGCGCCACTTCGGCGCGCGACTGTCCGTCGCGCAGCGCCCGCGCCACCTGTCGCTCGCGCGCGGTGAGGCTGTCGTGCGCGACGCCGCGGATCGTCCCTCGCTCCTTGACGGTGTTCGTCGAGACGAACTCGACATGCGGCTGCGGAAGCACATGCTCGCCGAGCGGCTCGATGCGGATCACCATGCCGTGGTTGCACCGCTGCAGGTGCGGTGCGCTTTCGCCGGCGTGCTTGTCGCCGAGAAGGCGCACGAACTCCTCGACGCGCGCGATGCGGCGCTTGAGCTCGGTGAGGTCGTCGGCGTCGAGCGTCATCGGGCTGCAGTGGTGGAAGTGCCACGTGTCCGGGCCGGTCGAGCCGATCGGCTTGCGCGCCTTGAAGAGCGAATCCGACAGCTCGCGGTTGATGTAGGTGGCGACTTCGTTCACCACGCGGCGCTGCGCCGGATCGCTCGCGTCGATGACGACCGACAGCTCGCGGACCGCGACGGTGTACGCGACGGTGCGGCGACGGCCGCGCGCCTTCTTCGTCTCGACGAGGCCCGCGCGGGAAAGGAGGTCGAGGGCCGCGTGCACCGCGGGAAGCGTTCGCGCGGTCCGTTTCGCGAGTTCGCTCGCCGTGACCGGGCTTCGCGCGCGGCGCAGGCATTCCCAGAGGCCCATCGCCTCGAGGTCCTTGATGGCGTCGAGGAGACCAGGTTGACGGAGTTCGACCGGCTTCGATTTCATCGCGAGTGGGCCGCGGAGGCGGACGGGGTCAATGCGCCATCAGCACGACCGCGCCGACGGAGAGGATGAAGTAGGGGACGAGCGAGGCCGCACCCGCGTAGTCCTTCGCAAGGCGCTGCCCGAAGAAGAGCATCACGAT
Organism: Phycisphaerales bacterium; assembly: GCA_044356505.1. Classification (GTDB taxonomy): domain Bacteria; phylum Planctomycetota; class Phycisphaerae; order Phycisphaerales; family SM1A02; genus QWPT01. Next base: position 4,184 of record JBIKWD010000005.1, read on the forward strand.
GTTCAGCGCCGCCAGCTGCGCCGCATGGAGGCCGAGCGTCTTCGATCCGTCGAACGCGAGCATGGCGGCGCCGACGGCGGCGAGCGCGCCGGCGGCCGTCTCGGTGAGCGTGATCACCACGAGCATCGGCGCGACCTGCCCCGCGAGCGGCGACTTCGCGAAGTGGCCCGTGAGCCACGCGAGGTTGCCCTTGAAGTCGATGATCTTGTCGAGGCCCGACTGGAGGAAGAGGATCGCGAGCAGGACGAGCGTGAGGAACTGCGCGGACGCGACGGGTTTGAGCAGGGATTCGAGCATGGCGGTTCCGTGGCTGGGTGCGGGCTTGGATGGTACAGCCCGTCAGGACGCCGATGCGCTGCGCGAACGGTGCGCGAGCGACGCCTCCGTCGCCGCTCCGAGCGCGACGCCGGCCGCGTAGCAGGCGAAGTCGCTCCAGAGGAAGCCCGAGCCGAGGACGAGCGCGCCGAGCCGCGTGCCTCGGATGGCGTCGATCCACGCTGCGTGGTACAGCTGGCTCGTCTCGATCGCGAACGCGAAGGCGAGCGCCCCTGCGGCACGGTGCGTGACGGAGGCGCCTGGCGCAGCGGCCGTGGCGAGCAGATAGACAAGAAGCGCCCAGAGCGTGTCGCCCGCATAGGCGGCGACGAACTCGGGAAGGGCGGGTCCGTGGCGTCGCGACGCGAGGCCGAGCGCGACGGTCACGGCCGCGAGGGCGAGCGCGACGGCGCGGCGTCGTCCGTTGGACCCGTCATGCGTCACGGAGGCACGATATGCGGTTCTCGCGGATGCGGCGCGCGCCATGCTCATCGGCTGCGGCGGCGACGCATCGGGGCGAGCAGCGCGGCGCCGAGCAGCGCTGCGGTCGCCGGCGTGGGAACGACGCCGAAGTCGGAGAGCGCCGCGTTGCGGCTCGAGCCGAGGTCGGCCGTCGCCGACAGCGAGAGGAACACGGACGTCACGGCGGAACCGTCGCCGGCGAACGCGGCGCCCGCCGATGAGACCAGCGCGGAGAAGGCGAGCTCGAGGTAGCGGGGGCCGTTCGACACGGTGGCCACGACGGCGGTGTACTCGATGCCGCCGCTCGTGACCCCGATCACGAGCGGCGCATCGGCCGCCGTCGCCGCTGCGAAGTTGAAGAAGAAGAAGCCGCCCTTGTCAGAGAAATCGAATGCGCCCGAGTAGACGACGCGTGCGGAGGAAGGGCTGGTTCCGCCGCCGCCGAGGACGGAGCCCGTCGGAACGACGAGTCCGAGCGAGAGCATTCCGCCCGACTGCGCCATCGTCGCGAACACCGTCGCCGCGTCGTAGCCGGTCGAGGTCGCGTCGAAGTTCCCGTGGAACGCCTTGTTTCCTGTCGTGGCCCCGAAGCCGCTCCAGAGCGCGCCGCCGACGTTGTCGGCACCGCCCGAGTAGGCGCCGGCCTTCGTCATGGTGTGGTTCACCGAGCCGTCGAAGCGGTCGAGGACCGTCGGCGTGAACTCCGCCGATGCGGTCGCAGCAGTGGCCAGGAACGTGAGCGAAGCGATGAGCTTGCGTTGCATCGTGACTTTCCCTCTCTTTGCGAAGTTCGTCGGACGGCCCTGCTCGGGGGGGTGGGCGCGGGGCCGGTCGATGGCCGGCCGTTGCGGACGCCTTCACTCTGTCATCGTCGAGCGGAGAGACAAGGCCGGTGGTCGCGATGGGGCGCGATTGCCTCGCGCGCGGCCTGCGCGGCCCTTCCAGTCGGTACAGGCCGCCTTCGGGGGCGATATCGTTCCTTGCGGGAGCCTCCGGCCGCGACTTGGAAAATCGGGGCGGCTTTCGCTCGGAATCCGCAGCCGTCGCGTCACAATGCCGGCTGCCCCGCGCATGCCTCTCCCGGAGATTCCATGAACTCCTGCAGACCCAGCCTCTCGTCGCCCGTCGCCGTCGTCGCCGCGTTTCTCGGAATGGGGGCGCCCGTCGCCGATGCGGCGCAGCAGCCCCCGGCGCTCATTGCGCGCGCGGCGCGGCTCGCGGAGGCCGTGCCGGCCGGACAACTCGACAACTACCGCGTGGTGGTCAAGTTCAAGGACGCGCTCCGCATGCGCGCGGTCGATGGGCGCGCCGTCGGGGCCGTGGCGGCCGCGGTCGCGATCGACCCGCGGATTCGATTCGAGCAGCTGATCCGCATGCCGCAGGATCGCCTCGACTTCCTCGAGGCGCGCGCCTTCGCGAACTCGCTCCGCGCGCAGCCCGACCTCGCCTCGATGATGGAGCTCGTCGGACCGGCGGAACTCATGCCGCTCGCGTTCGCCTCGCTCAAGGCGTCGCCGCTCGTCGAGTGGGTGGAGTACGAGCTGCTCACGCCGCCGCCGCCGTTCTTCGGAGGATGCGCCGACTTCGCGCCGGCGACCCCGAACTACGTCGGCCTGCAGGGCTACCGCGGGCCGAACCCCGGACTGAACATGGACGCGCTGTGGCTTCTCGGCAACGCGCGCGGCGCGGGCATCAAGGTCGCCGACTGCGAGTACTGGTTCGACCCCGATCACGAGGATCTCTGCGGCGTGATCCCGGAGCCGGGACAGACGCCGCGGCCGGAGGTCGTCACGAACGGTTGGCACGACCACGGCACCGCCGTCCTCGGCGAGATGGTGGGCGCGAGCAACGGCTACGGCGTCACGGGGCTCGTCCCCGACGCGACCGCGTACTTCTTTCCCGAGTGGACGGTCGAGGGCGGCGCGCGCCGCGCGACGGCGATCGCGCAGGCGGTCGCGACCGTGGGCGCGGGCGACGTGGTGCTTCTCGAGATGCAGACCAGCATCACGGGCGGCACCAACTACGGCCCCGCCGAGCTGAACCAGTCCGTCTGGACGATCGTGAAGAGCGCAAGCGACGCGGGCGTGATCGTGGTCGGAGCCGCCGGCAACGGCAACCAGGACCTCGATGGATCCGCCTACGGCGCGTACCGCGCCCGCGGAGACAGCGGCGCGATCATCGTCGGCGCAGGCAGCGCGAGCACGCAGCACTCGAAGCTCAGCTTCAGCACCTTCGGGAGCCGCGTCAACGTGCAGGGCTGGGGAACGTCGGTCTTCACGCTCGGGTACGGAACGCACGCGCAGCTCGGCGGCGATCCGCGCCAGAAGTACACGGCCGGCTTCAACGGGACGAGTTCGGCGAGCCCGTTCATCGCCGCGTCCTGCGTGGCGCTGCAGGGCTACGCGGTCGCCAACATCGGACGCAGGCTGACCCCGGCCGAGATGCGCACCATCCTCTCCTCGACCGGCTGGCCGCAGCAGGGCACGGGCGGGTCGATCGGACCGTTCCCGAACCTCGTGGCGGCCGCGCAGGCGGTGCTCGACCTTGCGCCCTCGGCCGACATCGATGGCGACGGCGTGGTCGACGCGGAGGATCTCGCCGCACTCCTCGTGCAGTGGGGAACCTGCGCGTCGTGCAGCGCGGACCTCACGGGCGACGGACAGGTCGGCGGCGCGGACCTTGCGGTGCTGCTTGCTGCGTGGGGTAGCTGAAGCTTGTAAGGCGGAGCCATGGTTCTCCACGAAATCCGTCGAGGCTCGACGGCGCTCGCAGTCGCGTTGGTCCTTGCCGCTCCCTCTCTGTCGGTCGCCGGCTGTCGGTCGGCGGGCCAGACCCTGCGCAACCCCGCGGAGGCCGCCACGGCCGTCACGGCTGAAGCATGGATCGCGGCGGCGCGGTATCCGCTCGAGTTCGACGTGGACGCGCCGGTGATTCCGGCAGCGCTCGTCGACGCCTGCAGCGGCGCGCGCGTGGTCGGGCTCGGCGAGTTCAGCCACGGCACCCACGAAGACGCCATCTTCAAGTCGGCGCTCGCGCTTGCGCCGATCGACGCGGGCGAGGTCGACACGCTCTACATCGAGAAGAACCGCACGGGTGGCGAGCAGCTCGACGCCTTCATCCGCTCGGACGGCGGGGACGCGCGCGAGGCCTTGGCGAAGACGGACGTCTTTCTCGTGCTCAAGTCGGAGGGCTTCGCGCATCTCGTCGCCGGAATGCAGCGGCGCGTGGCCGCAGGCAAGAAGCTGCGCATCGTCGGAATCGACTGCCAGGATTCCCGGCGCGACGCGGAGTTCGCGCTCGAGCGGCTCGCCGGTCACGACGCGAAGTCCGCCGAGGTCTTCCGTGCGCGGCTCCGGCCGATCGTCGGCAGCGAGGCTGGTCGGCTGCGCCATCCGCAGCTGATGCAGGCGCCCGACACGGCGGGGGTCAACGCCTGCATCGCCGCGCTCGAGGAGCTCGAGCGCGCGCTCGCCGGCGACGCGGCCGGTGCGGCGGTCGCGGCCCGCGCCCGACAGGGGCTGCTGTCGTACCAGTTCGATGTCTCGGACGCCGATCCTTCGAAGGCGGGCGGCGACTATTTCAGCCGCCGCGACAGGTACATGGCGGAGAACATCCTCGCCGACGGCGCCCGCAAGGGTGCGCTCTGGGGGCACGACATCCACATCTTCGGCGGGCCGCGCGACGCGGTCGAGGGATTCGTCCCAAGTGGAACCGTGCTGCGCGAGGCGCTCGGCGCGGCGTACCGGATCGTCGTGTGCGACTACAGGCGCGCGCGCATCAGCCTCGTGGTGCTGCAGCCCGGCCGCGAGTATCCCAACGCGCTCGCGCCGAAGGAAGTCGTCGAACGCGATCGGCTGCCCGGCGGCCTTGGCGATGCGATCGCGGGCGATGCGGAGGGATCGTTCTGGATCGATCTCTCGACGATGGGCCCGGGGAGCTCGTTCGATCTCTGGCGCGCGACGCCGCGTCCGCTCGACTGGCCCGGCTTCGCGGCGTCGAGGGAGCGGCGGGCGGAGGAGATGATGTCGGCGCCCGTCGGCCAGCTCGTCGACATCGTCGTGGTGTTCGAAGAAGCGGGACCCGCGCGGTGGATCGAAACGGCGGCCTCCCGCGCGCCTTGAGCCCGCGCGGGCGTGCGGCGCGCCGCGAACGCAACAGCACTACTTGACAGGCGGTTTAGCATTGCTAAATTCCCCGCCCAAATGGCGGCTTCCGTCACGATCCATGTCCACCTGCGCCCCGATCCGGCGCTGTCCCTGCGCGACCCCGAGTCGACCGAGCAGGGGCGTGCGATGCTCGCGGGCGGGCTCGAGCTGATGAACACGCTCGGCCTCGAGGCGTTCACCTTCCGCAAGCTCGCCGCAGAGATCGGAAGCACCGAGGTCACGCTCTACAAGTACTTCCCGAACAAGCAGCGGCTGCTCCAGTACTACTTCCAGCTCTACTGGCTGTGGCTGCGGCAGGTCTGTGGGCGGGAGGTCGAGCGGTCGCGTGATCCGCAGGAGGCGCTCAAGCGCTCGGTCGAGGCGATCTGCGGCGTTTGGCCGAAGGATCTGCCGCCGCTCCAACTCGACCCAGAGGCATTGCGTCTTCTCGTGATCGAGGAGGGGATGAAGAGCTACCTCCACAAGAACGTCGACGCCGACGACGCGCGTCGCCTCTTCGCCCCGTACCAGGAACTCAGCGCGTTCCTCGCGGAACGCATCAAGGCCTGCCGCCGCAACGTCCCGATGCCGCGGTCCTTCGCGACCACGGTCATCGAGATGGCGCACTCGCTTCCGTTCGCGATGGAGCACCTGCCGTCGCTCACCGAACTCAGCAATCGCAAGGACCTCAAGCAGGTCGCGCGGCATCTTCTGCACCGGACCGTCACCTACATCGAACACGCCAAGCCACTTCGCGAAACATGACGAACCACATGAAGCCCACCAGCCACACCATCACCGTCGCCAAGGGCGACGGCATCGGCCCCGAGATCACCGACGCCGTGCTGCGCATCCTCGACGCCGCGCAGTGCGGGCTCTCCTACGACTTCATCGAGGTCGGCGAGAAGGTCTACCTCTCGGGTAACTCGAGCGGCATTCCCGCGGAAGCGTGGGCGACGCTGCGGCGGAATCCCGTGTTCCTGAAGGGGCCGATCACGACGCCGCAGGGCTCCGGCTACAAGAGCCTCAATGTCACGATCCGCAAGACGCTCGGGCTCTTCGCGAATGTCCGCCCGTGCCGGAGCTACCACCCGTTCGTGCGCACGATGCACCCCGACATGGATGTCGTCGTGGTGCGTGAGAACGAGGAGGACCTGTACGCGGGCATCGAGCACCGCCAGACGACCGATGTCTTCCAGTGCCTCAAGGTGCTGAGCCTTCCGGGCACCGAGAAGATCATCCGCTACGCGTTCGAGTACGCGCGCGCGAACGGCCGCAGCAAGGTCACCTGCCTCGTGAAGGACAACATCATGAAGGTGACCGACGGCATGTTCGCGGACATGTTCCGCCGCGTCGGCAAGGAGTACCCCACGATCGCGCAGGAGACGCAGATCATCGACATCGGCACCGCGCGCGTGGCGACGCAGCCGAACCGCTACGACGTGATCGTGACGCTCAACCTCTACGGCGACATCATCAGCGATGTGACGGCCGAGCTGACGGGCAGCGTCGGCATGGCCGGCAGCGCGAACATCGGCGACAAGATCAGCATGTTCGAGGCGATCCACGGCAGCGCCCCCGACATCGCGGGCAAGGGCCTCGCGAACCCGAGCGCGATGCTGAACGCGGCGTGCATGATGCTCGTCCACATGGGCATGCCCGCGAAGGCGGAGGCGATCCAGAACGCGTGGCTCGCGACGCTCGAGGACGGACTCCACACGGGCGATGTGTTCCAGGAAGGCCTCTCGAAGAAGCGCGTCGGCACGGCGGAGTTCGCCGATGCGGTGATCGAGCGGCTTGGCCGCAAGCCCGCCACGCTCAAGAGCGTCGAGATGAAGTCGGGCACCGATCTCAGGTTCGTCTACCACCGCCCGACGGTGAAGCGCGAGCTCTGCGGCGTCGACTTCTTCGTGTGCGATGCCGACACGACCGCGGACGAGCTGGCTGCGAAGCTTGCGAAGGCGACCGACGGCGTCATCAAGCTCAAACTCATCACGAACCGCGGCGTCAAGGTGTGGCCGGAAGGCTTCCCCGAGACCTTCTGCACCGACCACTGGCGCTGCCGGTTCGTCGCGCCCTCGATCGACATCCACGATCCGCGCGCGACCTACACGCCGATCGAGCCGACGCGCATCGTCGAGGCGCTGCGCCGCGCAGGCGAGGCCGGCATCGAGGTCGTGAAGACGGAGAACCTCTACCTCTTCGACGGCGTGCGCGGCTTCTCTCTGGGGCAGGGAGAGTAGCGGGGCGAGTCGCCGTGCGTCAGCGGCGGCGGCGGCGCGCGCCGAGTGCGGCGAGCGCGAGCGCGCCTGCGGCGGATGGCGCGGGGACGAAGCTCACGGTGAAGTCGCTGTAGGAGGCGATCGTGCTGTACGGGGTGCCGGTCGAGCTGTTCCCCGCGTAGAAGCCGAAGCGGATGGGCGCCCCCGCTCCCGAGAAGTCGGGTGCAACGGGCTGCGATGCAGGGTCGATGCCAAAGGGCGGGACGAAGTCGGCCGCGGTGAGGCTCAGGGTGTAGACCGCGTAGAAAGGCGTCGTCAGCTGGTAGCCGCCGAGCCGGTACTTGCCGCCCTGCTCGACCGCGAAGCCGAAGGCCTGCAGGTTGGACACGCTTCGCGCCTGGATGCTCATCGTCAGGTCGGTGATCGCGGCGGACGCGCTCCAGGTGTAGGCGGAGTAGATGTTGATGCTGTAGATGCCGCCGCCGGGCGAGATCGCGTTCTGCACGACACGGGCGTTGCCGGTGAAGCCGCTGCCGACGGCCTGCGACGCCACGCTCGAACTGCCGGGGGTGTAGAAGTACGACTCGTGCACGAACCAGTCGGAGTCGTTGAACACCGTGTCGCTGATGAAGTTTGCGTGGCAGAGCTGCGCGCCGGCGAGAGTGGCGAGCGAGACGGCGATTGTTCAAGTGAGAGGCGGCATGATGAACTCCAGAGTGGGGCGAGGGAATCGGGGCGAGGGGGCCCTCGACATGACCCCGCTATCGCTCTCCTAGGTTCTGTCTGACGGATCACCGAAGCCCAAAGATCCGCGCGGCGCCCGGCTGGCAAGGAGGCGAGACGAAGCTGTATCCGCAGCGATACAGCGAGTCGAAGCCGACGCGGCCAGCCGGGATGCCGCGTGGATCGACGGCCGGGGATCCGTCAGACAGAACCTAACGCTGTCTCAAGCCTCTTCGTGGTTCAGGTGGAAAGGTGAACTGGTGGTGATTTCGCGGATTCCAGCAGTTTCTTGACAGGGCAGCGCGATCGATTTCGTCGTGCCGCCCGCTTCGTGGCGCGGGAGGAGTACGCTCCGCAGGTATGCGTGAAGAGCGGAGCGTTCCTGTGTTCGATCGTCGGCCGATCGCCACGCGTGGATTCGCGCCGATGCGCCGTTTCGCGGCGGCGCTTGCACGGGCGCGGGTGCGTCCGAACCTGATCTCGGTGCTTGGCGTCGTGGCGGCGGTGGTGGCGGGGTTGAGCCTCGCGCTCGTCGGCCGCGGGCTCGTGCAGGACGCGGTGCTCTACATCGTCGCCGCCGCGTGCATCCAACTACGGTTGCTCGCCAACCTGCTCGACGGCATGGTTGCGATCGAGGGCAACCTGCGTTCGCCGCTTGGCGATCTCTTCAACGAGGTGCCTGACCGCGTGTCGGACACCGTGATCTTCGTCGGCGCCGCCTGTGCGCTCGGCGGGCTTGCGTGGATCGGCTGGGCGGCCGCATGCGCGGCGCTCTTCGTCACCTATGTGCGTGTGCTCGGGCGGTCGCTTGGGTTTCCGAGCGACTTCCGCGGGCCGATGGCGAAAGAGCAGCGGATGTTCCTGATGACGGTGGCGTGCGTGTATCTCGCCATCGTGCCTGCCGCGCTCAAGCCTGCGTTCGCGCCGTGGGACGGCGCGCCGGAACTCCTCGTGATGGAGTGGGTGCTGGTCGTGATCGCGTTGGGTTCGCTCGTGACGGCGGTGCGCAGGCTTCGTACGCTTGCGGCGAACATGCGGAGGAGCGCGGCATGAACGCGGGGATCGAGTACCTGTTCTCGTTCAGGGACGCGCTCGCGCAGCCGGCGACGCGCGTCTTTCTTTGGATCATCCTCGGTGCGTTCGTGGCGGCGCCCATCGTGATGCTTGCGCTGCAGGGCAGGATGTCGGAGGCGACGCGTCGCGATGCGTGGGTTCGCTATCGAACCTGGCTCCTGATCGCGCCGGCGTTTCTTGCGCCCGTGCTCCTCGCGCCTGCGACTGCGATCGCGGCGATCGCCGTTGTCTCGATCCTCTGCTATCGCGAGTTCGCGCGCGCGACGGGGCTCTTTCGCGAGCGGAGCCTGAGTGCGATCGTCGCCGCGGGAATCGTGCTCGTCGCATGCGCGTCGCTCGACCACTGGTACGGGCTGTTCGCGGCGCTCACGCCGCTCACGGTCATCGTGATCGCTGCGGCGGCCGTGCTGCCCGACTCGCCGAAGGGGTATCTCCAGCGCGTGTCGCTTGCGAGCGTGGCGTTTCTCTTGTTCGGCTCGGGCCTTGGGCACCTTGGCTACATCGCGAACGATCCCGGGTACCGCGCGATCCTGCTCCTCGTTCTCGTGAGCGTGCAGTTGAACGACATCTTCGCGTATGTCTGCGGCAAGAGCTTCGGGCGACGCAAGCTGTTCCCGCACACGAGCCCCGGCAAGACGCTCGGCGGGCATCTCGGGGCGCTCGTGCTGACGACGGCATTCGCGGCGGCGATGGGGCATGTCGTGTTCGAGGACACGGCGCTCGACCGCTGGCCGGCGCTGATCGCGCTCGGGCTCGTCATCTCGGTCGGCGGGCAGCTCGGCGACCTCGTGCTCGGCTCGATCAAGCGCGACATCGGCGTCAAGGACATGGCGGCGACGCTGCCTGGTCACGGTGGGATTCTCGACCGCATGAACTCGTCGCTGCTCGTTGCGCCCGCCGTCTTTCACTTCGTCGGTTACGCGCTTGGCTATGGGCTCGAGCGCGAGCCGCGCGTCTTCAGCTCGCTTCTTGGTTTCTGAGTCGCACCCGTGGACAAGTGGACCTACAAGCCTGCAGCCGACACGCAGCTCCAGCCGCTCGAGCGGCTGCAGAGCACGCGTCGCGAGGCGGGGCTCGTGTCGGTCGGGCTGCATGCGGTCACGACGGTCGGGTTGCGCGCGTATCTCGGCGCGTATCACCGGTTGCGCGTGATCGGTCGCGGGAATCTGCCGCGGCAGACGCCGTTCGTCTTGATCGCGAACCACGAGAGCATGCTCGACTCGCTGGTGCTGATCTCGGCGCTGCCGCTTCGGCTGCGCATCGAGACCTCGCCGGTCGCAGCGGGCGATGTGTTCTTCACGAACGCCGTGTCGTCGTTCCTGTCGGCCGTCTTCATGAACGCGCTGCCGATCCGCCGGAAGGGCGTCACGACGCACGCGCTCGAGGACCTGCGGGCGCGGCTTGCGGAGGGGCGCGGCGGGCTCGTGCTCTTCCCCGAAGGCATGCGCAGCCGCGATGGAAGGATGCTGCCGTTCAAGTCGGGGCTTGGGAATCTCGTCGCGGCGACGCGCGTGCCGGTGATTCCGTGCCATCTCGACGGGCCGTACCGAGCGCTTCCGTTCGGAAAGTCGGTGCCGCGGCCGGCGCGAATCACCGTGAGGATCGGGGCACCGCTTCTCTTCGAGGCGCAGCCGAACACGCGCGAGGGCTGGAACGAGGTCGTCCGCGCATGCGAAAGCGCGGTGCGCGGGCTTGCGGCGGAGGCGGGGCGCGCGGAGTGACGCGGTCTGGGAGCGCGTATGCTCTGCCTTCAATGACGATGGATCTCGGCTGGAACTTCGACAACTCGTATGCGCGGCTGCCGGCGGTGCTCTTCGACCCGAGTGCGCCGGCGGACTTTCCCGCCCCGAAGCTCGTGATCGCGAACGACGCGCTCGCGCGGGAGCTCGGGCTCGACCTTTCCAAGGCGACGGCGGAGGAACTCGCGGCGATCTTCGGCGGGCAGGCGATTCCGGCTGGTGCAACGCCGATCGCGCAGGCGTACGCGGGGCATCAGTACGGGCACTTCACGATGCTGGGCGACGGACGCGCGCTTGTGCTTGGCGAGCAGGTAACGCCAGGTGGCGCGCGCGTCGACATCCAGTTCAAGGGTTCTGGCGAGACGCGCTATTCACGACGCGGCGATGGGCGAGCGGCGCTCGGCCCGATGCTGCGCGAGTATCTCGTGAGCGAGGCGATGCACGCGCTCGGGATTCCCTCGACGAGGAGCCTTGCGGTGGTTGCGACCGGCGAGACGATCTCGCGTCCGGGACCGAAGCGGGGGGCGGTGCTGACGCGCGTGGCTGCGAGCCACATCCGGGTGGGGACTTTCCAGTTCGCGGCGGGTCTTGACGATGTCTCGGTGCTGCGGGCGCTGGCGGATCACGCGATTCTCCGGCATGACGCTGCGCTTGCGGGTACGCCCGACAGGTACGGCGCGTTTCTCGACGCGGTGATCGCGCGCCAGGCCGCGCTCGTCGCGCGATGGCAGTGCGTCGGATTCGTGCACGGCGTGCTGAACACCGACAACACCGCGGTCTCGGGCGAGACGATCGACTACGGGCCGTGCGCGTTCATGGAGGCGTACAACCCAGACACGGTGTTCAGCTCGATCGACCACCACGGACGCTACCGCTACGCGCATCAGCCGGCGATCATCCAGTGGAATCTCGCGAGGCTTGCAGAGGCGATGGTGCCGTTGCTCTCGGACGACGAGACGGTGGCGGTTGCACGGGCGAACGAGGCGCTCGAGCGCTTTGCGCCGCTCTATCGCGCTGCGTGGCTCGCGGGCATCCGGGCGAAGCTCGGGCTCGTGCGGGAGGAGCCCGAGGATGTTGCGCTGGCGCAAGACCTGCTGACGGCGATGCGGGAGGCGCGGGCAGACTTCACGAACACTTTCCGTTCGCTGTCATGCGGAACCGTGCCCGCAGGCATTGAACCGTGGGCTGAGCGATGGAGCGCGAGGCTCGGGCGAGAGGCGCGTCCTCGATCGGAAGCGTTTGCCGCGATGCGAACCGTGAACCTCGCCGTGATCCCGCGCAACCATCGCGTGGAGGCGGCCCTCGCCGCTGCGGAGGAGCGGGGCGATTTCGGTCCGTTCCGGGAACTTCTGACGGTCGTATCGCGGCCGTTTGACCTGGCGCGCGAGCATGTGGCCTACGCGGAGCCGGCGCCGAGGGAGTTCGCGGAGTTCTACTGCACCTACTGCGGGACGTGATTTGGAGCGGCCGCCGCTGCTGCTGCGGCCGCTGGCGCGGGTCGAGCGGCTTCGACTCCGCGCCGTTGCGGCCTCTGGCGTTCTTGACCGATGCACGGCACGTGCCGTGCAGCGGCCGGAAGCCGCTTGACGTCGGGCCCCCCGCAAACCATGCGCGCACGGAATCCGTGAGCGCGGCCGCGGAGTACGAGGTGAGGCGATGCAGAACGACTGTGCGGCCATCGGTGTCCGATGGGAAAGTCGTGGCGGCCACGCGCGCGAAGGTGCTGCCGTCCGGCATTGTCGTCGTGCATCGACTCGTCTTCGCGCCGCTACGGTTGCGCGCGCGTGAAGGTCGCGACGGTGTGGTGGCCGTCGAGCAGCAGGAGCGTGTCGCCCGACAGGGATGCGTCGTCGATCGCATGGAAGATGCCGAGATACGCGCGCTCGAGTTCCATGCGCTCCGGCGCGCCCGCCATGCGCGTCGCCATCATCGGCCCGAACGCGAGCCCGGCACCGACGGCGTTCGCCGTGCCGCCAAATCGGTTGACTCCGCCGAACCCGGCGATCTTCACCACGCCCGACTCGTCTGCCGCACCGAACTCGAGGGTCGGGGGAGAGCCCTCGGGCATCTCGATTCCATCGATGCGTGTGCAGGTCCAGGTGGTGCCGGCGAGGTCTTCGAGCCGCACCGAGATCGGAGCGGGGGTCGAGAATGTCGCGGTCCACTCCGCGCGCGTCATCTTCGACTTGAGCGCGAAGCGGTGGCGGATCATCGCCGCTTCGTACGCCGCCGCCTCGGTGCGCAGGCGCTCGACGAGGGCGCGGTACTCGGCGTCGGTGCCGGACGCGCGCTTGCCGAGCGCGATCCAGTCGTCCAGGATCTCACGACGGGACTCGACGTAGGCCTTGGTCGCGTCCTTCGCCTCGTCGGTGATCGCGAGGAGTTCCTTGCGCCGCGCGCGGTCCTCGACGGTCTCGCCGATGCGCGCCTCGACGCGGTCGAAGATGGCCGTCAGCGACGAGTCGCCTGAGCCGAAGAAGAGGATTGCAAGCAGGGCAAAGATCATCGGACGGCCTCCTTCTCGCCGCGAGGAGCGGTGTTACCCGTATCTGGATGCGAGGCAAGATCGGCGGCGGCCTCGAGCGCGAGAGCTCGGAACTTGCCGAGATTCTCACACTCCGGCGCAGTCAGGATGTCCTTCGCCCGCGACTGGATCTCGAGCAGGCGCTCCTGGCGGGCGCGGGTCGATTCGCGCGCCTTCGCGAGCACCGCCATGAACTCCGCCTCCGTGCTGTCGTAGTTCGCGTTCAGCGCCATGATTCGCGCCTCGGTTTCGCTGCGCGAAGCGACCGCCTCGTCGAGGAGCTTCTCGAACTCATCGGTGAGGGAAAGGAGTTCGGCACGCCGAGTTGGATCGGCGACCCGAGCCTGTATCTCGCGCCGAAGGTCGGTGAACGCGCTCGCCGCGACCTCGCGCGGGGATCGATCGGGCGACGCGCAGCCCGCGATCGTGGCGGTCGCGAGCCCGAGACCGAGCCCGAGGAGAAGCGTGGAGAGCCGGATGGGTCTGTGCATTGGCATGGTGTGGTGCCTGTCTGGTGGGCCGAAAGGGGCGCTTCCTGCGACGCAGCCCGCCACACGGGCGGAAGGGTGCCACGCACGGCGGCCGACGAGTCTAGTCGACCGACTGGTGCACGGCACGTGCCAGTCAGTGCCAGGCACTGCACGGCACGTGCCGTGCACCGGGCGTCTGAGCCGCCCGCCGCGGCTTGCGGCCTGCCTCGCCGCAGGCGTCTCGATGAACCTCGGACGCGTCGAGTCGCATCAGCGCCATCGGCGCACGGGATGCGACGCTCGTCGGAAGCATCCGACGGCGTTCCACGAAGCAAGCAGACCCGCTGGGCGATCCCAGCGGGTCTGCATGATGTCGTTCGGAGATTTCCGATCCAGGTGCCGCTCTCAGCGGCGGCGGCGACGGCCGACCATGCCCGCGGCCCCGAGGAGCGCGACGGCTCCGGGAGCGGGGACCCCGCTGGCGGTGATCGTCCAGTTGCCGGGCAGACCGAACTGCTCGATCGCACCGCGTTGCGACGAAGGGACGCTGCTCAGATCGTTGATGTCGACGGTCGCGCCGAAGGCCGCGTACGAGCGGTTCGAGACGGGGGCGGTTGTGTCCCACCCTGCCGGGAAGAAGTTTCCACCGGCAGGAGAGGTGAACAGGAATCCGACCGCGAAGTTGCCGGCGACAGCCACGTCGGGGACGGCGATGTCGATGAAGGTCGCGACGGACGAGATGGTGCCGGCAGACGACCAGACGAGCGTTCCATCCCAAGGCGTTCCGCCGTTGGCATCGGAGTAGATCACCGCGGTAAAGCTCTGCCCGACGAGATTGGTCAGACTCGAGATACCGAAGGCGATGCTGATCTGGTTGATCGCGGTGTCCGATCCGGTCAGGCTGAAGGTGTTGAGGTAGACCGCCTGCAGCGAGCTGGCAGCGTCATTGACGCCGATGGCGCTGTCCGCCACTCCGTCACCGATGCTGTAGAGGTCAGCAGAGGCCGAGGCTGAAACAAGCAGCGCCGAGGCGGCGACTGCACCCACGAGAGAAGTGCACTTCAACACGGGTAGAACTCCTTTGTCCAAGATGGAAGGAAGGGACTGAGGGACAGAGCCGAAAGGTGTGGCCCCCGATGGGGAGGCGCCACGCGAGGGCATCCAGTGGAGATCTGGCTGGGGGACGCTCGACGCCTGACCACGAGGGTTGACCTCGAGCGCAGGCGGTGGTCTCAATGGACAACCTTCGGAAAGGTGTCTCGGAAGCAGGCAGAGTCAAGGAGAACTCCGAGGCATTCCCATCAAAGTCAACGTAGACGTGCGGCACTCACCGGAATCGATCCTGGTTCGCTGCGCGACGCCGTGTTGTAACCGCCTTTCTCAAAGAGACTTGCGTGAACGATTCATGGGGGGCTCCCCGCTGAGAGGGAGGCGTGCCACGGGCACGCGCCGCCAACCGACGCTCGCGCCGCGGTCTGTGCCAGTTCGGAGCATTGCGGGGGGGGACGCCTCGCTCGGGCGTCCCGCACCTACTGCTTCGGCCTTGGCTTCCGCTCCTGCTTGATCGCGATCGGCACATGGCCGATCTCGAGGCCCGCGGGCGGCGTCACGATCAGCGCAGGATCGAGCGACGCGAGCGACCCCGTCGTCGGTGGGGCGAGGTAGTCGCGGTCCTTCGTCCACGAGCGGTGGATGAGTTCGATGCGACGCTGCGCTTCCTCGCGTTCGGCGTCGGTCAGGCCCGCCATCATCATCGCGGGCTGGTCTGCGAAGCGGTACCAGCAGTAGGTCACGGTGCTTCCGTCGCCAAGCGTGGTCTCGAAGGGGCCGGCGACGGGCCCAGGCTTCTTGAAGGGGCTGTCGGGCGCGTCGGGCGTGACGTATGCGCCTTCGCCGCGCTCGCGGGGCGACTGCAGCCGTGCCTCGCCGAGTCCGGTTGCGGGCGGGAGATCCTTCGCGGCGATCGGCGTCCAGCGCGGCTTCTTCCCCTCGCGCGCATCGTGCTTCCCATCGAGGCGGTAGTACTCGGGAAGCCGCACGCGCGCGCCGGGCTCGCCGTCGAGGCGCTTCACGAGTTCGGCGTTCCACAGGTATCCGTACGTTGTCGGATCGTGTGCGGTCGGAGTGCCGAACTGCATCCAGTGAAGGTCGCGGCGTTCGTCGCCCTCGGTTCCGTCCGCGAAGAGACGCCAGGTCGAGCCACCGCCCGACTTGAACTGCTGCACGAATGCGCCGCGCGCGTCGATCGCGCCGCTCGGTGCCGCGCTGCCTGCGAACCACGCACGCACCGCGTCGGTGAGCGCGGCGGGGGAGTACGAGGTGAGGCGGTGGAGCACGACGGTACGCCCGTCCTTGTCGACGGGAAACGAAGTCTGCGCGACGCGCGCGTAGGTCGTGCCGTCCGCCGTCGGTGCAGCGATCGCGGCGGGGATCCACTGCGTCTCCATCTGGAACGCCTTGTTCGGGTCGGACGAACGCGTGTCGAGGAGCTTGCCCGCGAGCTCGGGGCGCGCCGCGATGTTCTCTGCCCAGAAGTTCGGCGTGAAGAAGCAGAGCGGGCCCTTGAAGTTCGTCGTGTTGAGGAAGAGCGTCCAGCATTGGTCGCCCTTCGCGATCGGTCGGTCGGCCGACGCGGTCGTCGCGGGCACGAGCGGAAGCGGCAGATATCCGTAGCCGAAGAGCTCGCCGCAGGTTCCCTGCGCGAGGTTGAGCCCGTCGGGCGGCCACACGACCCATGGGCTCAGCTGCGCGATCGCGTACTTGCCGAGCGGGGCGTCCCAGTTGCGGCCCTTGCCTGCGCCTGGCCCGTTCGCCCACGCCGCGAAGTCTGGCGCGACGCCGCCCATGATGAACTTCGGCGTCGTGGTCGCGAAGCGCGTGTCGCGCCACCAACCGAGGCCGCCCTCGATGTCTGAGTACATGTTGCCCGGCTTGTCGGCGGTGTCTGGCTTGCCGTCTGCGCCCCGAGCCCACTGCGCGAACATCCAGGTGCCGAAGAGGCCCGACTGGAAGCGCGAGCCTGGGTAGCGCTCGAGGAGCGGCCACGCGGCTGCGTAGAGAGAGAAGCCTGCGTTGAACTCCTCGGGCACGCGCTCGACGGGGACGAGCATGTATCCCGACATCTCGGCGCTCGCGGGTGCGGCGGGCTGCGCTGCGGGCACGGTCGGCGTGAAGGCGGGGGCGTCCTTCACGACGAGCGCGCGCATCGCCTGCCCAAGCGCCTCGCCCACGAGGAAGTAGGTCTCGGCGTTGCCGAACTCGTGGTGCCCGTGGGTCGGATTCGGCGAGTCGGCGGGGTCGCGCACGAACGCGGCGGTCGGTGCGAACAGGACGCGGGTGACGCCATCCGCCGACTTGAGTTCGGGGCGCGCCGCGGCCTTGCGCTGCGCCTCGCGAAGCGTCTTCCACTCGCCGGGCGCGTCGACCCACGCGCCGGTGATCTCGCCGATCACAACGGGCAGATCCGACGCGCCGAACTCGCGGCGCACATCAAGGATCAGGTTGACGAGATTCTGCTCGTACTGCGGCACCGCGACCTCTGGATCGCAGCCGTCGTTCCATCCGTGGTACCACACGAATCCCGCGATCTCGGGCTTCTTGCCGCGGAGCGCAGGGAAGTCATCGACCCGCGCGAGCGCCGCGCGGATGTTCTCGATCATGAGCTTGTAGTAGGGGCCCGTCTCGCCGCCCGACGATGGCGGGCGGAAATCCGTGTAGAGGCTCTTCCCGCCCCACGCGGTCTTGATGAGAAGGACGGGCTCGTCGATCGCGTCGCCGAGCACGAAGCCGAGCTCGAGCTCGGGACCGAAGTGGTTCTTCCCGCCGTGCGGCGTGAAGCCCATCCCGAGCGGCCCGCTCTTCAGCGGCTCGCGCTCGGGCTTGTAGCTGACGAAGACATCGTCGCGCGTGCGCCACGAGCCGTAGGGGTTTCGGAGATGCGCAACAAGCGCGGCCGTTTCCGGGCGCGCCGCGACCCACGCGAGCGTGCCGCGTCCATCGTTGTAGTCCTTGCCGGCGAGGTCGACGACGGCCTGGCCTTCCATGTTCGATTGACCGGCGAGGATGAAGACCTTGACGGTGGTTCTCGGCGAGCCCGCTGGCTCGGACTCGGCGGCGGCGGGGGCACCGAAGAGAACGGCAAGCCACGCGAGGCACGATGCGAAGAAGCGCTGCAGCATTCCGCGCATCGTACGGCCACATCCATCGGTGCATCCATCGGTGCATCATCCATCGGTGCACGGCACGTGCCAGTCAGTGCCTGGCACTGCGCGGCACGTGCCGTGCACCGTCGCTTGCGATGGCTAGACTGACTGCATGTCTGCCAGTCGCGCCGTCCTTGCCGCTTTCGAAGCAAAGTTCGCTGAAATCCGCAGGGAAAGCGAGAAGGCGATCGGACAGCTCGATTCGATCGCAATCCGTCAATCTCTGGACGGGGACACCAATTCCGTCGCCGTCACGATGAAGCATGTCGGCGGAAACCTGCGTTCGCGCTTCACGGACTTTCTGAAGGAAGACGGCGAGAAGGCCTCGCGTGATCGGGAAGGTGAGTTTGTCGACGACTTTGCGCCGGGCGACGCGGGGCGGGAGCAGGCCGTTGCCGCCTGGAAGGCGGGCTGGAGCGTGCTCGAGGCGACCCTCGCGTCGCTTGCGGACGGCGACCTCGAGAAGTCTGTCAGGATCCGCGGCGTGCCGCACACCGTTGCCCACGCACTGACCCGTGCGGTTGCGCATATGGCGTATCACCAGGGGCAGATCACGCTGATCGCGCGCATTCTCGTCGGACCAGCACGGTGGAACACGATCTCGATCCCTCGCGGCGGAACGGCCCGGCGTCACTCCGAGATGGGGTTCGATCCGAAGGCCTGACACGGAATTCAAGCGGGTGGTTCAAGCGGGTGGTTGAAGCGGGTGGTTGAAGCGGGTGGTTCAAGCGGGCGCACGGCACGTGCCATGCAGTGCCAGGCACTGGACGGCACGTGCCGTGCGCGCGCTCGGGGTGCGCGCACTCAGGCAGTTCATCGGCCGCGACAGTTATGCGAAGGTCAGGGCAGGCCTGCACAACCCGATCGGGTGGTTGATCGTGCGGGCTTGTCACGAAGCAGCGCTTGTTCGAGCACAGCCTGACATGCGACGCCCACGGGTCTCGCTGTGGATCGTGGCGTCACTTCGCCCTCAGAATCCCCCAGTGAGCGGTTCATCTGGTTGGATTGAGGCGTGCCGCCAAGGTCTATGCCGCTTCATCCAGGCATCTTGGAGCCTCCACCTGTGATTATCTGCACGCGCGTGCACGGCACGTGCCAGTCAGTGCCTGGCACTGCACGGCACGTGCCGTGCACAGGACGGTATGGTGCTCGCATGGCCTCAGGAACCGACAGCCACACCCCGTGGGCGGCACCCTCTCCGCTCCCGAGCGGTTGCCGCACCGAGCGCGTTCGGCTGCGCTACTGGCAGCCCGCCGATGCCCCAGCGATGCTTCAGGCGCTCTCCGTAGACCGTCCCGGCTTCCTGCCTTGGCTGCCGTGGACCGCGACCGACAACCGAACCGTGGAGGAGTGTGGTGCCGCCATCGAGCGCCAACGCCTGAAGCGGGAGCGGCTTGATCCGCCCGCCGATGACTTCACCATCGCGATCTCCGACGCGCGGTCAGGCGATGTCCTCGGCGGAACTGGTCTCCATCGAATCATCCATGGCGCGCATGAGGCCGAGATCGGCTACTGGATGCGTGCGGATCGCCGCCGACAGGGGCTTTGCCAGGAAGCCGTCGCCGCGCTCGTGACCTGGGCGTTCCGCTCGCCGTCCGAAGGCGGCTGGGGACTGCGACGGATCCACATTCGGTGCGCTTCGCTCAATGCCGCGTCACGGCAAGTCCCGCAGCGGCTCGGCTTCGTCCATGAAGCGACGCTGCGCAAGGAGCGCTGGGTCGACGGTCTCGGATGGGACGACACGCTTGTGTTCGGCATGCTGCGCGACGAATGGCGCGGCGAGCCGGCGGGATTGACCATCGAAAGATAAGGCGCGTCGAACGGCGCGCGCGCAACATGAAGGCAAGCAGATGAACCTCGCCACCTACAAGTCGCTCGTCACCAGCCAGTTCGACGCCGCCTTCGACATGCTCGAGGAGTGCATTCGCGTCTGCCCCGATGCGAAGTGGAAGGGCAAGGTTGGAAAGTACGCCTTCTGGCATGTCGCGTATCACGCGCTCTACTGCACCGACCTCTACACAGCGCGCAGTGCCGAGAAGTGGAAGACACATCCGAAGTTCCACCCTGGTGGTCGGAAGGATGTGGAGGGCGAGTATCCAATGCGGGTGATGACCCGCGCGGAACTCCTCGCGTACAACGCGCACTGCCGGAAGCTCGTCCAGGCCTCGATCCGCCGCGAGACTTCGGCCTCGCTCCGCGCGCCTGCGGGCTTCCCGTGGCTCTCGTTCCGTCGAGCCGAGCTGCCCGTCTACAGCCTGCGTCACCTGCAGCACCACACGGGTCAGCTCGGCGCGTTCCTGCGGCGCGCGAAGGTCGCGACCAAGTGGAAGAAGGACGGGCACTGATCCCGCGTGCACGGCACGTGCCATGCAGTGCCAGGCACTGGCTGGCACGTGCCGTGCACCAGTCGGAGCGTTACGCTGCCTTCATGGTTTCGACCTTCCTCACCGTTGCGTGTCTCGCCGCGCCTCCCGCCGCCAGTATCGCGGAGAGCGCGCCGCCCGACGAAGCTTCCGAGATCGCCGCGTGGTCCGCGACCCGCGACGCCCGCATGGCGTGGTGGCGCGACGCGCGCTTCGGCATGTTCATCCACTGGGGGCTCTACTCGCCCGCGGGCGGCTTCTGGGACGGCAAACGCTACGAGCAGCACTACGCGGAGTGGATCCAGCACTGGGCGGCCGTCCCGTGCGCCGAATACGCGCGGCAGATGAAGCCGAAGTTCACGCCAGACGCGGGTTTCGCGGACAAGTGGGCCGAGCTCGCGCAGGCCGCGGGCATGCGCTACGCCGTGATGACCGCGAAGCACCACGACGGCTTCACGCTCTTCAACTCGAAGGAGCCGTATTCGCTGTCGAATGAGATCGCCGGCGGCACCAACATCTCGCCCGCGGGCCGCGATGTCGCGCGCGAGTTCACCGACGCCATGCGCGCACGCGGCCTCCGCGCGGGCTTCTACTACTCGCTCCTCGACTGGCAGCATCCCGATGCCTACGAGATGGCGCTGCCTGCCTATCCGAAGGCCGAGCGCACCCGCGACCACGCGCGCTACCTCGCGTACATGCGCGGCCATGTCGATGAACTTCTGACGAACTACGGTCCGCTCTCGACCATCTGGTTCGACTACTCCGACCCGACGCACCAGGGCCCCGCGTGGGGCGCCGCGCAGCTCATGAGCGACATGCGCGCGAAGCAGCCCGAGATCCTCGTCAACAACCGCCTGTATCTCGGCCTCGAGAACAAGAACGGCGACTACGGCACGCCTGAGAAGTATGTGCCGCCGACGGGCCTTCCCGGCATGGACTGGGAGGTCAACCACACGCTCAACGAGAGCTACGGCTTCAGCGCGCACGACATGAACTGGAAGGACACCGCGACCGTCGTAAGGCTGCTGTCCGACATCGTGTCGAAGGGCGGAAACCTGCTGCTGAACATCGGCCCCGACGCGAACGGCCGCGTGCCCGAAGCTGCGGAACGCGCGTTGCGTGGCGTTGGCGCGTGGATGCGGTTGCACGGTGAGGCGATCTACGGCACGACCGCGAGCCCGTTCCAGCGGCTGCCGTGGGGTCGCGCCACGCAGAAGCCGGGCACCCTCTACCTGCATATCTTCGACTGGCCGAGCGACGGCCGCCTGATGGTGCCGATGCAGGGCGAGGTGCGTGCGGCGCGCCTGCTCGGAAGCGATGCGACGCTCAAGTGGGGCGCCAGCGAGCAGGAGTCGGGGCGGCTCGTCGTCGAGCTGCCCGCGAAGGCCGTCGACGCGGCCGTGTCGGTCGTGCGCCTCGACCTCGCAGGCGAAGTAAAGCCGATGTCGTTCCTCGTGTTCCCAGCGGCGGACGGTTCCATCACGCTGACTCCGCACGATGCGACGCTCGAGGGGAAATCGATCCGCGTCGAGCGCGTCGGCGTGATCGGCGATGTGACGCACAACATCGGCTACTGGCTTGATCCATCGGCGACGGCATCGTGGCCGGTCGGAATCGGCGCCGCGCAGGCCGGTGCGTACCGTGTCGAGGTCGAACTGGCGTGCAGCGACGCCGCCGCGGGAGCCCGCATGCGCTTTGAAGTCGAAGGCGGCGCGGGCGTGCCCGAGTTCACGGTGCCCGCGACAGGCGGCTGGCAGTCGTACCGCACGGTCGAGGTCGGCCGAGTCGAGCTGCCGATGGGCGCGCACCGCGCGATCCTGCGCGCGCTCTCGAAGCCGGGCGAGGCGGTCGTCAATGTGCGGGCCCTGCGGCTCGTGCGCGAGAAGTAGTCGGATCGCCGCCCGACGCGAATCTCGCGCATGGAGCGACCGAGCCACATGAACGCCTGGCGCCCGCAAGGCGCCCTCCCAGATGGAACAGACCGGACCGTCGCAACCGCTTTCGCCATCGCGTTCGGGTGACGGTTGTCGCAGCACATTCTGACGCTAGGTTTGACCGAGAGGACATCTCATGAACCCGCGTGACGAAGTCTCAAGTGCCGATTCCTACACCGCGTGCGCGGCGCTTGGCAAGGCCAGCTTGACCGCGACGCGAACGAGGTCCATGGAGGGGAAAGTGTCTCGGAACCATCGACTGGTCGCGATCGGAGTGGTTGCGGCCGTGACGGGCATGGGCGCGTCGCTCGCCTCTGCGAACATGGTCTACGACGCCGCCTCGAACTTCAACGGGACGCGGGGCGGAACAACCGGCGTCTGGCAATACGGTCAAATCAGTGCAGCAGGCAGGACCTTCACCGAACTCGCGTACAACGGCAGCTGGGCCTTCGAGGGCCCGGGCACCGTGCTTGTCGGGTCGTCCTTCATGCACACCGGTGGTTACTTCACGGGCGTGCATGCCAATCTCCGCTTCGTTGCCCCGACGGCCGGCACCTACACGGCGACATTCCGGGCCAGGCTCCTCGATGCCGGCAACAACCCCTATGTGGTGAGCGGCTCCCCCGATTTCCGGCGGGATGGCGTGCGGATGTGGCTAAACACGACGTACCGCGACCTGCAGACCTGGGACCAGGCGACCTTGGCTCAGTCCTTCGAGTTTCAGACCGTGACCCAGACCTTCGCCTTGGAGGCCGGCGGGACCATCGACTTCTCCATCGACCCCAACGGGGCCCGAGGCTTCGAGTACGGCGCGCAGTCTTCCTACCTCGGCTACAACATCTACGACTCGACCTCTTACATGGCGAGCGTGGAGATGATCCCGGCGCCAGGCGCCGCGGCGCTGCTCGGCGTCGGCGGGCTCCTCGGTTTCCGCCGTCGCCGCTGAGTCTCCGTTCAACAGCTCACGAGATCATCGAAAGCCCCACCGCACCGGCGGGGCGTTTGCGTTGCAGCGCAATCATCCGCGCTCCGTACACCGGTCGGGGAGAGCACCGCCGCTGATGAACATGCCCCAATTGCCGGTATCCGCTGCGACCATGACACCCGTCAGGCCAAGGCAGCAAACGCATGCGATGCCTCTTGGGCGTTGTTCCCGAGATGGGCCGCCCCCCATGCGCAGCACGCTCTTCCAACGGCCGCCCCTTGCGCGGGTAGACGCGGCGGGGGAGGCGTTTGCGCCGCTCCCCATTTCTCTTCTCCCCTACGCTACGCGTTTGATCACAGATGCAACGCAGGACTCATCCATGAACACCATCGATCAACAGTCGCTTCGCCAGCTCTTCCTCGACGCGCGCACGCACATGGCCTGGACCGACCGTCCCGTCGACGACGCGACCCTGCGCGCGGTCTACGACACGCTCCGCTGGGGTCCGACCGCCGCGAACTGCAGCCCGCTGCGCATCGTGTTCGTCCGAAGCCGCGAGGCGAAGGAGAAGCTGCGCCCCGCGCTGTCGCCGGGCAATGCCGACAAGACGATGGCGGCGCCCGTGACCGCGATCCTCGGCCACGACCTCGGCTTTCCCGACACGCTGCCGAAGCTCTTTCCGCACGCCGACGCGCGCTCGTGGTACGCGGGCAACGACCCCTACATCCAGGAGACCGCGTTTCGCAACGGCGCGCTGCAGGGCGGGTACTTCATCCTCGCGGCGCGCGCGCTCGGCCTCGACTGTGGGCCGATGTCGGGCTTCGACGCCGAGAAGGTGAACGCAGCGTTCTTCGCGGGGACGTCGGTGCGTGCGAACTTCCTGTGCAACATCGGCTTCGGCGACGCATCGAAGCTCCACCCGCGCGGTCCGCGGCTGTCCTTCGACGAGGCCTGCCGCGTCGAGTGAGCGCGCACTCTGAGAGGCTCGCGCGCGTCTCGAACATGCGTAGTTCGGATGCGCAGGTCGGAGTGCTGGCGCCGCTCGCCCTCCCTCCCTCCCAACCTCACTCATCGGCCTACGGTCGTCGCTTCAAGCGCGGACCGCAGCGAACGGTTGAACGCCTCCGGCTCGTCCATCCAGATCGAGTGACCGGCGTTTTGAATCGTGTCGAGGCGCGCATTGGGCATGGCTGCGACCAGCCGCGGCCAGAAGGTCGGACCCAGATCGACATAATCGTGGGTGCCGATGATCACGCGCACGGGACCCTCGAATGCCTTGAGGGCGGGCCAGGCGGCGTCGACCTGCATGAGGTAATCGGGTTCCGCGAAGATGGATTCGGCGACCGCCGGGTTGTAGAAGACCATGCCGCCGAGGGTCTCCCGCCAGTTGCTGCCGGAGTAGGTGTTCACGGCGGTGAACATGATGCGCCAGCCCATCGTCTTCTGCTGATCGGTCTTGAGATACAGCGCCGGAAGGTCGGGATCCGTTTCAAGTGGATGTTGCGTCGCCCAGTCGTGCGGGATCAGGCCCTCGTCGACTGCGATCCGAGTCCACCGATCGTTGTACTCGCGGCGCCACTTCTCCATCCTTTCGACGAGCGCATCAAGATCGGCCTTTGAGAAGTCGGGCCACACGTCGGTCACGCACAGTGGCACCATCCGGGGCGACTCCTCGGTCCCGACGTCATGGCCCGGCCCAGCCGGTCCGACGAGGACCAGCCCAGCCACGCGTTCGGGATGGGCGCGGAGATATCCATACGCGAGCATGTTGCCCATCGAGTGCGCCATGAGCGTGACCTTCTCGAGGCCGAGTCGCTGGCGAAGTTGATCGAGATCCTCGACAAGTGCGTCGTAGGTGATCTTCGCGGGCGGCACGGCAGGGGATCGAAGCGAGCCACGCTGGTCGTAGAGAACGAAGCGGTACTCATCGGCGAGCGGCTTGATCGCGGGCACGAGGTAGCTGTGCTCTCCGCCCCACCCGCCGTGTAGCACGATGACCGTGTTGCCGGGCTTCGATTCGACGCCGTACTCCGCGATGTAGTGCGACAGCTTGGCGCCGTCCGCGTCGGTCGTGTTCATGTACCACTGCTTGACGGGAATACCCTCGTCGGTCGGCAGGGGTGTGGGCTTGCCTGCGGCCGCGGTTGCGAGAGGCTTCGGGTGCGCTGCGCAGCCGACGGCTGCCTGGATGAGGGCGATTCCGACAAGAGACCAGATCGAAGTTCGAGATGACATCGGGGCTCCGAAGTGCGAGGTGATGGGGGCAAGGATGCGGTCCGCCGCTCCTTCCGTCGGATTGGCTCAGGATTCTTGGAAAGATCGCTCTGGGGCTTTCAGTGGATTCGTTGGGCACAGCCGGGAACCGGGCGACCCAGCGGTGAAGTCTTTGAGATACCGCGTGACCGCCTGCGCTCGCCCACCCGTCGAGACACCGCGTAGAACGCGAAGGACGCGCCGTTGGTCTCAAGCTTCGTGACTCAGATCATGAGGACGCGTCCCTCGCGCGTTTGGCGAGGGCCGCTGTTCGCAACCACTCGTAGTTCCATTTCAGCCTCTGGCTGAAAGCAGAGAACCCCGGCCTCGCGGCCGGGGTTCTTCTTGAAGTAGCGGGGACAGGACTTGAACCTGCGACCTCCGGGTTATGAGCCCGACGAGCTACCAACTGCTCTACCCCGCAGGCTGCAAGCGTAGCAGGAACCGCGGCGGAAGGCAAGGAGGCGGTCGGCGGCGCGCGCGCGTGCGTCGGTTCGACGCGGAAACCGCGCGAAATCGCCGTGATTCGCCGCTGCAAAACCGCGCGGGGGCTCCGTACGATTGTCGCTCTTCTC
This sequence comes from Phycisphaerales bacterium, assembly GCA_044356505.1. Lineage (GTDB taxonomy): Bacteria > Planctomycetota > Phycisphaerae > Phycisphaerales > SM1A02 > QWPT01. The sequence continues at coordinate 30,110 of JBIKWD010000005.1, forward strand.
GAAACGCACGCACGGAACAGGGGTGGTGTCCACATGAGCAACAACGCAACCGACACGCAGCGCGTCATCTACTCGATGCTCGGCGTCTCGAAGACGATCGCCGGCAAGCAGATCCTGAAGGACATCTACCTCTCGTACTTCTACGGCGCGAAGATCGGCGTTCTTGGCCTGAACGGCTCCGGCAAGTCCACGCTCCTCAAGATCCTTGCGGGCGTCGACAAGGAGTTCGAGGGCAAGATCGAGATGGCGCCTGGCTTCCGCGTCGGCTACCTCGAGCAGGAGCCGCTCAAGAACGAGACGCGCGGCGTCGAGGAAGTGATCCGCGAGGGCTGCACCGAGGTCACCAAGCTCCTCGAGGAGTACGACCGTCTCAATGAGAAGCTCTGCGACCCCGACATCTCCCCCGACGACATGGAGAAGACGCTCGCGCGCGTCGGCGACCTCCAGGAGAAGCTCGACCTCATCGACGCGTGGACTCTCGACAGCCAGCTCGACATGGCGATGGACGCGCTCCGCTGCCCGCCGAAGGAAGCGACCTGCGACAAGCTCTCGGGCGGCGAGCGGCGCCGCGTGGCGCTGTGTCGGCTGCTTCTCTCGAAGCCCGATGTCCTCCTCCTCGACGAGCCGACCAACCACCTCGACCCTGAATCGGTCTTCTGGCTCGAGCAGTACCTCGCGCGCTATCCGGGCACCGTCATCGCCGTCACGCACGACCGCTACTTCCTCGACAACGTCGCGGGCTGGATCCTCGAGCTCGACCGCGGCGTCGGCATTCCCTACAAGGGGAACTACACCGGCTGGCTCGAGCAGAAGCACAAGCGTCTCGCGCTCGAGGAGAAGCAGGAGTCGGTCCGCCAGAAGACGCTCGCGCGCGAGCTCGACTGGGTGCGCCAGAACCCGAAGGGCCGCCAGGCGAAGTCGAAGGCGCGTCTTGCCGCCTACGAGAAGATGCTGAACGAGGACACCGAGAAGCGCGCCCGCGAGATCGAAATCTACATTCCCCCGGGCCCGCGCCTCGGCAACCTCGTCATCGAGGCGAAGGAACTCTCGAAGGCCTTCGGCGACACGCTGCTCCTCGACAAGGTCGACTTCTCGATCCCGCCGGGCGCGATCGTGGGCATCATCGGCCCGAACGGCGCCGGCAAGACCACGCTCTTCAAGATGATCTGCGGCCTTGAGAATCCCGACAACGGCAGCTTCAAGGTGGGCGACACCGTGAAACTCGCGTACGTCGAGCAGACGCGCGACTCGCTGCCCGCGGGGAAGAACGTCTGGGAGGTCATCTCGGACGGCAGCGAGGAGATCAAGCTCGGCAACGCCAAGGTGAACAGCCGCGCCTACGTGGCGCGCTTCGGCTTCTCGGGCGCCGACCAGCAGAAGAACGTCGACAACCTCTCGGGCGGCGAGCGCAACCGCGTGCATCTCGCGCGGCTCCTCAAGAGCCACGCGAACGTGATCCTCCTCGACGAGCCGACGAACGACCTCGACGTGAACGTGATGCGCGGCCTCGAGGAAGCCCTCGAGAACTTCGCGGGCACCGCCGTCATCATCAGCCACGACCGCTGGTTCCTCGACCGCCTTGCGACGCACATCATCGCGTTCGAGGGCGACGCCAAGATCCACTTCCACACGGGCAACTGGGCGAGCTACGAGGAGGAGCGCCGCAAGCGCTTCGGCGACGAGGCGCTGCAGCCGCATCGGCTCAAGTACCGCAAGCTCACGCGCACGTGACGCCGGCCGGTCGTCGCCCGCGTGCGCTCCCCCGACAGGGGGACGGACGCGCAGGAATCTCGCGTCCCTCCGGGCGAATGGGGTGATCGCCCGCCCGCACCGCGTCGGACTTTGCATCATGCTTCGTGCTTCGGAGCCCGCGTCTGGGTTCTCGCGTCGATGCAGTCCCGTCCGACCGAACCAACCTCTGCGCTTGCCGCGTTGATCGCGGGCAACCACCGGCATCTCGAGCGGCTCAAGGTAGGCGCGCAGGCCGGCGCCGAACCCCACGATCGCGGCGTGCAGCCGACGCTCCTCCATCCGTTCCCGCAGAGGCCCTTCGCGCTGGCCGTCGCGGCGCCCGGTCCCGTCGCGGTCACGCCTCGCATCTTCGCGCTTGGTCACCATGAGGTGCTGGTGGTCGACGCGCTTCACGAAGTCGCCGACCGCGCCGTCGCCCACGACGTGAAGCTCATCGTCGTGATCGAGACGATTCCGCAGCAGGCCGTCTCGACGGCGACGACGTGGAGAAATGCCGAGTGGAGGCATGCCGAGTCCCGCGCATTCTCCCGCGTCGAGTCCATTCTCCGCGGAGGAGCAGGGGTTCGCGCCGCGATCGCCAAGGGAGAGGTCCGCATGGTGGCGGCGCTTCTCGAGCATCCCGGGGAGCGCGTCCACTGGATCGGCGAGCACCCCGAGAGCGACCTGATCGCGCGCGAGCCGTGAGCGGCGCGGCGGGGTCGCTACAGTGCCGACATGACGACAGCGATGGCGAACGCGACGGCGACGGCGACCGTGATGGCGGGTGTCCCCGCGACGAATCTCTCGCTCTACCGGGCGATCCGCTTCAAGGTGGGAGACCCCGCCGCGCTCCTTCTCCTGCCGCGCGCCGACGGCGCGACCGAGCGCCTGCTCGTCATTCGCGACATCGAGATGGAGCGCGCCCGGCGGAATGCCCGCGCCGACACCGTGCATTGTCCGGCCGACTTCGAGCCGGCCGGCGGACTTTCGGGAGACCGCGAGACGGCGACGGCGCAGTCGGTGGCCGAGTGCCTGCGCCGCCGCGGCATCGCGGCCGTCCGCGCCGACCGCTCGCTGCCGCTGATCTACGCCCACTTCATCCGCGCTGCAGGGATCTCGGTCGAGTGCGACCCCGACCTCGGCGTCCTCGAGCGCCGCGCGAAGGATGCGCAGGAACTCGACTGGCTCCGCGAGGCGCAGCGCGTGACCGAGGGTGCGATGCAGCTCGCCTGCGAGACCGTCGCGCGCGCCTCCGCCGCGCGGGACGGCACGCTCGTCCACGCGGGCGCGCCGCTGACGGCCGAGCGGCTGCGGTCGATCATCGACATCCATCTCCTCGAGCAGGGCTACGAGAATCCGGAGTCGATCGTCGCGGGCGGCCCGCAGGGCGCCGACTGCCACGACCATGGCCATGGCATCCTGCGGACGGGCGAACCCGTCATCGTCGACATCTTTCCGCGCAACCGCAAGACGCTCTACAACGGCGACATGACGCGGACGGTGGTGCACGGCGCGGTTCCGAGCCTCGTCGCGGCGATGCACGCTGCGGTCGTGCGCGCGAAGCACGCGGCGACTGCGGCGATCCGCCCAGGGGTGACCGGCGACGCCGTCCACCAGGCGACGCTCGCGTCGTTGCGTGCGAGCGGCTACGCCTCGGCCCAGCCGACCGAGCCGCGCGTGCCCGTCATCAGCCACGGCACAGGCCACGGCATCGGGCTCGAGGTGCACGAGCCGCCGCTTCTTGCGCTCAAGGGCCCGCCGCTCGTCGTCGGCGACGTGCTGACGGTCGAGCCCGGGCTCTACGCGCTCGATGTCGGTGGCATCCGCGTCGAGGACATGGTGGCGGTGACGGCGTCCGGCTGCGAGAACTTCAACACGCTGCAGGAGGGGCTGGACTGGCGCTGATCCGCGCGAAGCGCGCGGCTACTCGCTGTCGCCTTCAACGCTGACATCGGGCGTGACGTCGACGACGGTCTCGCCCGCACGGCCGCGCACGGCCGCGCGCGGAGGCGGCGTGAGGCCCGCATAGGCCTGCGCGGCCTCCTTGCAGACCTCCGCGAGCGCCTGATGGAGTTTCTCGTGGTCGGGCATCGCGTCGAGCCTCTCGAGCAGGCCGTCGACCTGCCGTGCGGGATCGGCCATGCGGTCGAGCGTCTCGATCGCCGCGTCTCCGAGCTGCTCGCACGCCTCGACGTACCACGCGAGCGTGGGCTTGTCCCAGGTGCGCGGCGGGTCGATGCGCGTGCGGATCGTGACCTGTCCGATCGCGACGACGGGGCAGAGGCCGAGCTGCGTCTTCGGCTCTCGGCAGAGGAACATCGCGGGGACCTCGCGCTCGAGCGCCGCCAGGCGGAGCCGACGCGCATCGGCGCCGACGAGCGGCGGCTGCACGAGATAGCACGCGGGCTGCAGCATGAAGTCGCTCGCTGGGAGCTCGGAAAGGACGACGACCTTCTTCGAGTCGAACGCCGTCTGCATGCGCTGGCGACGCGCCTCCTGGAGAGGCAGCGTGATCCGCGCCATCAGGTTGAAGTCGCCCTCGGCCCGCGCCATGTCGAGCGCCTTTGCGGCGAGGCGCTCGGCCTCGAACCAGTGGTTGCGCGACAGGGCCTGCTGGGCCTTGCTCATGAGGTTGTTGACGGATGTGACCTTGGCCGAGGACATGGGGGTTCGCCGCTAGGTGGAGTGTTGGCCGAAAGGGAGTTCGAAGGTGTTCAGCGCTGCGCGGACCTGGCGGCGTTGGCGGATGCCTCGGCCTCGCGGGCGAGCGCGCGGAGAAGCGCGGCGACGCGCTGCGCGATCGCGGGAAACTCGTAGAGAAGGCAGTCGCTGAGCGCCGTGTAGTCCTGCTCGACGATGGCCTGCCGCAGGTCTCGCAGCTTCGCCTCGAGCGCCTGCATCGAGCCGTCGACGTCGAGGCCGCGCGCGCGCAGGTCGTCAAGCGAGAGGACGCCGATGTCGAGGCCGCGGGAGATTCCCGTCTGCACGGCGCCCCAGACCGCAAGGGCCTCGAGCAGCGCCTGCAATCCTTCCTTGGTCCGGCCTGCCTGCATGCGCTTCGCCGCCTCGCACTGGATCTCCTCGACCGCGACGATCGCCTCCGACGCCTGGGTGAAGGTCTCGCGGAGCAGCTCGGCGGGATGCGCCGTCAGCAGCTTGAGCTCGCCGGCGGCGCGTTCGGACGTCTCGGGAGTCGCGAGGTCCTCCTCGGACCATCGGATGCCGTCGACCTCGACCTCGACGATGAGGCGGCCACGCTGGCCGACCAGGTCGGCCGCCTGCCGAAGCGCATCGCCCACGGTCTGGGCCTTCAGGGAGGTTTCGGTCTCGTCGAGCAGAATGCGCATCTGTGTCGCCTTTCGGTTGGAGCCGAGGTGAAAAACCCCGACGCCATGCTATCGGTCGGTGCTTTGGTCCGATTGAGCCAATCGGGAGGTTTCTAGGGTTTATGCGGGCCGAAAGGGGCGTTCGGGTGCGCCCGGGACAGAGCCTAGCCGCCGCGCGCCTTCAGTGCTCGGCGGA
>JBIKWD010000319.1:0-2709 GCA_044356505.1 Phycisphaerales bacterium
TTCGGCCTCGGTGGGATTGGGCTCGCTTCGCTCGCGGGTTCAAATCCCACCGCGACCTCTCTCCAACGCCCTGCCTTGCGGCAGGGCGTTTCGGGGCCCGGCGGCGCGGCCTCGGACGCGTGAAGTGGCATAGGTGCCAGCCACGCATTCTGAATTGGCCGCGTGGCGGGAACCCGTCCAAGTACATCCCGATTCGCCGCCGACGCGCTACGGGCAGGTTCCCCAGTTCGCCAGCACCGCCGCGAGGTCCGCCGCGTTCACGAGCCCGTCGTGGTTGACGTCGCCCGTGCCCGCCGGGGTCACGGCGCCCCATGCCGACAGCACCACGCCGAGGTCGCCCGCGTTCACCACGTTGTCGAGCGTCACGTCGGCGAGGCAGTCGCAGACCGTCGCAGAGCCCTCGATGAGGAACGGACCCGAGACGTTGCGCGGCGTGTTCGAGCAGATGCTGGTGCCGTTCGCGAGCACGCACTGGTCGAAGTTGCCGATCACGCGCAGCCCGCCGACGCTTCCGACGGAGTTGTTGTTGATGATCTGGCAGTTGGAGATGCGCAGGACGCCCCACGTGCCGCCGCCGAGGTTGCCGAACATCTCGACCGCCGCCGCGCCGTTGCCGCCGTTTCCGGTCTGGATGGTGCAGTTCGAGAGGAGCACGGTGCCTCCCGCGGTCCTCGCGCCGACGGCCTTGAATCCGCTGGCCGCGCCCGACCCCTGGAGTCCCGCGACGTTCGACGTGAACGTGGAGTTCGAGACGGGACCGCTCGACTCGAACAGCTGCACGCCGCCGCCTTCGTTGCGCGCGGTGTTCGCCACGAACTGGCAGCCGTCGACGACGGTGTCGGAGCGGTAGAGGTAGGCGCCGCCGCCGAAGTCGGAGACGTTCGACTCGAAGCGGCAGTTCTTGACGTAGGCCGCCGAGTTCGCCGCATAGAGGCCGCCGCCGACGCGGAAGGACGCGCCGGGGAAGATGAACGACCCGACGGTGCCGTTGCGGAGCACGAGGTTCTCGATGCCGGCGGTCGCGGGCTCGCCGCCGGTGAAGCGGACCGTGGAGGTCTTGAGCCCCGTGCCGTCGAGGATCGTCGCGTTGTTGGGTGCGCCCTTCACGACGACGTTCTTGCCGTTGAGCGCGAAGGGCTCGTTGTAGGTGCCCGGCGCGACCGTGATGGTGCGGCTCGTGCCCGCGGGTACGGCATCGATGGCAGCCTGGATCGTCGGATAGAGACCGGGCACATCGAAGGGAACAGGTTCGAGCGAAACCGACAGGTTGAGCGTCCCCCAGGCGCTGCACCAGAGGCACTGGGAGTAGCACGACGGGCCGCAGCCGCTGCAGTTCTGAGTGCAGGACAGGCCGTACGGAGCGTTCACGTTCGCATCGATGGTGTAGATCCCTGGCGGGAGTTCGATCGTGCCCGATCCTCCGGTCAAGGTCGGCTTGAGATTGGCGGAGACTGGGCCGCTGAGCGTCGCGGCCGCACGGTCGTAGATGGTGCCGAAGCAGTTCACCGGGGTACTGGTGCTTGAGAAGGTGAGCCTCGTCGCCTGCGTGATCTCGAACGTGGCGGAAGTGCTCTTCAGGACGCCGTTCAGGCCCGAGCCCGACCCGACGAACGCGAAGGTGTTCGGCGTGAGCGTGGTCCACACCGCGTTGCAGGAGCCCTGGCGGCGAGTCGTCGTGAAGTAGACGCTGCACGACCAGTACCCGCCGTTCTGGCCCGTCTCCTCGACTTCGGCGCAACTGAGCCAGTTCACGGCGCCGGTCGCGATGCCGGACTCAAGCGTCAAGACGAATGGCCCCGCGGTCGTCGATCCGCAGGCGTTCGTCGCGACGCAGGTGTACACCGCTCCTGCGTGGGAGGAGTCGACTTGGGTGGAGTACTCGCTTTGCGTCGCCCCGCTGATCGGGATGCCGTCTCGGTACCACTGGTACGACACGCCTGTCGGTGCGATGCGCGGGCGGAGCTTGATGAGTTCGCCGACGCACGCCTCGACGGGCGTCGCGTTCGTTCCGAGGTATGGACTTCCGATGGCCACCTGTGGCCCGGGAGTTCCGAGGTAGAGCGGGTTTCCGATGGCGTTGCCGTTTGCGGCCCGGGCGATGACCTTCCAGCTGCCGTCGAAGGCAGGAGACGAAGACACCGTCCAGTTGGGCGCCGTCGAGACCGCGACGAGTTCCGCGGTGCCGGGCTGCTCCCACAGCGCGTTGCCGCCGACGCAGGGAATGAAGCACAGTCGGGTGGTCGCGGAGTAGAGCTCGTAGGAAGCGGCGCCAGCGACGGGCGAGCCTTGGACCGAGAGGCTGCATTGCCCCATGGCCTGATGGGTCGGGATCAGCGCCGCGAGCAGCAGGGCGAGGCTGCGCGCGGGCCGAAGTCCGCGGGTGGCCATCGTTCGGAGGCTGGACAGGGGTCGGAGGCGCGCGGGGATTTCGGGCTTCAGGGGCGAGTGGGTTGTGTTCGTTGCCATCGTTGCCATCGGTTGATCCTTTGCCCTGAGCGAGCAGAGCGTCACCGTGAGGTAGGAGAGCATCGATTTCTCAGGTTGCAAGGGCGATGATTCAAACGCAGCTGTTTCGAGCCACCAACAGGCGCAGGCAAGCAGGGTCCGTCGGTCCGGCGAGCCGACCGTGGCCTCCGCAGAAGCCCCACCGTTGTCGGTGCAGGTGTGTGGCCCGCCACGTTCGCGCCCAGGCACGCCGCAGGTTGCGGA
>JBIKWD010000133.1:0-9501 GCA_044356505.1 Phycisphaerales bacterium
TGCCGTCGTGGCGCGTCATCTGGAACGCGCTGTTGAGCGCCTGCAAGACGCGCGTCGGATCGAGCACCTGCTCCTTCTCGAGCGAGCCCGAGCGGATGAGGTTCATCGCGCTCACGCCCATGAGCGCAGGACCCACGCCGTGGCCGCTCACGTCGAGCACATACATCGCGAGATGGTCCTCGTCGATCCAGTGGTAGCCGAACACGTCGCCGCCGAGCGACTCGCACGGGACGAAGCGCCAGTCGACCTTCACCTCGCCGTCGAGCGGCGGATCGAGCAGCGACCGCACGTAGCTCGCGGCGCGGTTGATCTCCGACTTCATGTGCGCCTCGCTCTCGCGCAGCGCCTCGAACGCGGCGTTGCGCTCGAGCTCCATGCGGTGGCCGCGCGAGTGGTGGCGGATGCGCGCGACGAGCTCGACGGGATGCGGCAGCTTCACGAGGTAGTCGCTTGCGCCGCGCGCGAAGGCATCGGCCTTGACGGCGGGATCCTCCTTGCCCGTGAGCATGACGATGGGCACGTCGCGCGTCGCGGGATTCGCCTTGTACTCGGCGATGAGGTCGAGCCCACTGCGCCCCGGCATCTCGATGTCCTGCAGGATGACCGTGGGCCGGAACTCCTGCGCGACCGCCGACGCCTGCAGCGGATCCTGCAGCGCGCGGAACTCGCACGCGCCCTGCGTCGCGATCATGCGGCGCACCGCCTCGCAGACGATTGCCTGGTCGTCCACCAGAAGAACGCGGTCGATGGTGTCGAATGACTGCATTGCGCCAGACTCCTCTCTATCGTGAACGGGCGACGGCCCTTGCGACGGCCCTCGCGATGGCTACGCCGATCGCGCCGACCGGCAGCGTCTCGACCGCTGCGCCAAGCCTGTGCGCGGCGCCCGGCATTCCCCACACCACGCTCGTCGCCTCGTCCTGCGCGATCGTGTGCCAGCCCGCGGCACGCAGCCGCGCAAGGCCTTCGGCGCCGTCGCGGCCCATGCCCGTCAGCAGCACGGCGACTCCCGGCGCGGCGTTGCGTGCGAGCGACGCGAAGAGCTCGTCGACCGCGGGCCGATGCACGGATTCGCGCGGTTCGTCGGCGTAGGCGAGCGCGCCGTCGGGCGCGATGACGAGATGGCGGTCTTCACCCGCGATCACGACGTCGTTTGCGGCGAGCCGCTCGCCCGTGCGCGCAAGCCGCACGTCGCGGCGCGACTCCGACGCGAGCCACTCCGCGAATCCTCCGACGAACGCGCTCGAGACGTGCTGCACGACCACGACGCCGAAGGAGAGCGGCCGCGGAAGCGATGCGAGGACGTCGGCGATCGCGCGCGGCCCGCCGGTCGAGGCGCCGATCGCGACGATGGGACAGGGTGCGGACGGGCGGTGCGGCGCGGCGGTCGCGGTAACGGACGCCGGCGCGGCGGTCTCGCGCACCGACTGCGCGCGCGCCACGAGACGGATGCGGCGGACGAGTTCCGCCGCGCCGTCAATCGCGCCCTGCGCCGCGATCGTCGGCGTGTTCACGGCGTCGAGCGCACCCGCGCCGAGGGCCTCGTAGACGAGCCCGGCGTTGCCGCTCACGGTCGCGGTGACGACGAGGATCGGGCAAGGCGCCGCGCGCATGATCTCGCGCGTCGCGGCGACGCCGTCCATCACGGGCATGATGAGGTCCATCAGCACGACGTCGGGCCGGTCGCGCTTCGCGCAGGCGACCGCTTCGGCGCCGTCGCGCGCGATCCACGCGACCGAGAGGTCGGGATCGGTCGCGACGGCGCGGCGCAGGGCCTCGCAGGCGACGGCGAGGTCGTTGACGATCCCGACCCGCATCAGCGAACCTCCCTGCCCGCGGCGCCACCGAGCGCGGGAACAAGCCTTCGCACGGTGTCCGCGAACGTGCTGTCCTGAAACGCGCCCTTCGTGAGGTACGCCGTCGCGCCCGCCTCGATTCCCGCGACGCGGTCTTCATCGCGGTCCTTGTAGCTCACGAACACGATCGGGACCGCATCGAAGCGGCTGTCGGCACGCAGCGCCCGCACGAACTCGATTCCGTTCATGCGCGGCATGTCGATGTCGCTCACGACGATGTCGAGCCCGCCCGCCGCCGCGAGGTCGCGGGCGGTGTGGAGCCCGTCGAGCCCGTCGACCGCGAGGTCGACCTCGAAGCCCATCCGCGAGAGCGCCTGCCGCTCGACCTCGCGCACGGTCGCCGAATCGTCGACGACGAGCGCGCGCGGAGCCCGCCGCGCACCGAGCGCGCGCATCGGACGCGCACCGCGCAGGCGACCTTCGCCAAGCGCGGCGCGCACGGACTGGAGCAGGTCCTCCGCGTCGACGATGAGGACCGGCTCGCCGCTCTCGCGCACGGCCGCCGCCGAGAGATGCGGAACCTTGCCGAGCCTCGGGTCGAGCGCGCGCACCACGAGATCCTCCTCGCCGAGCAGGCCGTCGACCGCGACGGCGTAGCGGTCGTCGCCGCCACCGAGCACGACGAGGTTCTCGCGCGCGGCGAGGCGGCGCGCGTCGGCGAGCGCAAGCACGCGCGCCGCGTCGATCACGCCGACCGACGCGCCCTCGACGAGCACCTGCATCCGGCCCTCGACGGCGCGGATCTCGGCCGCGTCGGGCTGCAGCACGCGCTCGATGCGCGCGAGCGGAAACGCCAGCGTCTCGCCCGCGACCTCGACGAGGAGCGCGCGCATGACCGAGAGCGTGATCGGAAGCTCGAGCTCGAACGTCGTGCCTCGGCCAAGCTCGGTCTCGATGCGCGCCGTTCCGCCGATCTCGCGCGCGGTCGACTGGACGACGTCGAGGCCGACGCCGCGGCCGGAGATGTCGGTGACCTGCTGCGCGGTCGAGAATCCCGGCAGAAACAGGAACTCGAGCAGTTCCTGGCGGCCGAGGGTGGCGGCCATGTCGCCGGTCGCAAGCGACTTGCGCACGATGCGCTGGCGAAGCGCGTCGAGGTCGATGCCGCGTCCGTCGTCGCCCACGCGGATCCGGAGCATGCCCGCGTGGTGACGCGCCTCGACGCGCAGCGTCGCCTGCGGAGGCTTGCCCTGCGCCCGGCGCTCGTCTGGCGTCTCGACGCCGTGGTCGAGCGCGTTGCGGAGCATGTGGTTGAGCGGCGCGTCGAGCCGCGCGAGGACGTCGCGGTCGACGGGCACCTGCTCGCCGACGATCTCGAGCCGCGCGTCCTTGCCGAGCTGCCGCGCGAGGTCGCGCACGGTGCGCGAGAGCGACGCGGTCGCGTCGGCGAAGGGCCGCATGCGGCTCGAGAGCACCTCGTGGTAGAGCTGCGTCGACGTCTCCTCGCCGCGACGGATCGCGCCCTCGACGGTGAGGAGATGGGAGAGGACGCGCGTGCGGCCCTTCTCGACGAGTCCGCGCGCCGGGGCGAGCGCCGCGGGGTCGAGCCCTGCGCGGCGGACATCCGCGCGCAGGCGGTCGAGCTCGTCCTCGAGTCGCACGAGCTCGCGCTTGAGCTCGAGCGTCTCGTCGCGCAGCGCGCCGAGCCGCCGCGACTCGAGCATGGTCTCTCCAGCAAGCTGAAGCAGCCGGTCGAGCTTCTCGGCGGTCACGCGCACGCTCGAGCCGCCGGCGGGCGCGGCGGGCCCGCGTGTCGGCGTGGCGGCGGGCGCGGCGGCGGGCACGGCGGCTGGGTGCCGCGGCGCGATCACGACGTCGGCGGGTTCGGGCGATGGCGCGGGTGCTGCGGGTGCCGCGGATGGCGGCGGCGCCACGCTCGCCGCAGGCGGCGCCGCGCGCAGCTCCGAGATGACTCCATCGACGGCCGCATCGTTCGCCTCGCTCCACGCGGGAACCGCCGATTCCTCGACCTTTGCGAGCGAGGCGAGGAGATCGGTTCCCTTCAGCAGCTGGTCGATGCGCGCGGGCGCGATTCCCTCGCGGCCCTTCTGCATCGCGACGAGGACGTCCTCCATCGCGTGCGCAAGCCTGACGCCGATGTCGAGGCCGACCACGCGCGCGGCGCCCTTGATCGAGTGCGCGGCGCGCATCAACGGCTCGACGACCGACGGATCGCTCGTCCCCTCGAGCCTGACGAGGCCCTCGCTCAGCGCCGCCGCGTGCGTCTCGGCCTCGGCGCGGAACAGTTCATGCAGCGAGAACCCGCCGAGGTCGCTCATGCGAGGCTCCTCGAGAAGAGCGCAGCGACGCGCGCGGTGTCGAGCAGGCCCACGAGCGCGCTGGCGCGGCCGTCGAGCGGCGCGATCTCGGCGATCGCGCGCGTGCAGCCGTCGCCGGCGTGACGCACGGTCGCAGGCGGAGGAAGCGCTGCGTCGGCGTCCATGCGGCGCACGCCCTCGACGCGGTCGACCGCGAAGGCCCAGCGGGCGCCCGCGTCGCCGATCACCACGAAGTGGGTCTGCATCGCGCCGGCGTCGATGCCGAACGCCCTGCCCGCGTGCGCGACGAGCGTGAGCTCGCCGCCGATGTTCGCGATGCCCGCGAAGACGTCGTTGGTGCGATGCGGCACGCGCCGCACGACCGAGCATGGCACCACGCGGTGCGACTCCTCGGCTGCGATCCCGAGACGCTCCTCGCCGATCTCGAAGACGAGCACGCTCGCCATCCGCCGGCGCCGCGCCTCGGCCTGCACGGCCACGATCTCGGCGTTGGCGCGGAGGTCGGCGTCCGAGAGCGGCCGGTCGAGCAGCGCGCGCATGCGGGCGATGCTCTCCTCCTCGCGGCGCTCGAGCGCGCGGTCATGGTCGGTGTCGGGGCCGGAGGGAGACTCGGTCATGCGGAGGGCGGCGCGTCGCGTCGCGCCGTGTTCGAAGAGCCTATCACGCGCGGCGACAGGTCGGCACGCGGCGGGCCGCCGCGCACGAGCGCGAACGCCGCGGCGAGCGGCGCGGGCGAGAGTCCGGTCGCCCCTGCCGCGAGGTTCGTCTCTGCGTGCCCGACGAGAAGCGTGCCGCCGTCGGCGAGCAGCGACGCAAGACCCGCGAAGATCTCGGCGCGGAGCCGCTGGTCGAGGTAGATCGCGGCGTTCCGGAACGCGATCACGTCGAAACGCGCCCCGTCGCGCGACGCGGCCGCGATCTCGTCCTCGACGCGCCGCGCCCGCGCCGCGACCACGCAGGTCAGCGCCTCGCGCGCGCACAGCATGTCGCCTTCGCGCACGAAGAAGCGCTCGGCGAACCCGGGGACGCCGCCGCGGAGCTCGAGGCCGCCGAAGCACGGCCGCCGCGCAAAGAGCGCGCCGTTCCGGTCGCTCGCCTCGACCGAGACGCGTGCGGCGCCCGCGGCGCCGGCTCCATCGAGAAGCGCGGCCGCGACCGAGCAGGGCTCGCACCAGCCGCCCGCGCCGACGACGAGCGCGCGCACGCCCCGCGCTGCGCGGGCGCGCGCGAACTCGCGGAGATGGTCGAAGCTCTCGCGGTAGCGGAAGAGCCACGTCTCGGGCGGCGAGAAGTGCGCCTCGAGCAGCGCGTACTCGCCCGCATCGCCGAGCACGCGGACCGCCGCATCGCGGGCGTGCGCGACGCCGAGCTCGCGTGCGCGCGCCGCGAGATACGCAGCGACCCGCTCGGGGGCGACGGCGTCCGCGGAGAATCCGCTGCGCGCGCGCAGCGCCGCGATCACGGGACCTGCGTCTCCGTGGCTCACGGCGACGGCCACTCCGACGCCGCGCGGGGAAGCTCGCGTAGCACCGCGTCGCCCTCGAGGATCCGCCTGCAGCGGAGAAGCTGCACGAGTCCGCCCTCGTCGGCGATCGTCGGTCCGAGGTGCGGCGCGCCCGCGAACGAGAACCCGGGATGCGCCCCTGGCGCAGCGAAGTCGCGGCGAAAGGGGCCGACGATCTCGGGAACGAGCAGCCCGATCTTGTTGGCGGCGCCGTCGGGAAGCGTGGCGTCGAAGAGCTCTGCGTCGAGACGCATGACGACGATCCGCGCGCCCATGCGCATCGGGGTCGTCGAGCCGTCGACGATTCCCGACAGGTCCACGAGCGGCACCAGCGCGCCGCGAAGGTTGAAGAGGCCGAGAAGCCACTTCGGGCCGATTCCCGCGGGTCGATGCGCGACGACGGGCACGACCTCGAGCACCTCCGCGCAGTCGATCGCGAAGCGACGCTCGCCGACGGTCGTGAAGAGGACCTGCATGCGGTCAGCCCTCCCGCCGCGCGCGGTCGTCGCCCTTGAAGCGCGACACGGCGTCCTCGAGCACGGCGACCGCGTGCGAGACCTCGTCGGCGACGCGCGCGGTCTCCCGCGCGCTGGCCGCGGTCTGCTGCGCGCCCGCCGCGACCTGGCTCACGGCCTCCTCGATCTGCGCGACCCCCGCGGACTGGCTCGCCATTCCCTGCTCGACTCCCGAGAAGCTTGCGAACGCGGCGTTCATGTCGGCGATGATGCCGGCGAGGTCGTTCGCGACCCGCGTGGCGTCGTCGGTGCCCGCGCGCATCTCGGCCGCGAAGCGCCTCATCTCGGAGACGCCCGCCGCCACCGACTCCTGCATCTGCCGCACCATCCGCTCGATGTCGAGCGTCGCGACCGCGGTCTGGTCGGCGAGCCTGCGGATCTCGCGGGCGACGACGAGGAACCCGTAGCCCGCCTCGCCCGCCTTCTCCGCCTCGATCGCGGCGTTCACGGAGAGGAGGTTCGTCTGGTCCGCGACCTTCGTGATCGTGACGACGACCGAGCTGATCGCGGCCGCCTTCTCGGCGATCACCTCGAGGCGGTCGCCGATCTCTGCGGTCGCGCCGTCGAGACGCGACATCGACGTCGCCATCGCGTCGAGCCGTCCGCGTCCCGCGGTCGCCGCGTCCGCAGTCCGTCGCGCGCCCGCATCGACCGCCTGCACCGAGCGGAGGAGCTCGCCGCCGGTCGCGGAGATCTCGCGGATCGCGGCCGCGATCTGCGCGGTCGATCCGCCGAAGCTGTTCGCGGTCGAGCCTTGCTCGCGTGTGGTCGCCGCAAGCTGCGCGCTCGTCGCCGCGAGACGCGCCGACGCCGCGCGCACCGACGAGACGATTCCCGCAAGGTCTGCGTTCATGGCGTTCATCGCGCGCAGGAGCCGCGCGCTCTCGTCGTCGCCGGCCACCGCGATCGTCGGCGCGGAGAGATCGCCGCCGGCGATTCGGGTCGCGACCGATTCGGCGGCGCGCACGCGACGGCTGAGCCGGACCGCGCCGTACGCGAGGATCGCGACGACGATGGCGATGCCGACGGCCGCCGTCAGCCCGTTGAGCGCGACGAGTCCCGAAAGCTCCGCAGTCACCGCGCTCGTCGGCTTTCGCACGACGAGCCTCCATCCGCCCGTCGGCACCGTCGCCGCGACGATGTAGCACTCCTCGCCGCGCGACTGGTCGAGCGACCTCGAAAGCACCGCGTCCTCGCTGAACTGCCGTGCGAAGACCGAGGCCACCGGCGAGGCCGCGAGCTCGGTGGTGCGCAGCGCCGCTCCACCGGCGTTGTCGGTGGTCGCGGCGATGAACCAGCCCCGGGTCTCGAGGAAGAGATCGGCGCCGAGCTCTGCGGCGAGCACGTCGAGCTGCCGCTGCACGTCGGTGAGCGCGATGTCGAGCCCCGCGACTCCGACGAAGCGGCCGTCCCGCACGATCGGCACGATGTACTCGATGATGTCGGTGCCGAGATAGGTGTACGGCTTGGTGATGACGGCGTCGGCCACGCCCGAACGCTCGAACCGCTCCTTCGGCAGCCGATACCAGAGCCCGCCGTCCTCGGCGGTGTCCTCGAGCGGCTCGAGCGTGAAGCCGCGCGGCGACGAGGGATCGCGCTTGAAGTACGGATAGAAGCGGCCGCCTTCGCCGAGCGCCTCGCGTGGAACGCCCGGCTGCGCGCCCTGCGCGTCCTGGCCGTCGGCGTCGGGCTCGTAGCCGATGTACGCCGCATAGACGGCGGGATTCGCGAGAAGGACGCGCTCGAGCATGCGCAGCGTCTCGGCGCGTCGGCCGAACTGGCCCGACTCCTGCGCGAGCACGATCATCCGCACGAGGCCGATGCTGGCGGCGTTGCGGGTGTCGAGCGCCTTGATGGCGGAAGCGGTCTCGGACACGAGCTCTCGCTCGATGCGACCGACGATCCCGTCCCACGCCCGCAGGCCGTTGATGCCGACCACCGCGAGCACGACTCCGACGGCAGGCAGCACGCCGAGAAGGAACGCCTGCCCGAGCAGCGTGCGTCGAAAGGGGATCTCGCGGGCCATCCGCGCAATGTAGCAACGCGCGATCGCCGCGCGTCGAGACTCGGTCTTCAAGACTCGCGCATCAGCACTCGCGCATCAGGTCTCGTCGGACCAGCGGACCTCGATCTCGCAGTCCTTGAATTCGGGCGGCAAGAGCGCGCGGATCATGTCGGCGACCGTCTCGCGCGCCTTCTCGCGAACCTCGAACATGGGCGTGTCGCCGCGCGCGGCCGCGATGACGGCGTCGCGCACCGACGCGAGCGCCGCCTTGCGGGCCTCGTCGTCGCGCGTCACGTGGTCGAGCCAGTCCCGGTCGACGCTCTCGCGGATCCGCGCGGGATCGCTCTGCACCTCGACGAGCGACTCGTCGACGCGCGGCGGCGGAAGCACCACGACGTAGCGGCGCGCGCCGCCGTCCCCGACCTCGCGGACGTCGGGCTCCTCGCCCGGCGCGAGCTCGTCGAGCGGCACGATGTACTGCACCTTGTTTCCCGGCACGACCACGTGTGCGCTCGTCCGCCCGACCTCGAGCGTGGTCGGCTCGCCCACCGGGATGATCCATGGATAGACCTTGATCTCGGTGGGCCTCGACGCGTCGACGACCACCGCGACCTCGCGCGACGCGACCTTGAGCGCGGGCGCGCTGCGCAGCTCTCCGAGCGCGTTCACGATGGCGACCTGCGTGTTTCCCTTGCCGAGCCCGACCGCCTGCGGAAAGAAGACGAGCACCGCGACGGCCGCGAGCGTGACCGCGACGAAGAACCCGGTCAGCATGCCGCCGCCGAGGCAGCCTGCGGCTGCAAGCCATGGCCTGTTGGTCGCGAGCGGCGGCGGTGGTGCGATCCCCTCGGTCACGCCCGCATGGTACCGCGGCCGCTGCGGGTCAGAGCACCGCGCAGCGGAGACCCGTCGGATCGACCTCGAACGGGAACGCGCGGGCCCGCGGATGCGGAGCCTCGCGCTCGATCCGTGCGGAAAGCACCCGCGCGGCGCGGGCGTCGCGCGCCACGAGCAGCATGAACCCCCCGCCGCCGGCGCCCGCGAGGCACCACGAGGAAAGTTCCCGCTTCCATCGCGCGGAGAGCTCGACGAACGCGGCCGGGCAGCTTCCGGGGTCGATCCGCCGCTTGCACTCGCGGTACTCGTCGAGCTCGGCGACCGCGCCCTCGACGTCGCCGGCCGCGAGCGCGGCGTGCATCCGTTCGGCGTTGTCGCGAAGACGCCGCACCGCCTCGACGGCCGCCGGCTCGTGGACGAGCCAGTTCCACACCACGTTCTCGAGGATGTTCTTCGCCATGCGGCGCTCGCCCGTGAAGTAGAGGAGCGACCGCGACGCGAGCTC
>JBIKWD010000316.1:0-2734 GCA_044356505.1 Phycisphaerales bacterium
TCGTCGAAGACGCGCATCCTGCCGCCCGAGGCCGAGGCCGCGAAGCACCCCGTGCTCGCGGGAGTGACGATCCCGCACGACGGCCTCGTGGTCTCGAGCTGGCTCTACCAGGTCGAGCCGCTGCCCGACAACTGCCGCGTCCTCCTCTGGGGCGAGGCGCTCGACAGCGAGCGGCCCGACGCGCCGCAGAAGCAGCCGGTCCTGTGGGTGCGCGAAAGGCCGCGCAAGGAGGGCCTGCCGATGCAGCGGATCGCGTTCACGACGCTCGGGCATCCCGGCGAGTTCGCCAACGCCGAGTTCCGCCTCATCGCGGTGCAGATGGTCGCGTGGGCGCTCGACGAGATGAAGGCGATCGACGACCAGGACCGTGCGGCGATCCGTGCGGCAGCCTTCGAGGCTCCACCGACGCGGTGACGCCGCTCACACGATGTGGCGGTCGCGCAGCATCTGCACGACCTGCAGCGCGCACGCATCGACGCTCTGCCGAGCGGCGGGCAGCACGAGCTCGCACGCGGTCGGCGCCTCGTAGGGCTGGTCGATGCCCGTGAAATCCTTGATCTCGCCCGCCCGCGCCTTGCGGTAGAGGCCCTTCGGATCGCGCGACTCGGCGACCTCGAGCGGCACGTCGACGAAGACCTCGAGGAACGGGATCTGCGCCGCAGCGTGCAGTTCGCGCACGCGCTCGCGCTCGGCGCGGAACGGGCTCACGAGGCTTGCAAGCACGATCACGCCAGTGTCCGCAAGGATGCGGCAGACTTCCCCCGTGCGCCGCACGTTCTCGGCGCGATCAATAGGGCTGAACCCGAGGTTCTGGTTGAGCCCATGACGCAGGTTGTCGCCATCGACCCGATAGCAGAGCCGCCCAGCCCCGAGGAGGCGCGCTTCGACAGCGACTGCGATCGTGCTCTTGCCAGAGCCCGAGAGGCCCGTGAACCACACGACGGCCCCGCGCTGGCCAAGCAGCCGCTCGCGGTCGACGCGCGAAATCTGCCCGTCGTGCCAGGTCACATCGGAAGAGCGGGTTTGGTCGGTTCGGAGTGGGTCGGTCATCGTGATGCAATCGCTTCCCGAAGCATCGGCGGACTGCGTGCCGCGGCTCACGCCGCTACCCTATCCGACCGAAGGACTCCCCGCATGGACCGCGCGCGTCTCAGCCATCTTCGCGAACTCGAGGCAGAGTCGATCCACATTTTCCGTGAGGTCGCCGCCAGCTTCGAGAAGCCCGTTCTCCTCTACTCGATCGGCAAGGACTCGGCGGTGCTGCTGCAGCTCGCCATGAAGGCCTTCTACCCAGCGAAGCCGCCGTTTCCGCTGCTGCATGTCGACACCACCTGGAAGTTCCGCGAGATGTACAAGTTCCGCGACGAGTATGTCGCGAAGGAACTCGGGCTCGAGCTCCTGATCCACATCAACCAGGAAGGCCTCGCGGCGGGCGTCAACCCGATCACGCACGGTTCGCGCAAGCACACCGACATCATGAAGACGCAGGGCCTTCGCCAGGCGCTCGACAAGTACGGCTTCGACGCGGCCTTCGGCGGCGCGCGGCGCGACGAGGAGAAGTCGCGCGCGAAGGAGCGCATCTTCAGCTTCCGCGACGGCCAGCACCGCTGGGATCCGCGCAACCAGCGGCCCGAGCTCTGGAACATCTACAACACGGAAATCAATCGATCTGCAGGCACCCGCGGCGAGTCGATCCGCGTCTTCCCGCTCTCGAACTGGACCGAGCTCGATGTCTGGCAATACATCATGCTCGAGAAGATCCCGATGGTGCCGCTCTACTTCGCGGCGATGCGGCCCGTGGTCTACCGGAGCGGTGTCCCGATCATGGTCGACGACCACCGCCTGCCGCTCGAGCCGGGCGAGAAGCCCGAGATGAAGATGATCCGCTTCCGCACGCTCGGCTGCTACCCGCTCTCGGGCGCGATCGAGTCGAACGCGACCACGATGCCCGAGATCATCCGCGAGATGCTCGAGACGAAGCTCTCCGAGCGCCAGGGCCGCGTGATCGACCATGACGGCGCAGGCAGCATGGAGGAGAAGAAGAAGGAGGGCTACTTCTGATGCGCGCCGACCAAGCCGAACGCGAGCTGATCTCGCGCGACATCGAGGAGTACCTCGCCCGCCACGAGCGCAAGGACCTCCTCCGCTTCCTCACCTGCGGCTCGGTCGACGACGGGAAGAGCACGCTGATCGGGCGCCTCCTGCACGACACCCACATGGTGCACGAGGACACGCTCGCCGCCGCCGCGCGCGACTCGAAGGCGCTCGGCACGCAGGCGGGCGAACTCGACCTCGCGTTCCTCGTCGACGGCCTCAAGAGCGAGCGCGAGCAAGGGATCACGATCGACGTCGCGTTCCGCTACTTCACGACCGCGGCGCGCAAGTTCATCATCGCCGATACGCCGGGCCACGAGCAGTTCACCCGCAACATGGCGACGGGCGCCAGCACCTGCGACCTCGCGATCCTGCTCGTCGACGCGCGCCACGGGATCGGCGTGCAGACGCGCCGCCACGCGTTCATCACGAGTTTGCTCGGGATCGGCGAGATCGTGCTCGCGGTGAACAAGCTCGATCTGATCCGCGACTCGAGCGGCGCCTTCTCGCAGGACCGCTTCAACGAGATCGTGCGCGCGTTCGAGGAGTTCAGCACGCGCCTTCCCGCGCGCAACGTCCGCGCGATCCCGATGTCGGCGCTCAAGGGCGACAATGTCGTCGAGCGCAGCGCGAACACGCC
>JBIKWD010000176.1:0-6719 GCA_044356505.1 Phycisphaerales bacterium
CCGTGGTACTCGGGTCCGACGCTACTCGAGCACCTCGAGACCGTGCCGCTCGGCGGACGCCGCAACCAGGTCGACTTCCGCTTCCCCGTCCAGTGGGTGAACCGCCCGAACCTCGATTTCCGCGGGTTTGCGGGCACGGTCGCAAGCGGCTGCGTGAAGCCGGGCGACCGCGTGATGGTGCTGCCGTCGCGCCGCATGACGACCGTGAAGAAGATCGTCACCTTCGACGGCGATCTCGGCGAGACACATCCCCCGCTCGCCGTCACGCTCACGCTCGCCGACGAGGTCGACTGCTCGCGCGGCGACACGCTCGTCCACCCGGGCAACGAGCCGCATGTCTCGCAGGATGTCTCCGCGATGGTCGTGTGGATGGACGACGCAGCCCCGCTTGTTCCGGGCAAGGAGTACATCCTCAAGCACGGCCCGCACAAGACGCCCGCGTCGGTCGTGCGCATCGCGCACCGCGTCGATGTGAACACGCTCGAACGCTCGCCGGCGCCGGCGCTTGCGCTCAACGACATCGGCGAAGTCGCGATCCGCACGAGCCGCCCGCTTGTCTACGACGCCTACACGCGCAACCGCGCGACGGGTGCGTTCATCCTCGTCGACCGCCTCACGAACATGACGGCGGGCGCGGGGATGCTGCTCGACCCGTCGGAAGCCGATGGCGGCAACTGGACGAGCGCTCCGCGCGCCACGCACCTCGCGCCGAGCGCGCAGGTCGTCACGCCCGATGAACGCACCAAGCGCCTCGGCCAGAAGCCCTTCACGCTGCTCTTCACCGGGCTTTCGGGTTCGGGCAAGAGCGAAGTCGCGCGCGCTGTCGAGCGGCGGCTCTTCGATCTCGGCCGCTTCGGCGCGGTCATCGATGGCGCGGCGCTCCGCTCGGGCATGAGCCGCGACCTCGGCTTCACCAAGCACGAGCGCTCGGAGAACCTCCGCCGCGGCATGGAACTCGCGCGCGCCATGAACGAGGTCGGACTCATCGTCCTCTCGAGCTTCACCGCCCCCGATGCGAGCGTGCGCGCGCGCGCGCGCGAACTCGTCGGAAGCGACCGCTTCGCGCTCGTCCATGTGTCGACGCCGCTCGACGCGTGCCGACGACGCGATCCGTCAGGCCTCTACGCCGCCGCCGCGCGCGGAAGCGTCAAGGACGTCCCAGGGCTCGATCTCGACTACGAGATGCCGTTGGACGCCGACCTCGCGCTGCCGATGCATGAGCTCGGCGCAGGCGAGGTCGGCATCCGCGCGGCGGTCGAACGCGTGATCGCGTTCCTCGACGCGCGTGGCGCGCTGGTGCGTTAGGGCGATTCAGCAGTTGCCCGATCCCCAGGATGCGAGCATGATCGCGAGATCGTCCGCGCCGGCGACGCCGTTCCCGTCGAGGTCGCCGTTCCCGCCCGTCCCCCAGGAGCCGAGAAGCACGGACAGGTCTGCCGGTCCGACGGAGCCGTCGGCGTTCAGGTCCGCGACGCACGGTGGACGGAAGAGCCACACGCCGCGGTCCGTCGAGGACTCGGTGCGCGACGCGAGGTGGTTGGCACAGGTGAAGCCCACGAGCGCGTCCTGGTCGAAGCGCACCATCGGAGCGCGAACGAAGCCCTTGACCCCCGAACCCGTCGCGATGGTCGAGGTCCATCCCTCGAGACCCGAAGTGAGATCGGCGTTCGTGGTGCTGTTGAACCACTGGAACACAGCTCCCGCCGCGGCCGCGCTCGTCGAGCACTCGGGGAGACCGACGCCGGCGCCGAGTTCAGCGAGGAGCTCCTGCACCTGCGCGTGCGTCGCCCACACCCAGCCCGTGATGTTCTGGTTGTTGATCGTGCCCGTGCACGGAGTCACGCCGTCGGTCGGACACTTGCTTGCGACGAAGTTCCAGGTCGCGCCGCAAGTCGTGTCGAGCTGGCGCCACTGCCTCCCTTGTTCGTCGACGTAGGCGACGGCGCTCCACTGCGCGAAGCTCGATGTCGTGGCGACCGCGGACGCGAGGGCGGCCGCAACGATGCGGACGGAACGGAAGGACTGCATGGGCGAATCTCCTTGGGACTGCTGCACCTTGCGGAATGTCGCGCCTCCAGACGCGTACGGATTCCCAAAGCGCAACGCCACACTACCTCCCGCGATGAAGCGATCAACCTCCGGTCGGCCGAAGTTCGCAGAAGCGCTTCTCGTTGCACCCCATCAGGTGATGCGGTCGCGCAGGCTCAGCAATCGCCCCACGCCGAGAGCATCGCCGAGAGATCAGGCGCATCGACGGTGCCGTTGCCGTTCAGATCCGCGGCGCCGCTCGATCCCCATGAGTTCAAGAGCGCTGCGATATCCGCGGGACCGACCGCTCCGTCGCTGTTGAGGTCGGCAGGGCACGGCTCGGGCGCGGGCATGTACATCCACACGCCGCGGGTCGGATTGAACTCCGTCACGGGCGAGGTCATGTTGGCGGTGAAGTTGGCGTAGTTCGGGTTGTAGCCGGCGCCGACACCGGCGGTGTAGGCGATCGTCGCGCTGCCCGGCACGAGCGTCGAGGTCCAGCCCGTCACGCCGAAGGAACATCCGACCACCGTGCAGCCGAAGCTCGTCTCGTTGAACACCTCGAAGAACGAGAGCCCTTGCAGCGTGTACTGCGCGCCCCCGGCGTCGCCTGTCTTCGCGATCGCGGGCACCCATTCCGAGTACAACCCGATGACATCGGCGCGCGTGGCCCAGACCCAGCCGGTCACGCTCACGCTTCCGAGCGCGCCGCTGCACGGCGTCACGCCGTCGGTCGGGCAGACGGCCGCGACCTGGTTCCAGGTCCGTGCGACGGTCGGGGTGACCTCTCGCCACTGCCGACCTTGCGAATCGGTGTAGGCGACCTGTGCGCACGCACCGGATGCGCACAGGAGCGCGGCGGCGACGGACATGAACGGCGAAACGGTGGAAGGCTGCACGGGTTGGTTCTCGAGCGGACTGAGCGTGAACCCGCCACGCTGGCGAGCCCCACGGAAGAGGGTGGCTGCGGACCGAAGATACGCTACGTTCGCAAAATCGAGGTTTTCGCGCCCGAGTCGATCTCTCGTCGCCCGATCGGCCCGCGGAAGGCGGCGAACGGCCTCGCGCGTCACTCGCGCACGACGCGCATGGCGATCAGGTCCTGGACGTCGACGAGGCCGACAGGCTTGCCTTCGCGGTCGACGACGGGAATCTCGTCGAGCCGCTTCTCCTGGATGAGCTGCACGGCATCGCGGACGAGGGAGTCGGTCGAGAGCGTCGTCGGATGGCGCGTCATCACGGCGGCGATCGGCGATTCGAGCGCCGCGAGTCCCCCGCCGTTCACGTGCCGGCGGAGATCGCCGTCGGTGAAGATGCCGCTGAGGCGGCCCGCTCCATCGACCAGCACGATCGCGCCGGCGCGGCGCCCCTCGCCTGCGGCTCGCAGCGCCTCGCGCACCGAACTCGTGTCCGGCACGGCCGCGAGGTTCTTTCCGACGCGGAACCGAAGCACTTCCGTCACGGGGCGCAGCCCCGCGCCGAGCATTCCGCCGGGGTGATGCTTGTGGAAATCGTCCTTGCCGAAGTCCCGACGCTGCGCGAGTGCGAGCGCGAGCGCATCGCCCACGGCGAGGGTGAGGGTCGTCGATGCCGTCGGCGCGAGGTTGAGCGGGCACGCCTCGGTGAGGTCGCCGAGATCGATGTGCACCGTCGAGGTCCGCGCGAGGCTTGACTTCGCCTTGCCCGACATGCCGACGGTGGGAATCCCGTCCATCTTCAGGATCGACGCAAGCGCCACGACCTCCTGCGTCTCGCCGGACCAGCTGAGGAGCATCACGACATCGTCGGGCCGGATCGAACCGAGGTCGCCATGCACCGCTTCGGCCGGGTGGACGAAGTGCGAAGGCTGGCCGAGGCTCGAAAGGCTCGCCGAGATCTTGGCGCCGACAAGCCCCGACTTCCCCATGCCGCTCACGACGACGTGGCCCCTGCACGCCTCGAGGAGGTCAAGCGCAGCGTGAAGCCCGAGGTCGTCGCCGGCCGCCACGCGGTCCGCGAAAGCGTGCACCGCGTTCGCTTCCGTGACCAGCGCCTCGCGCAGAAACGCTCGCTCGTTGGCGCGGACGTGCGGGTCGCGGGTGTCGGCGGAGAGGGCTCGGGAATCGGACATCGACGCAGTGTAGTCGACGCGAAAATCGCCCGAAATCCGAGCGCATCCGTGGTAGATTGCGTCCGATGTCGCAGAACGACTGGCTCGTCCGCCTTCCTGTCTTCCAAGGTCCGCTCGACCTGCTGCTCTTCCTCGTGCGCAGGGCGGAGCTCGACATCCACGACATCCCGATCCACACGCTGACCGACGAGTACCTCGAGTACGTGCGGCATCTCTCGCGGGTCGACATCGACCTTGCGGGCGAGTTCCTCGTGATGGCGGCGACGCTCGTCGAGATCAAGTCGCGCTCGCTCGCGCCTGCGCAGGTTGCCGACGAGGGCGACCCGTCGGCGCCTGTCGCGGCGGGCGAGGATCCGCGCGCGGAGCTGATCCGCCAGCTGCTCGCCTATCAGAAGTTCCGCACCGCGGCCGAGGTGCTCGAGGCCCGCCGCCGCGAGTTCATGGATCGGGCACCCGCCCGCGTGCGGCCGGGCGCAACCGAGGAGACCGTCGAGGAAGAGGACTTCGAGCTTGAGGACCTTCACCTCGGCGATCTCTACGCGGCGTTCGAGAAGATCGCGTCGTCGATCGACCTCACGAGGATCGGCGACCACATGGTCGAGTACGACGACACGCCGATCTCGCTCCATCAGGAGGACCTCGTCGACCGTCTCGGTCGCGCGGACGCCCACCGCCTCGTGCTCACGAACGTGTTCGAAGGCCGCAGCCACGGCGAGCGGATCGGCCTCTTCCTCGCGCTGCTCGAACTCGTCCGCCAAGGCCGCGTGCAGGTGCGCCAGGACAACCTCGACGATGCGATCGATGTGACGCTGTGCGCGGAAGTCGACCCGAACGCGCCGCGATTTTGAGCGGTCGCGGCGCATTTGCGCGCTCGCAACCTGCTTCGCAACTTGCTCGCCTTGGTGCTCTTCATGCGCGAGGCAGAGCCTCGGGAACGGCCGCAGCCGTGACCGCCCAAACGCCCCTCACACCACTTCGCGGACGAAGATCGCGGCGGCCTCGCCGCGGCGGATCCAGCGGGCGCCAGAGTCGGGGTGCATCAGGCTCATGAGCCGGTCGTAGTAGTCGCGCAACTCGCTCTCGGTGAACCGGGCAAGCCAGTCCACCGCTGCTGTCGGGTTGATCTCGCGGATCGCGTCGATGAGTCTGTGCTTGTCTGCCACGGGGAGTCTCCGTGCAGCCAAGATCGGCATCTGGTTCGAATTGCTTGAAAGTCGGGAGGGCCTGCGCTTATCGCCCCGAGAGGAGCTCGGACAGCTTCCGCTTGAGGAGCGCCACGCGCAGCAGGCTGCGCACGCGCGTCAGGAGCTCGAGCTTGTTGACGGGTTTCGTCAGGAAGTCGTCGGTGCCGCTCTCGACCGCGCGCTCGTGATCCCCCACCTCGTGGAGCGCCGTGACCATGATCACGACGATGTCGCGGGTGGCAGGGTCCGCCTTCAGCTTGCGGCAGACCTCGAAGCCCGACATCTTCGGCATCATCACGTCGAGAAGAAGGAGGTCGGGCTTCTCGCGGTGGATCGCCTCGATCGCCTCGACGCCGTCGCGCGCCGTCGTCAGGCGGCACGGAAGCGATTCGAGATACGCCTGCATGAGCTCGAGATTCTGCTGGTTGTCGTCGACGAGGAGGATCCTCGCGTTCGACAGGTCGGAGAGCGCGTTCTCGTCGATCGTGGGCTGGGTCGCACCGGACATGCCGCGATTCTAGCAAATCACCGTGTCAGATCCCGAGCGCGCGGACGGCGAGATCGACCGGGTGAAGCGCCTCCCGGCCCGTGCCGTCGTGGACCTGATGGCGGCAACTCGTCCCCGGCGCGCACACGACCGCGTCGGACGCCGCCCGAACCGCCGGAAAGAGCCGCTCCTCGCCGATCGCCATCGACAGGTCGTAGCGCCTGTCGACGTAGCCGAAGCTTCCCGCCATGCCGCAGCAGCCCGTGTCGAGCACGGAAAGATCCTTGCCGAAGAGCCGCCGCAGGAAGCGGGCGGAACTCTCGCTCGTCCACAGCGCCTTCTGGTGGCAGTGGCCGTGGAGCACGACCCTGTCGTGCTGCGGCGGTAGCTCGGGACGCCGCGGGTGCCGATCCCACGCAGCATCGAGGAACTCCTCGACGAGGAACGTCCGCCGCGCGAGCGCCTCGCGGGCCGCGCGCGCCTCGGCGCCGGATCCGGCCGGCAGCAGCTCGATCCAGTCGTCGCGGATCGCGCTCGCGCAGCTCGGCTCGAGCACCAGCACCGCGTCGGCGCGCGTCGTCGCGAGGAGCTCGGCGAGCGCATCGGCGCCGCGCGCGATCTCGGCGCGCGCCTCGTCGAGAAGCCCCGTAGAGATGAGGCTGCGGCCGCAGCAGCCGACGTCGCTCAGGATCACGCGGTACCCGAAGGCCTCGAGCAGACGGACGGCGGACTGCCCGATGCCCGGCTCGTTGTACGCGGAGAAGCAGTCGCCGAAGAGGATGACCGTGCGCGTCGCGGCGACGGGCTCGCGCGTGCGGAACCAGTCGAAGAGCGACGCCCCGAACGCGGGGATCGAGCGCCGCGGATCGACGCCGAGCAGCATGTGCGCGAGCGCTTTCGCGACCGGCGT
>JBIKWD010000320.1:0-2697 GCA_044356505.1 Phycisphaerales bacterium
GTTGAAGCCCGACTGGGCCTCGAAGAACCCGAACTTCGTGTTGGCGCCGAGGGTGCCTTCTCCGAACGTGGCGCCGCCGTTGCTGCGGGCGATCGCGTCGAGGTTCAGGAAGTACTGGGCGCTGATCGCGGAGTTGGTGCTGCCGTTGGCGAGGACCGCGAAGGCGCGAACCGGCGACGCGATCGTTGCGGTCGTTCCGTACGGGACGGTGTTCGCTGGTGCAGCGGCGATCGTGTACTGGGTGGCGCGGAAGCGGTCGATGCCCGCCGTTTCCGCCGTGTAGATCGAGAGATCCCCTGTGTTCGAGGCATAGGAGCCGTCGCTGCCACCGACGACCGAAGCGGCGCGCAGACTGTCGCCCGCCCAGTCCACGAGCAGGAAGAACATCCGAAGCTGCGAGGGATCCGTGTATCGGAGGCCGACGCCGACGATTCGGTCGCCCGCCTGCCACGATCCACTGAAGAGACTGGCCTGCGTGTCGCCCGTGTAGGCGAGGCCGTTGCCGGAGGCACCGTCGGCCGCACGCGTTCCGCCGACGGTCTGCGAGGCCTCGAGCGTGAACGCCGTCGCAAAGATGTCGTAGCTCCGCACGGTCGCGCCGTACGCCCAGATACCTTGGGTGCGCGAGTGCCCGATGCTCGTCCAGCCGTTCCACGACTGTCCGCCGTTGATGTCGACGATGTCGGCGTGCGCCGATACGAACACGGTGAGCGCAGAAAGCTGCGCGGCAAGAAGATGGAACGAACTCTCCTTCATCGTGATCTCCGATACCCGCGATCAAGCATCCGTACGTCTGCGGCGGCGACCCTGCAGCGGGAGCAGGAGCGAGACGCCGAAGAGGGCCGTCACCCCCGGCGTCGGAATCGAGAAGACCTGCTGCGTGTAGCCGTTCCAGTTCGGGTCGGCCTCGAGGAATCCCAGTCTGGTCGCAGGCCCGAGCATGCCTTCACCGAAGGTGGCGCCGCCATTGCTGCGCGCGATCGCGTCGAGGTTGACGAAGTACTGCGCGCTGGTCGCGGCCGAGCCGCTGCCGCTCGCCAGCACGGCGAACGAACGGGCGGGAGATGCGGTCGTCGCGCCGACGCCATAGGGCGCGATGTAGTTGCTTCCGCCATCGGCGGTGTAGCCCGTGAACACCGAGTACTGCGTGGCGCGGAACCTCGCGGCTCCGTTCGTGCCGCCAAGCGAGTAGATCGCCAGGTCGCCCGCGTTCGCGGTGTAGACGCCGTCGGACGCCCCGACGCTCGACGCGGCCTGGATGCTGTCTCCCGCCCAGTCGACGTGCACCCAGATGGTCCCGAGCCTCGTCGGGCCCGAGTACTGCAGGCCGACGCCGACGATTCGGTCGCCGGCCTTCCACGAACCGCTGAAGAGGCTTGCCTGGGAGTCGCCCGTGTATCCCGTGCCGTTTCCGACCGCGCTGTCTCCCAGCCGCGAGCCGACGACGGATTGACCGGCGTCGAGCGTGAACATCGTCGAGTACATCTCATAGGTGCGCGAGGTCGAGCCTTGCACCCAGGTGCCAGAGGTCTGGGCGTTGCCGATGTGAGACCAGCCGCCCCATGACGTTCCGCCGTTGATGTCGACGATGTCCGCGTTGACCACGGTGCACGCTGCGAAGACGCCGATCGCCGCAGCCCACGCGATCTGGGAAGCGCTGCCGCGCCTCGATCCAGCCGCGTCCCGCTGTCCTGGTGCATGAGTCACGTGATGCTCCTTGGGTATCCGCTCTCGCCCGCTCGATTCCGCGCACGCGACAGACCGACCAGCACCGCGATCGCGGTCAGCGTCGCGGGCGCAGGAATCGTCTCGAACTGGAAGTTCGATCCCCAGTAGACCGAACTGCTCTGCAGCGTCGTCACAGGGTCGTGCGATGCGCTCCAGTTCCAGCGGTACGCGTCGAAGCTCTGGATTCCGCTGCCGAGTCCGATGTTCATGCCTGTGACAAGCTGCCGGCCCGGCCCCGCGTTGCCGATGATGAAGTACTTCGTGTTCGCCTTGAGCACGGCGCCCGCGGCGGAGACGTCGACGTACTGGAAGCCGCTGTAGCTTGCCGTCGTGGCGACCTGCCGCGAGATCACGAGTTCGAGCGGGGAGAACACGGCGTCGGTGCGGTAGATCGCGACCGTGTGGGACTCGTTGGTCCCGTTGAACTGCCCCAGCTGCGTGACGAGCAGGTCGAGACCTCCGACGGTGAAGAAGAACGCGTCGTTGCCGGTCGCAGACCCGCCCAGCGTGCCCGCGAATTGGAATGCCAGCTCGGCGCGGGCGGATTGCGTCCAACCCGCCGCGGAGAGGGACAGTATCGCCGCGGTGGCGATGCTTCCCCGAACCATGTTGGCTTGGCACCTCATGTGCAGTCCCCCGGATCTCGGCAGGAATCCGCCGAGATCCACCTCAACCGTACGAAATGGCCGTGGCAAGCCAAGGCCGTCGGGCGGATTTACGGAAAATCGGGCTACGCCCGTGCAAGTCGTGTTCTCGCTCGCGCCTGCACGACCGGTGCAGGCCGCGCGTCCGACGGCGCCGATCTCACGGCGCTGCTTGCGAACCGTGGCTGATCGTCGGAGAGAGCCCGGTCGATGCGCAGATGGCCGAGGGGTGCCCGAAGGGGCGCCCCGTATGCGTCTGCCACGTGCCTCTTTTATGGCGCCCGGACCGTGTCGGCCGCCGCAGGCTGAAATGCGCCCGATTGCG
>JBIKWD010000134.1:0-9442 GCA_044356505.1 Phycisphaerales bacterium
TCACTCACCCGTAGGAACTCGGGCGGCGGGAATGCCGCCATTCTCAGGAAACCACATGCAGAACGCCATCGTCGAAGCCAGCCGTCACCACGCGAAGGACACCGGAAGCACCGAAGTGCAGATCGCCGCGATCACCGCGCGCATCACGGAACTCCAGGACCACTTCAAGACCCACAAGAAGGACCACGCCTCGCGTCGCGGCCTCCTTCTCCTCGTCGGCAAGCGCAACAGCCTGCTCAAGTACCTCGCTTCGACCGACCGCGAGAGTTACCTCTCGCTCATCAAGCGCCTCGGCCTCCGCAAGTAACCGTCCGCGCGCCGCGACCGCGGCGTGGCGCAGGTGCCTGCGTTCTGCCCGAAGGGCATCCATCTGGCCCCGCGTCTTTACCGCACTCGCGGCGCATCGCGCCGGCGTTGTGCCATTCCCTCGTCGGGAGCGGGCAGCCCGATGCGCTTCATAGCCTCTTTCCATTCCAGACAGGGCGCAGGGCGCCCGAAACCGCCGCGAAACGTCGCGGCATCAGGAGATTCAGATCATGGCAGTCACCATCGTTGAGAAGGTCATCGGCGGACGCACGCTCCGCTTCGAGACGGGCCGCGTGGCCAAGCTCGCCAGCGGCGCCGTCGTCGCCAGCTACGCCGACACCTGGGTCCTCGCGACCTGCGTCCGCGCCAACCCCCGCGCGGGCATCGACTTCTTCCCCCTGACCTGCGACTACCGCGAGAAGACCGGCGCCGCGGGCAAGTTCCCCGGCGGCTTCCGCAAGCGCGAGGGGCAGCCGAACGAGAAGGAAGTCCTCACGATGCGCATGATGGATCGCCCGATCCGCCCGCTCTTCCCCGAGGGTTTCTGCGACGAGATCCAGCTCCAGGCGTGGGTCATGTCGCACGACGGCCAGAACGATTCGGATGTCCTCGCGTGCACCGCTGCGTCGGCCGCGCTCTACATCACCGACGCCCCCTACCTCGGCCCGGTCGCGACCGTCCGCGTCGGCCGCATCATCACCGAGCAGGGCGAGCGCTTCGTCCTCAACCCCACGCAGGCGCAGCTTGAGTTCAGCGATCTCGACCTCGTGCTCTCGGGCCACAAGGACGGCATCAACATGATCGAAGTCGGCGCCGCCGAGGTCTCGGAGGCCACCATGGTCGCCGCGATCAAGTTCGGCTACGACGAGGGCATCAAGCCGATCCTCGAGCTGATGGAAGAGCTCCGCGCGAAGTGCGGCGCCCCCGCCGTCCGCATGGGCGAGCTCAACACGCCGAGCGACGAGGTGATGAAGAAGTGCAAGGAAGCCGCCTACGACCGCCTGGTCGAGGCTCGCAAGATCAAGAGCAAGAAGGAGCGCAACGACGCTGTCGACGCGATCAAGGGCGAGGTCATCAAGACCCACTTCTCCATCCCCGCCGGCATCCCGTACTCGGATCACGTCGAGGCGGAGAAGAAGCAGAAGCAGGCCAAGGAAGCGCTCCGTCTTCTCGAGAAGAAGATCACGCACTACCTGGTCGCGCAGCACTCGATCCGCGCCGACGGCCGCAAGCTGAACGAGATCCGCCAGCTCGACATGGCGGTCGAGGTGTTCCCGCGCACCCACGGCTCGGCGTTCTTCCAGCGTGGCGAGACGCAGTCGCTCGTCACCTGCACCCTCGGCACCGTCAAGGACGAGCAGATCGTCGACGGCCTCCTCGCCGAGTACGCGAAGAAGTTCTACCTCCACTACAACTTCCCGCCGTTCTGCACGGGCGAAGCCGGCCGCATCATGGGCCCCGGACGCCGCGAGATCGGCCACGGCGCGCTCGCCGAGCGTTCGCTCCTCGGCATCCTGCCGACGAGCGAGGACTTCCCCTACACGATCCGCCTCGTCAGCGACATCACCGAGTCGAACGGCTCGTCGTCGATGGCGAGCGTGTGCGGCGGCTGCCTCGCGCTCATGGACGCGGGCGTTCCGATCCGCAACACCTGCGCCGGCATCTCGGTCGGTCGCTTCACCGACACCGACGGCAAGGTGACGCATGTCACCGACATCATCGGCGAGGAGGACTTCTTCGGCGAGATGGACTTCAAGGTGTCGGGCACCCGCGAGGGCATCACCGGCATCCAGCTCGACCTCAAGGCCCGCGGCCTCTCGGTCGCCGAGATCGAGACGATCTTCGAGCAGGCGAAGGTCGGCCGACTCCACATCATCGCCGAGATGGAGAAGGTCATCGCGAAGCCCCGCGCCGACATCTCGCCGCTCGCGCCGCGCATCACGATCGTCAAGATCGATCCGGAGAAGATCGGCAAGCTCATCGGCCCCGGCGGCAAGACGATCCGCGGCATCCAGGAGATGACCGGCGCCACGATCAACGTCGAGGAGGACGGCACCGTCTTCATCGCGTGCTCGGACGCCGCGAAGTCGGCCCAGGCCCGTGCTGCGGTCGAGGCGCTCGGCGCCGAGATCAAGATCGGCGCGGTCTACACCGGCAAGGTCGTCGCGATCAAGGACTTCGGCTGCTTCGTCGAGCTCGCCCCCGGCACGGACGGCATGGTCCATGTCAGCGAGCTCGCGCACGGCTATGTCAAGAATGTGACCGAGCAGGTCAAGGTCGGCGATGTCGTGACCGTCAAGGTCATCAACATCGACGACAACGGCCGCATCAAGCTCTCGCGCAAGGCCATGCTGCCCGCGCCCGAGCCCGCCGCCGGCAAGGCCTAAGTCGTTTGCCCGCAAGGCCTCTCGCGAGCCTTCGCGGGCGGTCGTGCGCGAGCGTCCGCAGCCAGCGGCGCTCTCGGGGCAATCTCGGGCCCCTCTGAACCTACCCCTGCGGGGACGGCGAAAAACGCCGTCCCCGCGTTCATTTTTGGGCGTTTCATCGTTGAAGAATGCGTTGTGCTTGCGCGGACGGCCAAACCGCACCACAATGAGAGGGCGGTAATCGTCGCCGCACATGGTCCCGTCCTCGCGCCACGCGCGCTGGACATTGCAATGGAGTCCGATTGATGGCGGATGCGCAGGAACTCAACGACGTCGAAGGGGTCGTCAAGTGGTTCGACGCCCGCAAGGGGTTTGGCTTCATTGTCGGCCCGTCCGGACAGGACATCTTCGTGCACTTCTCGGTGATCGAGCAGTCCGAGGGCTTCCGCGCGCTTCGCGATGGCGAGCGGGTCCTCTACTCGGCCAAGGAAGGCGACAAGGGCTGGACCTCCACCAAGGCGAAGTCGCTCGGGTCGCGAGTCCCGCCGGCGGAGCGCCCGGGAAGCCGCAGCCGCACGACCAGCTGACGGCGCACAACCCGTTTCATCAGGAAACCCGAAACACGACGCCCCGCCTCCGCGGGGCGTTGTTCTTGCGGGCGCGCCGCCGTCCGCCCCCGACGCGAGGGGCCCGACTGCTACTTTGCCCGAGATGGACTGGGCGAGCGGCATTGCCGGAGCATTCGTCGGAGGCGCGGTGGCCCTGCTGGCGACCTATGTCGCGCTGCGGCGCCGCGTGGTTCGGCTGCGAGCCGCCGAGGAGCGGGCGCGACGGCAGGAGCGGCTCGCGGAACTCGGCGCCCTCACCGGAGGTCTCGCGCACGAGATCAAGAATCCGCTTTCGACGATCGGCCTCAACGTCCAGCTCGCGAGCGAGGCGATCGCCGACTCGAGCCTCTCCGAGGAGGAGAAGGCCACGCTGGTGCGCCGCGTCGAGACGGTCGAGCGCGAAGCGACCCGGCTCGCCAACATCCTGAACGACTTTCTCCGGTTCGCGGGCCGCATCAAGCTCGCCCCGGTCGAGGCGGACCTCCGCGAGACCGTCGAGGAGCTCGTCGACTTCTACAGGCCGCAGTGCGACCTTCATCGTGTCGTCCTCCGCGCGGACGTTCCCGCCGAGCCCGTCAAGGCGCGCGTCGACCCGGCGCTCGTCAAGCAGGCGCTGCTCAATCTTCTCATCAACGCCACGCAGGTCATGGCCGCGCAGGACACGGCTTCGCGCGAACTCATGGTTCGACTGCGAGCCGCGGACGAGTCCGCGTCGCGAGGCGCAAAGGGCCCCTCTCCGCGCGAGGTCTCGATCCACGTGATCGACACCGGTCCAGGCATCCCCGCCGACAAGCACGCGGAGATCTTCCGACCCTACGTCACCGGCCGCAAGGGCGGCTCGGGACTCGGCCTCGCCGTGACGCGGCGCATCGTCGAGGAACACGGCGGGCGCATCGAGCTCTTCAGCGAACCGGGCAAGGGGAGCGACTTCGTGGTTCGGCTCCCGATCGAAGGCCCAGCGGCCTCGGATCGCGACGAGGCCGACGACGACGCGCGCAAGACCGTGCTCGACCGGATGTTCACTCGAGCCAGTCCCGCGCCTTCAGCCGCTCGGGAACGTAGGTCTCCGTGACGTACGAGATGTCCTTGGTGATCAGCGACTCGACTTCCATCTTGAAGCCGTTCGAGAGGAGCGCGTTGATCTCCTTCTGCCAGCCGCGGTGCGCCTCGAACCACGGGTAGGCGGCGATCTCCTTCGCGCGCTTGATGTCGTTGTCGGTCAGGTCGATCTTCACCGCGTCGTCGAGGCCGCACTCGCGGAAGTCCTTCGCGCGGATCCCGAGGAACTTCGCGTCGGGGATCGCGAGGCGCGAGCTCTCGAACGCAAGCGAGATCGAGCCCTGCTTGATGACGCTGTAGATGTAGTGCCCCCACGGATCGTTGTCGAGCACGCAGATGATCGGGAGCTTGAGCTCCTGGTTGAGCCGCTGCAGCAGGCGTCGGCATCCGCGCGGCGGCTGGCCCGCGCCGTGCGTCAGGATGCAGTTGTTCTTCTCCCAGAAGCGGTCCTCGTTGAAGCGGTTCCAGACCGTGCCCTTCTCGACATGGAGGACGAACTTCGCCTCGGACTTCTTGAACTGGATGATGTCGGGCTCGACGATCGAGGGCAGCGCGTAGCCGCCCGAACCCATGCGGCGGCAGTCGATCTCGTCGCCCTTGTCGACGATCGTGATGTTGCCCACCATCGAGCCGCGGTTCTCGGCGAAGACATGCAGCTCCTCGCGCAGGGCCCCGAGCGCGACCTCGAGGTCCTCGAGGATCGGATCCGACTCGTCCTGCGTGTCGAAGGTGTTCTCCTTGGTGCCCGCGACGGTGTGCTTCGCCTTGTAGAAGACGCCACGGAGGCTGCTCGTCTTCTGCGCGTCGATCAGGTCCTTGATCGTGCTTGCGTGCAGCATCGTCTGCATGAACTGCTTCGCGGTCTTCAGGTCGAACAGCGGGCGCTCGGCGGTCGCGTCGCCCATCTCGAGGATGCCCTTCTTCTTGTTCCAGAGCGTGTTCGACTTCGTGCGCGTCGGGATCTCGACGATCGGCTCCCTGCCCTTCAGCGAACGCTGCGCGATCTCCTCGGCGAGCGTGAGGATCTTCTTCTGCGTCGCGACGTCGCGCTCCTTCATGCGCGC
The DNA here is from genome assembly GCA_044356505.1 of Phycisphaerales bacterium. GTDB lineage: Bacteria > Planctomycetota > Phycisphaerae > Phycisphaerales > SM1A02 > QWPT01. The sequence goes on from JBIKWD010000134.1 coordinate 5,404, forward strand.
GGTCGGTCCGCGGCCACCACCCTGTTCAGTCGTCTTCTTGGCCATGGTCTTTGTCCTTCGCGCCACATGCGCGGGAATCGTCCGTCAGCGTGGTCGTCGTTCAGAAGAGGCGGGGATCGTCTTCGTTGAAGGGCTCTTTCTTCGGCGCGGGCTTCGGTTCGGTCTCGGCGCGCGACGAGAGGTCCTTCTTGGTCACGATCGCGGGCGCACCCTTCGCTGCAGGCTTCTCGGCTTTCGCAGGCTTCTCGGGCTTCGCCGGCCTCGACTCCTTCGCGCCCTTCGACTTCGGCGCGTCGAACACCGGCGGGGCGATCGGCGCCGCGGTCTCGACCGGCGCGATCGCGCTCTCGACGACGATCACGCCTTCGCCGAAATCGTCGTCTTCATCCTCCTTCACGACCTTGCCGTCTTCATCAAGCTGCTGGTCCGCGACCGCGGTCTTCCTGCGTGCCTGCTCGAGCAGCGCGTCGTAGATCCGCTTCGCGTCCTCGCCGGTGATCGCGTTCAGCGCCTTCGCGATCTCGCCGATGTAGCGCTCGAACACGTCGCGGCGCTCGCCCTCGCGGCGCATCTTCTGCCGCTTGCGCAGATAGGTCCCGAGCTTGCGCCCGCACTCCATCAGCGCGAGGCGCATCTCCTTGCGGATCTCGTCGTAGTCGGCGATCGCCTCCTTCGACTCGCTCGTGAACGGCACCCACACGCTCGCCATGTGGATCATCACGACGAGTGGGCCGACGGGAAGGCTCCCGCGCGGCTGCTGCATCGCATAGTTCTTCCACGGCGTCTCCTCGACGGCCTTGAAGCTCGAGCAGGCGCTCTGCTGGAAGAGAAGCGGCACGCGGTTCGCGAAGCGGATCACGCGCGCGGCCTGGTCGCCGGGCAGGTCGCCGCCGAACGCGATCGCCGCCTCGATCTGGAACGGGCGCCCGCGGTAGACCGCCGCCTCGCGCGTCGAAGCCGCGTAGAACTCGGCCTTCACGCCCTTCAGGAGGCCGGCGAGCAGCTGCCGCACGCCGATCGGCGCGAGGCAGTCCGTCGGCGGCGGCGCGAGCTTCTCGTCCTCGAAGACCTTGAAGAGCTTCTCGACCTGCTGCGGCTCGACGTCACCCGCCCTCGTGCGGCTCGTCGCGCCGATCGCGCTGCAGAACTTGCTCGCAGTGTTCGCCGACACGCGGCAGAAGCGTGTCTGCAGGAAGTCGTAGAGGCTCCCCTTCTCGCTCGCTTCGTAGTCCTTCAGCATCTGAAGCAGGATGCCAAGCTCGATTCCCTTCGGATGCGGCTGGATCTCCTTCGTCTCAGGCGGAAGCTCGGTCACGCCGCGCGGAAACACCGTCACGCCGCCGGTCTCGGTCGTCTGCGCGGGGGCTTCCGTCTTGGAGTCCTCCGCGGCCGCCGCGCTGGTGCCGGGCAGGAGATCGTCGACCTCCTCCTGCGCCACGCGCGACGGCGGCACGAACACGATGCGCGCGTGCGGATTCGCGATCGCGGTCAGCTCGAGGAACTCGTCGACCGAGCCGCGGCCCTTCTGGTACTTGCCCTCGAGCTCGATCGACACGCTCGTGCCCGTCGCGAACACCTCGGGCGAGAGGAACACGCCCTCCTGCGACAGCTGCTTCGTGCCGGCCGACAGCGTGCGCAGCCGCTCGGGCGGGAAGTCCTTCGTCTCCTTGTCGAGCGTGACCTCGGCGCGGTTCGTCTTCGTGTTCATCGCCAGCTCGATGTGGTGCGCTGGCTGCTTCGCGTTCGGCTTCGTGTAGATGAGCATCGGCCGGCCGGTCGTGATGAGGCCGTTCATGCCCGCCGCGGAGATGCCGATTCCCTGCTGCCCGCGCGACATCTTCAACCGGTGGAACTTCGAGCCGTACAGCAGGCGCCCGAAGATGTTCTCCACCTGCTTGCGCACGATGCCCGGGCCGTTGTCGACGATGGTCACGCGGTAGCGCGACTGCTTCGCGGTCGCGGGGCGCCTCGGCTCGAGGTCCTCGATGATGACGGCGATGTCGGGCATGATGCCCGCCTCCTCGCACGCGTCGAGCGAGTTGTCGACCGCCTCCTTGACCGTGGTCAGGAGCGCCTTGCGGGCGTTGTCGAAGCCGAGGAGGTGGCGGTTCTTCACGAAGAACTCGCTGACCGAGACCTCCTTCTGCCGAGCCGACATCTCTTCGGCCGTGGCGCCTCGACGCCTGTTGCCTCCCTGCGCGGACCGTTCCTTCACTGCACTCTCCATCGTGTGGACTCCCGGCGTTCCTTCGCCGCTCAGACCCGACATTATCCGAACCGCGCCCGAGGCGACGCCATGAGGCGGATTCCGCGGGATTTCGACCAAACCCGCCGCCTTTCGCTACACTCTCCGCCCCTTCCCACTGCCAGCACAACAGAGAATCCACATGGAAACAACCCTCATCATCCTCAAGCCCGACGCCGTCCAGCGCGGCCTCATGGGCCGCATCATCAGCCGTTTCGAAGACAAGGGACTCCAGATCGTGGGCGCCAAGCTCATGCAGATCAGCCCCGAACTCGCTGCAACCCACTACAAGGACCACCAGGGCAAGGGCTTCTACAACGGCCTCGTCGGCTTCATGACGAGTTCGCCCGTCCTCGTGATGGCCGTCCGCGGCATCGGCGCGATCACGATCTGCCGCGGCATGATGGGCGCGACCTTCGGCTCGAAGGCCGCCGCCGGCACGATCCGGGGCGACTTCGGCGTGTCCAACTCCTTCAACCTGATCCACGGCTCGGACAGCCCCGAGGCCGCGGCCCGGGAGCTCGGCCTCTTCTTCAAGGCCGGCGAAGTCATCGACTTCCCCCGCGCCTCGGACCGCTGGGTCTACGACAGCTCCTCGGGCAAGGCCGAGTGAGCCTCACCGCCTGAACCGACGCCCCCGCGGACCCGCCCCCCGGCCGGTTCGCGGGGGCGATCGTTCTTCTAGATGGCGCTTTGGGTGAAACTTCGGGCCGCGAAGCGCGTATATGGGGACAAGTTCACGGTTTTTGTGTGCGAGTACGGACGGAAACGACCTGAGGGAGCATCACTCTCCACCGCTCGCCCTCGCGTCACCGTGATAGGTCCGAGAATATTTCTCCGCAGTGGAAGGTCAAGGTTTCGGGGCGACGCCCGGTTCTCTGTGTCCGTCTTCGCGCGGATTGGAATCGGAATCCCGAACTTGAGCGAAAGCAGCGGCGTTTCGGAAGCCTCGATCCAGCGATGGATTGTCTTCTTGCAGGTTTGACAGTCCAGAGCATCGACTGTGCATGAAATGGCGGTGGTTTCCCGCTTCAGACGCGTGGATATCTCCGTTCTGATAGGCGCACGCCTTGCGGTGCGCGGGGACTCGCGAGGTTCTCAACCCGCGAGGTTCTCAAACCGTCTCGGAGCCGCTCGTGTGGCCAACGCTCCGAGAGCAGAACCCAAAGCTCGCACTCACCGGCGCGCAGGGTTGGATGGCTTGTGATGGCTGCGCTCATGCGCGGGGAACGCATGAGGTAGGTAAAGTTCCTTGATCTAGCGCGAAATGCATCGAAATTGGTCCGTTCCCGCAAGATCAGCCCGCCTGGACACTAGATCGCCTTGCCCAGTGATCTGGAATCCATTCTCGGAGGGTTCAGCCATGCGTGATCTCACTTCTCGTAACCGATCCAACCTCCACACTTCCGACTCGCCGCTTGCGCGAGCTCGCAAGCGTTCCGTCGTCTCCGTCCGGACGAACCACTCGTCCGATTCGGATTCCGGACGGGCGCGCGCTTCGGAAGCGTCGACCCAGAAGGAACTTGCAACGCTGAGCTCTGCCGAGGAACGGCTGCTCAAGGGCATTCTCGCGGAGCCGATGGACTACATCGACCACCCCGAGTTCCACCTCGCGGGCGCTGCGGAGCGGATCTACGGCATCGCCGAGATCGAGCGCCCCGACGTCACGTGGTACCGCCCGCTGATGGATGACTTCATCGCGGCCCGCAGCCGCTCGGTGCGGACTCCGAAGTCGCAGTCCACGATCCTCCTGACGGGTGCGCAGGAGCGCATCCTGTTCATGAAGTACAACTT
>JBIKWD010000135.1:0-9426 GCA_044356505.1 Phycisphaerales bacterium
CGGCCGCTGCGCGCGCAAGGTCGCGCCGCGTCCGGATGATCGCGATGTCGCCCGCGCGCTCCATCGCCTCGTACCACTCGAGCTGGAGAAGCCCCGCGCGGTGCGCGCCCTCGACGTCGTTCGAGTCGAGGTACGCAGCGCGGTCCTTCGCGGGGTCGCCGCCAAGCTCGGTGAAGATCGTCCCGAGCGCCACCCGGACGCCGCCTTCGCGCATCGCCGCGATCGTGACCGAGTGCGGCGCGTCGTCGGGCACCGGTGCGCGCATGTCGCGTCCGTTGACGGCGAGGTAGGCGAGATCGAGGTGGCCGTCGGCCCAGTAGGTTCGCTGCGACATCGTCGGGAAACGTAGCCGCGGCGGCGTCGGCGCGGATACGCTGCACGGGATGTCAGCCGTTCCCGACAAGGAACCCCTCGGCGCACACGGTGCGATCTCGCCGCCGGTGCTTCCGCCCCTCGACCTCGCCGCGAGCCGCGACGAGGCGGGGAGGCGCCGCTGGCTCGCCGGATTCCTCGCTGCCGGAAGCGGCGGTCTCCTCGCGGTGGCGTGGGGGCTCAGGCCCGCCCAGGAGGGTTTTGGGACGCATCAGGCGCTCGGGCTGCCCGCGTGTTCGTGGCCGACGCGTTTCGGGTTACCATGTCCCTCCTGCGGGATGACGACCGCCTTCGCGCACGCGGCGAAGGGCGACCTGATCGCGAGCTTCGCCGCGCAGCCGATGGGCTGCGTCCTGGCGCTTCTCGCGGGAATGGTGCTGGTCGGGTCCCTCTGGACGCTCGCGACGGGCCGCACGGTCTGGCCCGCGTACGAGCGGATGTGGAACGCGCGCGCCCTGTGGCTTGCGGGCCTCGTGGCGCTCCTCGCGTGGGGCTACAAGATCGCCCTCATGCGCGGATGGATGGAGTGATTCCCTCGAGGTAGGACCATGCAGACCCGGAAGAACCGACCGACCGACCGCGTGCGCCGCGCGACCGCCCTCATCGCGGCGTCGGCGCTCCTTGGCTTCGCGTTCGTCGCCTCGGGATGCGTCGCGGGCGCCATCGGCGCGCTCGGAGAGCAGATCGAGCGCGGCAAGAAGCTCGATGTTCCCGCCGAGTACGACGGTCTCGAGGACCGCTCCGTCGCGGTGATCGTGAACGCCGACTACGCCACGCTCGTCGAGCACCCCGAGGTGGTCGGGCAGATCACCGCGAACGTCGCGGTGCGCATCGCGCGCCACGTCAAGGGCGTGACCGTCCTTCCGCCGGGCGAGGTGCTCGAGTGGCAGTACCGCACGCCGCAGTGGCGCGCACTTGCCTACGGCGAGATCGCGACCGAGCTCGGCGTCGAGCGTCTCGTCTACATCGATCTCTACGAGTACCGGCTCAATCCCGTCGGAAACAGCTATCTCTGGGACGGCGTGGCCGGCGCCAACCTCGGCGTGATCGAGGCGGACGGCCTCGCCCCCGACGAGTTCGTCTACACCCGCAACATCGTCGAGCGCTTCCCCGACCAGGAGGGCGTCGGCCGCGAGGCGGCCCGACGCGAGGACATCGCGCGCGGCCTCCTCACGCTCTTCGTCCAGCGCGCCTCGTGGCTCTTCTACCGCCACATCGAGGACAAGTATCCGGACCGCGGCTGAACGCCCGCGGTTCCTGCCGGAGCCACCCATGACCATCTCCTCGACCATGCGCAGACTCTCCGCGACCGCCGCCATCCTCGCGTTCGGCTCCGCGTGCGCCGTGTTCGCCCCCGGCTGCAACATCATCACGCCCGTCGCGTACGCGATCGAGGGTCCCGGCAAGATCGACGCCGAGTTCCTGCTTCCCAACAAGAAGACGGTCGTCTTCGTCGACGACCCGAGCAACATCTTTCCGCGCACCACCCTGCGCGCGGCGCTCGGCGACGCGGTGAGCTTCGACCTGATGCAGAAGGAAGTGCTGACGTCGACGGTCGCGACGCGCGACGCGATCGCGATCTCGCGTTCGAAGGCCGACGGCGACGCGAGCAACCTGATCTCGATCGAGGCGATCGGCCGCGCGCTCGACTGCGCGCAGGTGATCCACATCCAGCCGACGATCTTCGACCTTGCCGGCCGAAGCGACATGCAGGGAATCCGCCCGACGGCGATCGTGCGGGTGAAGGTGATCGACATCGACACGCGGACGCGGGTCTACCCCGTCGCTGAAGTGCTGCCGCAGGGGCGCGAGATCACGGCCACGATCCGCGAGGCGTCGTCCGATGCGCTGCGATCGCGCGCGGGCCGCGTCGAGCTCGAGGACGCGCTCGTCCGGAAGCTTGCGGTCGAGGTCGCGCAGCTCTTCTACAAGCACGACCGCATCGATCTCGGCGAGAACCTCGGCACGCGCCAGCGCTGATGCACCGGGCGGCCAAACAGCAGTCCGTCGCGACGCGGCACGTCGTCTGCTTCGAGGAAGCGGGGGAGTGCACGCTCGAACGGGTCGCGCGGGAAGCGCGCGTCGGCGACGGCGTGCTCGTGCTCGGGCCGGAGGCGTGGGCGGAGGCGCTGCGCACGCTGGGGCTTGCGCGCGATATCCCCATCGAGCGATTCGCACGCGCCGGCAACGAATGGCGGCCGGTTGTTCCCGCGGCGGGCGCGGGGCCTGTCCGGCGCACGCTCTGCCACGGGCCTCAGGCGAGGCGTCTGTCGGACCGTTCGGCGCTGACGGCGACGGTCTGCGACGAGCTGCCGCCGAAGCCATGTTGGCCCGAGGGGCGGCGCGAACGTGTCCGCCGCGAACTCGGGATCACGCCGCGCGAGCGCGCGCTTCTTGTCGCGGGCGAGCCGAGCGAGTGGATCGACCTCTCGTTCATCGCGCGGTCGGTCGGCATGGCGTTTGTCGGCGGCGCGCCGCTCAGGCTCGTCCTGTCGCCGCGCGTGCCGCGGATCGCGGAGATCGACGCGTTTCTGTCCCGCGCCACGGGTCTCGCGCCGATCGTCGTCGACGCGCGCGCGGACAGGCCGTGGGAGCTTCTGCCTGCGCTCGATGGCGCGATCGTCGATCGCGACGGCGCGGCCGAACGGCCGGTCGAGTGCGCTGGCTGGCGATCGGGCGACTGGCAGCGGCGGGAGTGGCGCGCGTCGCCGCTTCCGGCGCTCTGGGCGCTCGCGTGCGGCGTGCCGGCGTTCGTGCACGAGTCGGTCGACCTCGGCGCGCGCTCGTCGCATCCGCTGGTGAAGCGGTTCGGCCGCGATGTCGCCGCGTTGGCGCGGCACTTTCTTTGATCGGTCGTTCAGGTCACGGAAGGCGGCGCGCACCGCCCGCCTTCGGCGGGCGCGCTGTCGTGGGCTCGAGGGGTTCTACTAGGCTCTGTCTGACGGATGCCCTGGACGTCGATCCACGCGGCATCCCGGCTGGCCATGATCCGTCTTCGTCGGTTTCAACTCGCTGTATCGCTGCGGATACAGCTTCGTCTCGCCTCCTTGCCAGCCGGGCGCCGCGCGGATCCCAAAGCCTTAGACCTTGGGCTTCGGTGATCCGTCAGACAGAACCTAGCAGAACCATCCGAAGCCTCGACAGTGCGGCGCGCAGCGCCGGTCCCGTGACGAGCACCAAAGGGAGCGGCCGCAGCCGCGACCGCTCAAACACGCCGCGACCGCTCAAACACGCCGCGACCGCTCAAACACGCCGCGACCGCTCAAACACGCCGCGACCGCTCAAACACGCCGCGACCGCTCACCCGAGCAGTTTCACCGCCGCATCCCGATACAGCGTCCGCAGCAAATCCGCCGGCAGCGCCAATCCCCGCAACGGCGGCGCGTCGAGCGGCGCGTGGCGATCGGGCGCCACCATGTTGAGATCTGGGTCGGAGATCGGCGACGGGCACTCTCCCTCGCCTTCCCACATCATCCTGAGCGCCCAGTAGCGGCTCGCGTAGAGGTCGTGCGCGCTCTCGCGGCTCGTCGCCTTCTTCGCCATCTCGCTCGCCTTGTCGCCCGCGCGCAGATGGTCGTCGGTCGTGACGGTGTCGGTGCCGAAGAGGATGCGGCCCCGCCACTTTACGAGGAACGAGATGATCTCGTCGCGCGGATGGCGTCCGAGTTCGCGCACCATCCACTTCGTGGCGCTGGTGTCGAGGTGGAGGTTCGGGTGCGCCTCGAGAAGGGCGTCGAGGAACGCGAGGTCCTCTGGGAATCCACCCATGTGCGCCGCGATCCACGGCATCGCGAAGCGGTCGAGCGCGCGGCGGAGCGGCACGTAGTGCTCGAGCTTGGCGCCGTAGCGCGCGGCGTCCTTGTACCTGGTCGCGAACCAGGTGTCGGGATCCGCGACGTGCACCATGCACATCATCCCGAGCTTCTCGGCGAGCTTCATCTGCTCGAGCCGCGCGGGGCTTCCGAGGTCGAAGAGCCGCGGATCGCCCGCCTCGGCCGCGAGTTCGGTGATGCGCGGCGCGTTCCAGAACTTCACCATGCGCACGCCGTGCTCGCGGTAGCGCTCGATGCGGCGGAGGTACCCGTCGCCGTGACCCTCGCGGCGGTCGGCGTGCATGAAGTCGGGAAACGCGATGAACTCGAGAAGGTCGCCGTGGCGCTCGCGCAGCGAGGGAATGTCCTCGACTCGGCTCATCGAGAAGGTGCGCTCGATGCCATAGGCCTTCGCGATCGGCGCCCACAGCGCGCTCGCCTCGAGACCGTTGATGTGGGCGTGGACGTCGATGATCCCATAGCCGAGCTTCGGAAAGCGCGTGGATTCGGCGGCGTAGTCGAGCCCGAGCCGGTTCGACGGATCGTCGCGGAGCGCAGATGGCGTGGAGGGCGGCCGCAGCATGGGGCCGCGATCGTAGTGGGTTCGGCGCGACGGCAGCTACTTGGTGCGCGGGCGCTGCTGCGCCACGGTCTTGCCGGAGCGCGGACGCTCCGCCGGCGACTCCGCCGCAGGCGCACGGTCAGGTGCGGCGCGGGGACGGAGCGACCGCGCATCGGCGGCCCGCGTCAGGTTGAGCGCGGCGTTCAGCCGCTGCGCAGGGGCGTTGCCGGCGCCCGCCGCGTGGACGACTCCGACGTAGAGCTCGAAGTTCGTCTCCATGTCGAGGTGCCGGACGACCTCGCAGTCGAACCAAGCGGTCGCCCGGGTGACGATCGGTGCGCCGAGCACGCCGACCTTGTGCGGGTAGGTGAGGAACGGGTCTTCGCCGATCCGCCGGTCGGGACCGAACACGCGCTGCAGCAGCCGTTCGTTCGGGTCGAGCAGCGACAGGGCGAACGTGCGGCTGTCGCGGATCAAGGGCGACAGCGGATGGCCCTTCTCCATGGCGACGAGCAGCATCGGCGGCGACGTGCCGCACTGCTGCACGCGCTCGACGAGGCGGCCGTCGCGGGTCTCGCCGTACGCGGTCGTGATGAGGTACTGGCTCGCAGGAATGCGGGTCAGCGCGGCGATCGTTTCGTCGGTTGGGGGCGGGAGCATGCGGAAGTGGGGCGAGACGGACGGAAACGGCGACTCCTCTCCAGAGGCGCCGGTCCGAGGGTGTCTGGCCTAACCACCTGAATATGCTGCGCTTATGACTTGGAACCAACCCAAATGACGAGTCAGGGCGGAAAAATCTTCGCCAAAAAGTGCAGGAAGGTGTCCCGATGTGTGGCTAAGTGGGGCTAAGTGCAGTATCATTGCCTCCGCCTTCCCGGGCGCCCACCATGTTTCTCGGAGAGTTCCAGCACTCCCTCGACTCGAAGCAGCGGTTGGCGATTCCGGCCGAGGTTCGTGAGCGTTGGAACCCGGAGCGGCATGGCGAGATGTTCATCGCCGCACCGGGGCAGAACGGATTTCTCTGGCTTTGGCCGGAGAAGAAGTTCGAGGAGTACGCGGACCGCATCGAGAGCGGTCTGGTGACGACAGAGGAAGTGACCCGCTTCAACCGAAGGCTCTTCTCGCGCGCAGCGAGGGTTCCCTTCGACAGCGCGGGCCGGGTGCGGATCCCTGATCGGCTGTTGGCCGAGTACGGGTTGAGTGGAACGATCGTGATCTCCGCCGTGCGCGACCATCTGGAGCTCGTGACTCCCGAGCAGCGCGCGAAGGAGATGGCAGAAGAAGCCGCCTGAGGCGACCCGGGCGGGCGAAGACAGCGCAAGTTCGGTGGATGCCGCGCACGCGCCCGACAGGGGGCGGACGCGATTGGAATGAACACTCTGGCGGATCGCATGGATTGCGGTCCGGCCAGTCGCACGGGAAACACCGGAAACGGTGGCTGGCACGACGGCGCGCACGGATGCGCGCCGGAGCAGTCGTTGAGGCAACGGCTGAAAAACCAGCGATCTACTGCGCCACGGGTGCGCGCAGTTTCCCGAGCGCTTCGTTCCGCCTGGCCAAGGACGGCCAGGCCTTCAGCGGGGCTGGCATGGATCGCCGGCTTGCGCAAAGTGCGGCCTCGGTCCTCGCGGACCGGGGCCGCTTTGCTTTTCCATGCGCGAAAGAGAGCACGCGCCTGTCGGCGCGTGCGATTGGGTGTCGGAGCGGGAGGGGTGTCTCAGCCGCCTTCGGTGGCGGGTCGGATCGAGCCGATCACGTCCGGCGTCGCCGCGTCGCCGCTCGACGACAGGATCTGGTCGGCGACCTCGCGTCGGTGGACCTCGACGGTCCTCGGGAAGTCGAACGCGACGCGGACTCGGTCGCCCTTGATGGCGACGATACGTACGACGCCGATCGGCGACGAGGGGTCTCCGATGACGACTTCTTCACCTTCGCGACGAGTGATGACAAGCATGGTTGGGGACCTCCTGCCCAGGCGACCCGACTTCGGGCGGCCCGTCTGCCGCATGGCTGACCCCCTCAGACTACCCGACGAAACGGGCGATCGGAAGCACGAACCCGCGACTTTGCCACGCGCAATATGTGCCGAGGCAGGGATTTGGGTTCCGAAAGGTCACCGGACGGTCAATCGACGGCCTCGACCCTGACGGAGGGCCCGAGTTCCGCCCGAAGGGTCCGCTCGATCCCGTGGTGGAGGGTCTGGTGCGCCGACGGGCAGCCGACGCAGGCGCCGTGGAGGCGGATGCGGACCAGGCCGTCGCTCGTCGCCGACACCAGTTCGAGGTCGCCCCCGTCTTCCTGCACCGCGGGCCGGATGGCCGCGAGCAGCCGCTCGACCTGCTGGCGAAACCGCCCGTCGTCCGCCGCGGCCGGCGCCGAATCGCTCGCGTGGGGTCGTTTCTCGGAATCCGCCATCGGGTTCCGATGATACGGTCTCGGACGAGCCATGCACACAGATCTTCCACAGCGTTCCGGTCACTCTGAACTCCGTCCCGCCGCGGCGCGCGCCGCGGTCGTGCGTGCAGGGGTGGCGGCCTTGGCCGTCGTCCTGCTCGCGGGCTGCGCCTCCGGGCCCGAGTCGATCGAGAACCCGGCCGCGGTGCTCTCGGTCGGCGGGCAGACGCGCGAGCGCTACTTCGACGCCATCGAGGCCGCCCGGCAGCGCGGGGTCGACGACGACACCAAGGCGGCGCTGCGCCGCATGATCACGGCGAACGGCTTCGCGATCGAGCCGCGCGAGCGTGCGTTCGAGCTTCTCTACGAGACGGATCCGAAGGCGGTCGTCGCGGCGCTCGAGCTGAACCTGCCGACGATGTCGGACATCGTCTGGCGCGCCCGCGTGTGCGAGCTCGTGGGCGACAGGCGCATGCAGGAGCTGGTGCCGACCTTGATCCGCGCGTGGGCGAATCCCCTGCGCGGACACCGGTCCGACACCGTGCGCCCCGAGCGCGTGACGCTCGGAAGGATCGTCGGCGAGGACCAGGTCAGCGCGACGCTGCTCCGCACCATGAAGGAGGCGAACCCGATGACGCAGGTGAACCTGCGCATGCGCTGCTGGGAGCTCCTGATGAAGTCGGGCGACGAGGCCACGCTGCGGGCGCTGCTTGCTGATCCGGCGTCGACCGGCGGCGACGCGATGCTGACCGATCTCGCGCGCGTCGCGAACGACCTCGGCGTGCTGCCGACGACCAACGAGGAGATCCTCTGGGTGCGCAAGCTCTGCGAGCCTTCGCGCGCGGCGTTCCTCGAGGAGGCGAAGCTCGCGCTTGGTCGGATGCCCGCCGCGCGGCGCCAGTCGCTCGAACTGCGAGGGGTCCCCGTCGCCGTCGCCTGCATGAAGCGGCGGCCCGCGCTTCTCGCCGCGGCCGAGCCCGACATCTTCGCCGAGATCGATGCGCGCACGCAGGGTCGCCGCAAGGCGTCGCCCGACTTCACGGGCCACGGCGGAGAATTCACCGAATCGCTGCGCCAGGTGCGCGACCGGCTCAACTGGACCGATCTCGCGGCGATGGCGCTCGCCCTCGACGTGCTCGCGGACCCGCGCATGCAGTCGCACCTGTTCGAGGTCGCCGACCGCGACCGCGAGGATCGCCGCACCGAGTACGGCGGCGTGATCGCGCTGCGTTCGGAGGCGAGCGGCTCCTCCGAGGCCGTCGCGGCCGAGTTCATCGAGTTCGAGCCCCGCACCAAGACGAGCGACATCCGCTACGAGAACCCGCAGGCGCTGTTCGACGCGCTCTACACCGGGCTCTTCCATGTGCACTTCCACGCCGCGAAGTACGACAACGAGGCCTACGCGGGCCCGCACATGGGCGACTTCGCCTTCGCGGACAGCTCGCGCGCGAACGGCATCGTCTTCACGTTCCTGACGGCGGATCTCCTCGGCGTCGACTACTACCGCCACGGAAGGCTCGTGGTCGACCTCGGCGCGATCGCGCGGCCGAGGGGCTGAGCGGGCATGCATCTGGCGCTGCTTGTCCAGCTTTCGCTTGCGATGCTGGCCCGCGAACTCGCGGGATCGCTTCCCATCGGGGCGCCGGTCGGCGCCGCGATCGCGCTGTGCGGGCCGCTTGTCGTCTGGCTGCTCGGCGGCTTCGTCGCCCGCGGCGCCATGAAGGGCATGGACCGCCGCGACCCCGACGCCGGACAGCGCATCTTCCTCTTCACCCGGCGTTCGGGCTGGATCGGTGCGTTCTTCATGGCGGCCGCCGCGTCCACATCGCTTCCGACGGCGCTGCCGACGCCGCTCGGCGGAGCGGCCGTGTCCATCTACCTGCTCGGGTGCGGCATCGCCTCGATCCTGGCGGCGCACTGGCAGGCGTGGCCGGTCGAGAAGCGGATCCGCGAGTCGCAGATCGTGCGCATGCTCGACAGCGCGCGCGCGCTCCATCCGATCCCGTCGCGCGCGGGCTATGTGCTCGCGCAGTCCCGCGCAGGCATGATTCCCGTCATCGTGCCGCTCATCGTTCCGATCGCGATCGGCGAGGTCTCGGCGGCGCTCGCGCGGGAGCACTGGCCGGAGCACGAGGTCGCCGCGCAGTTCGGCGGCGGGCTTCTCGGGATCCTCGTCCTTTTCCTCGCGATTCCGCTCGTGATCCCGCCGCTCCTCGGGCTCACGCGGCTTCCCGCGGGCGAGCTGCGCGACGACCTCGTCGAGCTCGCGTCGGGCGCGGGGATAGG
>JBIKWD010000321.1:0-2688 GCA_044356505.1 Phycisphaerales bacterium
CTGTTTGAGCGCTCGCCGCTGCGGCGGCTCGCTTTGGCGGGGGCGACGCTGTTTGAGCGCTCGCCGCTGGGGCGGCTCGCTTTGCCGTGGGCGGGAGCTCTCTGGACGCTATCCTGCGGGCGCTTCGACTCGCGCAGTTCATGCGCGTTGGCCGATATTGGACCCCATGACACGGAGTCTGGCCATGCGTCTCGCCGTCCGATCGTTCCGTCCCCTCCTTGCGGTCGTCGCGCTCTTCGCGCTCTTCGCGGTTGTGCGGCCCGCGCCCGCGGGCGACCTCGCAGCGGACCTCGCCGAGATCGTCCGCAAGTCGGGTCTCGCGCAGCAGCGGATCGCCTTCGCGGTCCACGACGTCCGCAGCGACCAGCTGCTCGCTGCGCAGAACGCGGACGCGCCGATGACGCCCGCGTCGAACATGAAGGTGATCACCACGGGTGCTGCGCTCGCGACCCTTGGGCCCGACTTCACCTTCGACACGACCCTGTGGCTCGAGCGCGGCAACGGCCTCGCGCGGCTCACCCTCGTCGGCAGCGGAGACCCGGCCCTCGACGACCCCGACCTGCGCGCCCGCGACCCGCACGGCTTCGACAAGCTCATCACGCTGTGGGCCGAGGAGCTGCGGAAGAACGGCGTCGCGCGGGTCGATGAACTCGTCGTCGACGCTCGGATCTTCGACCGCGAGTTCTATCACCCCTCGTGGCCGAAGGAGCAGTACCCGAACGCCTACTGCGCCGAGGTCTGGGGCCTCAACCTCGCGCGCAACGTGGTCGGGATCACGCCGGTGCCGCAGGCTGGCGGCAAGCCCACCGTCGTGTTGACGCCGGCCTTCGACATCTCGGTCGAACGCAACAACGCCACCAGCAACGCCAAGGGCAAGTTCACCTTCTCCGCGTCGCGGGCCTTCGGCTCGAACGCGCTGACCCTGCGCGGCAACGCCCAGAAGCGGCCCGACTCGCCCCTCGGACTCACCGTCCACAACACCCCGTCGCTCACGGCCGCGCTCATGCAGCGCGCCTTCGCGAAGCACGGCATCGAGATCAACGTCGCCCGCCTCGCGACCGAGGCGGACCCCCGCGCCACAGGCACGATCGTTCCTCCGGTCCACGCCACCCCGATCGCAACCGTGCTCGAGCGCGCCAACACCGACAGCGAGAACCTGTACGCGGAGGCGCTCCTCAAGCGGCTCGGTGCCGTGTATGCGCAAGCCGAAGCGAAGGACCCGAAGTTCGCGCCCGCCGCAGGCATGGCGCCCGGCAGCTGGATGAACGGCCGCACCGCGCTGCGGCAGTCGATCGCCTCGACGCTCGGCGCCGAAGCGCTCTCGGGCTGGACCGTCGACGACGGAAGCGGGCTCTCGCAGGAGAACCGCGTGACCGCCGCCGGCCTCGCGCGCTGGCTCGCGATCTTCGCCCGCGACGGGCGCCTCGCGCCGGTCTACTTCGGAAGCTTCGCCATCGCGGGCAAGACCGGGACCGTGCGCAAGCGCTTCGACGAACTCGAGTCGAGTCCCGTCGAGGTCCGCTGCAAGACCGGCTACATCCGTGGCGTGAGCACGCTGTCAGGCCTCGCGATCGCGCCGGACGGCCGCCTGCTCGCCTTCAGCATCCTCGGCAACAACCTCGCGCAGGGCGACCAGATCGCCCGCGCGCGGGCGCTGCAGGAGTCCTTCGTGCGCCGCATCGTCAAGGAACTCGCTCCGGCGGCCGCGGCGCGCACGGCCGACGCCCGCGAGCCCGATCGCCGCTGAACCCGCATGCCCGACGCCTACCACGCACCGCTTGCGATCCTGTGCGTGCTCGTGACCCTCGCGGCGCTCGTGCGCGGGCGCATGGCGAGCGACGTCGCCATGGCGGGCGGGATCGCGCTCCTGATCCTGACGGGCGTGCTGACGCCGAACGAGGCGTTTGCCGGCCTCGCGAGTCCGTCGATCATCACGATCGCGCTTCTTCTCGTCGTGTCGCAGGGCGTCATCGAGACAGGCCTCATCCAGTGGATCGGCTCGGCGATGCTCGGCCGCGGCGGCAGCGTCACGATGGCGCAGATCCGGCTCATGGCGCCCGTCGCCGCGCTGTCGGCCTTCATCAACAACACGCCGCTCGTCGCGATGTGCATTCCGCTCGTCGAGGACTTCTCGCGGCGCACCCGCATCGCGCCCGGCAAGCTCTTCATTCCGCTCGCCTTCGCCGCCACGCTCGGCGGCGTCTGCACGCTGATCGGAACCAGCACCAACCTCGTCGTCCACGAGATGTGGCTGAAGTCGGGCGGCGAGCCGTTCCATCTCTTCGACCTCGCTCCGATCGGGGTGCCGGTCGCGATCGTGGGAATGCTCTTCATCGTGATGGCCGGGCGCTGGCTGCTGCCGACCTCGGGGCGCGAGGCGCTCGCGACGGCCGATCCGCGCAGCTACTCGGTCGAGATGCAGGTGGTCGGCGCACCGATCGCCGGGAAGACGGTCGAGGGCGCGAGCCTGCGCGGCCTCGAGGGGCTCTATCTCAGCGAGATCCGCCGCGGCGAGGAGATCATCGCGCCGGTCGAGCCGAGCACGTTGCTTGCGGCGGGCGACACGCTGATCTTCATCGGCGATGTCCGCGCGGTGGTGTCGCTCCAGAGGATGCGCGGCCTCGCGGCGGCGGCCGACCAGACCTCGAAGCTCGTTCAGGCGCGTCACCAGCGCTTCCTGGTCGAGGC
>JBIKWD010000136.1:0-9282 GCA_044356505.1 Phycisphaerales bacterium
CGAGCCAGCCGAGTACTTCGTGCTCGAGCGGCCCACGCAGGTGCGTCGCCAGCGCATCAACGACAACCTGCTCGGCACCGGCGACTTCTGCCCGTCCGTCCGCAGGACCGCGGCGATCTCGTCGTTCATCGATCGTGATCTTTCCGCACGCAGCCGCGAGCTCATGTCAGGCCATTCGCCTGACCTCGTCAAGCGCGCGATGGGCTACCTCTACACCAAGGAAACGAAGTCATCCTTCGAGATCGAGCGCATCACGCCGGACGCATCCCGCACGGAACGGTTCGTGGCGCTGCTGCACGTGGCGACGCGCGACGATCTCTGTGCGAAGCCCCGCCTGGTCGAGATCCAGAACCAGATCGTCGATCCACGATTCCGCGAGGCCAGCTACCGCACCGACCAGAACTACGTGGGCGAAACGGTCTACGTTGGGAAAGAACGGATCCACTACGTCTGCCCGGGCCCCGAGCTCGTCGAGGGCCTCATGTCCGGCGTCGTCGCCGCGCATCGCCGGATGGAAGCTTCCGGCGTGCATCCCGTGCTCCATGCCGCGCTCGTCGGATACGGCTTCGTGTTCGTGCACCCCTTCGGGGACGGCAACGGCCGAATCCACCGGCTCCTCATCCACAACATCCTCGCGCGCCGCGGCTTCGTGCCGTCGGGCATGGTCTTCCCTGTCTCCGCGGTGATGCTCAAGCGGCCCGCGGAGTACGACGCGTCGCTCGAGGCCTTCTCGAAGCCGATCGTGCAGCTGGCCGACTACGAGCTTGACGACTCCGGGTGCATGACGGTCAGGAACGGTGGCGTCCTCGCCCCGCTCTACCGCTACCCCGACATGACCGCGCAGGTCGAGGCGCTGTTCGCGTTCATCAGGCAGACGGTCGAGACCGAACTCGCAGAGGAACTCTCGTTCCTCGCCAACTACGACCGTACGAAGCGCGCGATGCAGGAGGTGGTGGACCTGCCCGACCGCGATCTCGACCTCTTCATGCGGCTGTGCCTGCAGAACCACGGCAAGCTGTCGAAGGCGAAGCGCGAGTCGACCTTCCGCACCCTCCGAGACGACGAGATCGAGCGGCTCGAGCGTTGCGTGACGGACGGCTACCGGTCGGCCGGAACGGATCGCGCTGCGGACGACTGACCGGCCCCGCCCCTGATCGCCACCTCGAAGTGCGCGTCGGTGGGGCCGATCATGGGCTGCAGATCGTGCTTCGCCGCCACGAGCGGACCGTGGCCGAGCCGCGGTGCGAGAGGTGGGGAGGCTTGTCTCGCGGGGCGCGTCACCCTTCGCGCAGCCTGCGCTCGATCGAAGTCGATGGCAGCCGATCGTCCCGCATCAGGTTGTTCATGCGCAGGTCCTCGGTCGGTCGCACGTTCCAGCCCGCATCCATGACGCGGTCGAGCGCGCGCACGATGCGATGCATGTCCCAGCCGGGGTTGCCGTCGAGGTGGTGGAGACCGCAGGATGGTCGCGCGACAAGGTCCGCGAGCACCCGGGCCGTGTCGTCGAGGAACGAGCAGGCTTGGAACCATGCGTTGCTCACTTCGATGCGGCCCTGTTCGCGTTGGCGACGCATGAAGTGGTCGACCATCTGGTTGCCGCCCGACCGAAGCGCGATCTGCCAGCCGAGTCGGACGACGCACGCCTCTGGGTTCGCCGCCAACACCCGGCGCTCGCACTCGAGCTTGTAGCGGCCGTAGTCTTCGCAGGGCTCGGGCACGGCACCCACGGCGTGCGGCCCCGTCTGATGAGGTCCGAACACGGACACCGAACTCGTGAAGAGAAACCCGACTCCCATCTGGCCGCAGCAGGCCGCAAGGTGCTCCGCCCAGCGCGGGTCTCCCATGCCGCAATGAACAAGCGCGGTAGGGGCGGTCGCACGGATGTGCCTCTCGACCGCGAGGTCGTCATCCGGGGAGACAGCGGCGCGATCCCATGCCACGACCGTGCCGCCTCGGGCGCGCAGCTCGTCGGCGAGCGCGGGCGCGACGGTGCCGTTCATTCCGGTGATGAGGAATCGCGCGGGAACCACGGGCGGGAGCCTATGCGATCGTCTGTGCAGCGGCCAACGCGGATGGGGACGACGGTGCCGCGCGGGTACCGCGCGGCAGCTGCTCGTACCCGCAAATCACCCGGCACCGGAGGCGGCACGAACGTCGGAGTGCGCGACGTCCGCGCTTGCCTGCGGTGGCTGGTGTCTCCCAAAGCACGCTCCGCGCCATCGTGCGGTGCCAGGAAGCCACCCGCTTGTACCCGCAAGTACCGTGTGGCTACCCGGCACCTGTGGATCGTCCCGCGTCGCGCGGAGAGCGACATCGCAACGGCCTGCACGCGTCGTCGCCTCGCGTGAGCCCCCCAGCCTGCGCGGAGCGAATCGGCGGCTTGATTCGCACAATCGGGACGGTTCGAGGAACATTTCGCGCCGTTTGCGCCGCCAATGCTTGAAAGTCGTCCGGCGGAATCCACCGTTAGGGGGCAAAGTGGTGCTCGGCGTCGGCGCCGAGCGAGTCCGGATCTACTTCACATGGGAGAGACTGAATGCAGCTTCAAATGACGAGCAGATTGGCCGCGGTCGTTGTCGGTGGTGTTACGTGCGCGCTCTTGATCTCGACTGCACAGCATGCAGTTGCCGCCTACACGCCGGGTCCACAGCAGATGGTCCATGGAGCGGCGCCGCAGCAGCCTCCGGTGGCAGCCTCGCCCGCGCAAGAAACGCAGCCACTTGCGGATGCGGTCTTGACGATGCCAGATGCGGAGCTCGCCGCGATCCATGACTTCCGAGACCATGTCGAGTCCGTGTACGCCGAGCTCTTTGGCACCGCGGAGCAAGGCCCTCTGCTTCTCGACGGGTTCATGCTCACGAACGGCGTGTATCTCGGCTCGGTGGGCTCCGACAGCTTCTTCGCGATCGTGCAGGATGTGGCACCGCTCGACGACGACTTGAGCGTTCGGGCGACCGTCACGCTCAAGTCGTTCTACGGGGAAGTGGCGACCGATGCGATCATCGTGGCAAGCGAGGTCGGTGGCGGCGCCGCAGTCGTCATCCCAGTCCTGCCCGCGGGATTCGCCCTTCTGATGAATCCTCCCGCCGCCGGTGGAGGCGTGGGCGGAAACATTCAGCAGCCAGGACGCGGTGAAATGGATAACTGTACGCAGTATGACTGCGAGGCGATCCAGGGAGTTTCCTGTGAAGCGGTGCGGGATCGGGCACTCTGCAGAGCGCTGAATGAGCACAACCTGCGGATCTGCAGATACGCCCGCGAGCATGAAGACTGCCTTGAAGACGCAGTGACGGGCTTTTACCGTTGCTTGGGCTTTGATGCAGGCGTAGGGGTGGCGGGCGTGGTGGGAATCGCTGAGTGCTTGAAGCTCAAGGATCCACGCGCCGTGGTCCTTTGCATCAGCACGCTAGTGGGTGTGAGCATTACACTGACCATCACTTGCTACTGGGCCTACTATCATGACGTGGCGGGTTGCGACGCGATCCTCCGCCGGCTGGTCGAGGCCGAACAGCTCGACTACCGAAACAAGCGGGCCGCGATCTGGTCGGACTACCGGAACTGCCCGGGCGCGAACGGCGACCCGGTTCCCGATTTCCCGCGCAAGCCCGTGCCCCATCCGGTCGAGGTTGACATTCCTCGTTGACATTCATCGCCGACATTCCTCGTCGACGTTCCTCGAGGTTGATACGCCTCGAGACCGAGATCTCTACCCGATGCCCTGAACAGCTCGACCACCGCGCAAGTTCGGATGGTTGAGATGCATCGAGACACAACGCATGGAACCTTGCACGCCCGGCCGGCTCCCACCGGCCAGGCGTGTTTTTCATCGGTCCTTGCCTGCTGCTTCGTGCCGCTACCCTCCGTTTGTAACCGGATATGTGCGGCGATCTCCTGCGGTTGGCATCGCTGCGGAGCACGGAAGCGGCGAGGGTCTAGCGAATCGGTCGCATGTGGCCGATTCGTGCGCAACTCTGCCCGTGCACGGTGCGTTTATCGTGCATCATCGGGCCGAGTCAGGAATACAGAGGAATATGGTTGGGATCCGGAGCCTCCGTTGGCTCGCCGTCGCCCCGCGGCGCACAGGTTCGTGGCTGGGCCGATGAGGCGCGGCACGGCCACCTCCAGGGGCAGCGCACCTAGGAATGCGTGACGGCAACTCCAAGCACGAACGCATTCAGCGCGAGGAGCACGATCGCCGGGAGGGTCCGGGCCAGCGAGTCGCCGATGCGGATGCGCGTGGCGATGGCCATCACCATCGTGAGCGCGAGGCCAGCGGCGGCCAGCACGAGCACGGGGCGATTGAAGTAGCCCACCAGCAGCCCGAGCGCGCCGAGACATTCCAACGCGCCGATCAGACGGCGGAACCGCGCGAGGCCGTAGCGCTCGAACTCCGCGTCCATGCGTGGAGTGACCAGGCACGCGACCCCGTAGAAGAGGAACGCGATGGCCGAGAGTGCGCGGGATACCTCGAAGGCGATCTGGATCGGAGTGGTCAAGATGCGAGTGTAGTGCCTGCGAGAGGCACCGCCATCGGATACCGTGCGTGGAATGCAAGACACAATCGGACTCATCCTCCAGGCAATCGTCGGTTTGGGCCTTCTGAATGTGTGGCTGCTGCGTCGGCAGAGCGCGACCGCCTATCGCGGCGGCGAGGCGAAGAACCTCAAGGACGAGTTCGCCACCTACGGGCTGCCGGCACCGATGTTCTACATCGTCGGCGGCCTGAAGATCGTCTGCGGCGTGCTGCTGCTGGTGGGGCTCGCATACTCGCCCGTCGTGCTGCCGGCGGCGGCGGTGGTCGCGGTGCTCATGATGGGCGCTGTCGCCATGCACCTGAAGGTCGGCGATCCCGTGTCGAAGTTCGTGCCGGCGGCGCTGATGCTGGCGATGAGCGGCGCGATCTGCGCGATTTCCGTCATCTAGCGGCCCGCGCCGACGCGGTCACTCCTCGGAAGGCGCCAGCAGCCGACGAAGGTCTCGCGGCTTGAGCACGACGCCGAGGTTGACGACGAGCATTCCGATCGCAAGGGCGACGCCCGCCGGAAACATCGTGACATTGAACGCGACGATCCCGATGGTGATCGGCAGCTGCATCACGCCCGCCGCGAACCGGGTGCGCGGCACGAGGAGCAGGATGCCGAGCAGCAGGTGCCCGACCGCGAGCCAGTCCATCAGGCCGCCGTCACGGATCAGTTCCCACATCTCTGCGCCGCGCGAGCCGTCGTTCATCGGTGGATTGACCCACTTGAAGGCGTGGTTCGCCGCGGACCCGATGAGGGGAACGGAGAGAAGCACGGCGCTGACTGCCTGCAGTGATCGCATGGTGGCTGAGTCGCGGTTGTTCTACGGATTGCGTCCCGCGCTGCGCCGGGCGACCTCGTTCGACGCCGGCGGCTCGACGGGACCACTCCGACGGCACGCATCCGAGCAGTAGCGCACATGAACCCAGTCGCGCTCCCACTTCTTGCGCCAGGTGAACGGCCTGTGGCACGAGGCGCATTCCTTCGGCGGCGGGACGGGGCGTCGTTCGATCGGGGGCATGGCGGTTGTCCGGGATCGCGGGCCCGGGTGCGAGCGTGGGCGACTCACGCGTCCGACTTCATCATCCGCTCGAGCGCGCGGTCCATCGCGCGGCGGTAGATCCACGCGCGCTCGGAGGCGTCCTCGTGCTCCGCGCCTTGCTCGAGCGCCTTCGCGAGATCGGCCTTCGCATTCGGGCTGACACAATCCTCGCCGAGGAGCACCACCGATGCGATCGCGAGCTCGTAGAGCGCCGCGCACGACGAGGTGTCGCCTGCGTTGAAGCGTGGGACGCCGCGTTCGATCGCGAGCTCGAGGATGGCGGCTGCGCGCTGGGCGCGCTGCGGTGACGGCGTGCCCTCCGCCGTCGTCGTCGCCGTCGCGGCGCTGCGCGCGGGAAGCACGCGGTCGATGACATGGATGACGCCGTTCGACGCCTCGATGTCGGCGACCTCGATGCGCGCACCCTCGACCGTGATGGCGCCAGACGCGAGCGCGAACGCCACGGTGCCGTCGCCCATGAGCGTGCGGGCCGAGCCCTGTGCGAGCATCTCGTCGCGCCGGATCGCGGTCGGCAGGACATGCGCCGCGAGCACGGCCGTCAGCGCGGGTCGATCCTCAAGGAGCGTCTTCAGCGCATCGGCGGGGATGGCCGCGAACGCCTCGTTCGACGGCGCAAGCAGCGTCCAGGGCCCTGGGTTCTCCGCGCCGAGCTGAGGGCCGAGGCCCGCTGCGCCGATGGCGGCGCGCAGGGTCGCGAAACGCTCGTCCTTCGCCACGATCTCCTCGATGCTGCGGAGTTCGGGCAGCATGACGCCGTCGATCACATGCACGAGCCCGCCGTCGAAGGCGACATCGGTGGCGACGAGGCGAGCGCCGTCGACCGAAAGCGCGGACGGGTCGATCTCGAGCGACTGCCCCGACAGCGCCTTGAGCCGCCGCCGATCGAGGAGCGCCGAGCTCTCGAGCGACTGCGCGACCACATGGTGCTTCAGAATCGCCTGCAGCGTGGCCTTGCCCTTCGCGCTCGTCAGGAACTCGACCTGCTCGCGCGGAAGCTTGGCGAACGCGTCGTTGGTCGGCGCGAAGATCGTGAGCTTCGCGTCCTTCGGGAACTCGATCCCCGCGGCCTTCACGAGTTCGAGCAGCGTGGTGAGATTCGCCTTCGTGGCGACGGAGGCGAGCGAGTTCGGGCTCGAACGCTCGGTCGCTGACCCGCCCATCGGACGGATCCAGTCGACCTCGATCGCAAACGGGCCTTCCTTCTTGTCTGCAAGCGTGATGCCCACCGACTCGATCGACGCGGGGTCGAGCGGGGGTGCGTTGCGAATGCGCTGGCCGAAACTGTTGGCGACGCACTGGTCGAACGGAATCGTGATCTCGGTCCACTCGCCTGCCTTCGTCGCGAACACGCTCTGGTAGCCGCCCGCCATGAGGCGCAGGCGCGACGAGCGGATGTCGCACTGATACGAGCGGCCGTCGCCCTTCACGCGAAGGACGAGCCCCGTCGTTCCCGCGAAGGTCCCCTCGGGGACCGCCGTGCGGATCTGCGAGAAGCCGCCGTTGTTCTCGAGCGAAAGTTCACCCGTGAAGCGCAGCGTGCCGCCTTCGCCCGCAGCGATGCGTCCGGTCGAAAGACCACCCATCACGCCGTCGAGGACGGTCTGCCAGCCCTTGGTGCCGCTGTCGAACTCGAGATTCGAGGCGGAAGTCGGGGCGGGGTTCGTCTGGGCCATGGTCGGGCAGGCAGCACCGACAAGCAGGGTGGCGAGGAGCGAGGTGAATGAGAAGATGGAGCGCGGCATGAGGCGGGGGGCTTCGTCCGCTCCGCCTGATCGGATGCCGAATCGCGACAACGCGTGACAACGCGTGCCGCGTAGCTACCGCGCCGCACCCGCTTGTACCCGCCAGATACCCGCCACCCGCGGGCGGTGGATAACGAGGCGGTGCATCGCGTGAAACATGGGATCTCACGAACGCCGAGCTTCTTCTCGCGCGGTGCCGGGAAGGTACCCGCTTGTACCCGCAAGTACCCGCAAGCTACCCGGCACCGCGGATGCCGCGGATGGGACCGCGGATGCTGCGCATGCAGCAAATCCCCCCACGCCCTCAAGGACCCGCGTCTCGTGCGCCTTCCGCCAGCGCGAGATGCGCAGCGGCGGGATGCCGAGCCACTCGATCGTCTCCTCGATGGCAACGAGGCGCGAGCCGATCATTCGGCCGAGCGTGTCGCGGATCTGGTACGCCACGAGGTCCCCGCCCGGCGCGAGCGATCGCTCGAGCGCGCGAACGATTCGCATGCCGCGCAGGCGCGGAACCATCGAGAACGGCAGCCCGCACACGATCGCGGTCGCGGGCGTGCATCGATGCTGGCGGAGGATGACGGGAAGATCCTCCGCGCTTCCGCAGTGGACGACGAGCCGCGGATCGTCGATCCGCGCAGCGCGCTCGGCGAGCGCGGGGTTGAGCTCGACCGCGACGAGCCGCGCGTCGGCAGCGATCGTGCCAAGGAGCGCGCGCGTGATGCCGCCTGTGCCCGCGCCGATCTCGACGATCGTGCCCGAGGCTCCGCGCACGCAGCGCGCGACGCGGCGAGCGACGAAGCGCGAACTCGGCGCGATCGAGGCGACCTCGAGCGGCTGGCGGATGAACTGGCCGAGGAACGCGAGGCGATCGGACAGGGTCGTGACGCACGTCGGGGATGCAGGCATGACTCGGGTCCTTCAGGGGACCGAACCATAGCCCGCGACCCTGCATGAGACCCTGCGGCGCGAATCGTCGAGAGGAATGGCGTTGGCAGAATGATCGTCGGTCGAAGCCGTACGGAAGCGAGTGTGCGGTTGCACCACGGCCTTCGAGCGCGCGCCTACTCGTCCGCCAGCGACGCGCCCCGGCGCTCGCGAATGAGCGCCGCGCCGACCACGACGGTGACAAGCGCGATCGCGATCGGATACGCGAGGCCCGCATAGGCGTTGCCCGTCCGCTCGACGAGTAGCGACGCGACATAGGGCGTGAGTCCGCCGAACACGCCGTTTCCGATGTGGTAGGGGAGCGACATCGAGGTATAGCGGATGCGCGTCGGGAAGAGTTCGACGAGGAACGCCGCGATCGGCCCGTACACCATCGTCACGAGCAGCACCTGCAGGAAGACGAGCGCGACCAGCATCGGCTGGTTGAGCGGCTGCGCGAAGTGCATCATGCCCATGTAGATGGGCACATAGAGGATCGCGGCGAGCAGGCAGCCCGCGAGGATGATGGGCTTGCGGCCGATCCGGTCGGAGAGGCTGCCGAAGAAGATGAAGAACGGGGTCGCGAGCAGGAGCGCGTAGACGACGATCAGGTTCGCCGTGACGAACTCGACGCCCGCCGCGCGCTGCAGGAAGAAGAGTGCGTAGAACTGGCCCGTGTACCACACCACGCCTTGGCCTGCGACCGCGCCGAAGAGCGCGATGAGGACGAGCCTGCGGTTCGCGGGCCGCGCGAAGCTCTCGGCGATCGGATTCTTCGACAGGCGCCCCGCGCTCCGCGCCTTCGCGAAGAGCGGCGACTCCTCCATGCGGATGCGGATCCAGTACGAGAGAAGCACCAGCACGATCGAGAGGAGGAACGGAATGCGCCAGCCCCAGTCCTCGAACGCGTCCTTGCCGAGCGTCTCGCGGCACGCGAGGATCACGCCGAGCGACGCGAAGAGCCCGAGCGTCGCGGTCGTCTGGATGAAGCTCGTGTAGAAGCCACGGCGCGAATCGGGCGCATGCTCGGCGA